>JBBECF010000108.1:33437-106015 GCA_040881945.1 Dongiaceae bacterium | reverse complement strand
GGTGTTTATCGCGCGCAAAGTCGCGAATGTCCACTGTTTCCAGCGCCCAGATGCCCGCCGCCAGGGCCTTGCCCGCGAGCGACAGGCCGAGCGGCCCGGGGAACATCTCCGGAAACAGCGTCAGGACCTTGACCCGCCACGCCGCCTCGTCCATCGCATTCCACCCGTTAACCATTGCAGACCGCTCGGCCCGCGCGCGCCTAAAGGTGGGCCGCGCCGCCGCGCGGTCAAGTCTTGGCGCCGCCGCTAACGACGCAGCCGGGACAGCGCGCTCAGGGCCGCGCCCAGGTCGGCGCCGGCCGCAAAGGGGCTCAGGTGTTCCGGCCGCGGTGTCCGGGCCGAGAGACGCGGGTCGGCGATGGCCTCGCCCGCCACCGTCCGCACCGGCAGAACGCCCGCCCAGCAGGGCAGCGCATGGTCCGCCTCGTCGTCGATCGGCGGCCCGGTCCGGATCTTCGCCGAGGCCTCGTCGATCGTCAGGACGACCATCGCCGTCGCCTTCAGCTCCTTGCGGTTCGGTCCGCGGACCTCGCGCCAGCGCCCGGGCCACAGCCGGTTCATGAAGGCCTCCAGGGCCGTCGCCTTTTCGGCTTCGTCGGCGACCAGGCGGGCCGTGCCGAAGGCCATCGCCGAGCGGTAGTTGATCGAGTGGTGAAAGCCCGAGCGCGCCAGCACGAAGCCGTCGAGATGCGTCACCGTCACGCAGGCCGGCGCGCCCGGCGCCAGGTGCCGCAGCATCCGGCTCGCCGCCGAGCCGTGCCAATACAGCCGGTCGCCGTGCCGCCAATAGGCGGTCGGCGTCACATAGGGCTGGCCGTCGATGACGTAGCCGACGTGGCAGATGACGCCGGCGTCGAGCACGGCATGGACCGTCGCGCGGTCGTAATGTCCGCGCTTGGGCAGGCGCCTGACCCGCGATCGCGGCGTCGGACGAAAGCCGTTCGGCGTGGGCGTGCTCATGGCGGGCGCCTCCCCCTCGGACTGGGCCAAGGCCCCAGTTAGCCGCGAATCCGCCCAAGTGAAAAGCACCTGTTGCCGGGGGTCGCCGGCGCCCGTCGTGAAGCTCGATCCGACGGATCGCTCGCCAGCGTCGCGGTGGCACGGCGCGGCTGGAGGAGGCGGTCATCGCCGCACGCCGCGGCAACTAAGCAAACCTACGAATCCGGGCACACGAAAAGCCCTCTCCCCCCTCACCCTGAGGAGCCGCCGCCAGGCGGCGTCTCGAAGGGGTGGGAGAGGGTATGGGTGAGGGGTGGCTTAGCGTCCGCGCGCAAACGAGTCTTCGGCACGGCCGCTCGGCGGCGGCGCCCCCTCACCCTCGGTCCCTCTCCCACAAGGGGAGAGGGAAGCTTTTCGTGCCCGACTCTCAACAATTTCCTTAAGTCGTCGCCATCGTCGAACCGCTGAACACGGTCGATGCCCGCTTGCTTAGACAGGCTCGACACGAGGTCCTCATGAGGTCCTCGTACTGAGCCTGTCGAAGTACGAGGACCGACTCGCGAACCGGCGATAGCAAGCCCATACCGGCTCTGCTTCCAACCCCGGCGGGTTGGAGTAGCATCGGGCCGTGGAATGGCTCGCAAAGGCTTTCGGCGCCGTGTTGGGCACTCTGGCCCGGTTCATTACGCTGGACGACCTGAAAAGGGCGTGGCGGCGGGTGCAGGCGCGCTTTCTCCCGCCGGGCCCAGGCATGCATTTCACCATCCTGGCCGCCGGCCTCACCCGCCCCTACGACGGCGGCCCCCGCCCCTCCTGGTGCGCGCAGGCGAGCGCGGAATAGCACAGAGACGGCGGCCCGACCAAGCCGATCGCGCTTTGCCGAGCCGAGAGCAACGGCTTCACGCTGTTGCCGCGCAACGGCGTGCGCCTACAGGCCACAAGGGTGCGTTGCGGCAAGCTCACTTCACTGCCGGGCCACAACTTGGACGCCGTGAATCAACGCCTTCGCGCACTCCTGAAGTATTTCCAGAGTAGGCAGTAGTTTGAATCCGGTGACAATGTACTCGAATTCTTTGTCCACGTAGTATACACTCAGTACCCGGATGGCCGCCTTTTGCTCTGTAGACAAGTCAACATAGGCCCGCAGATCGAAAGCCTCTGCCTGTTTCAAGGCAGCGGATAAGTCGTGGCGGAGCCCCTTCCCCTTCAGCTCGTCCAGCGACTTCCCTTTCGCGCGAAGAAACGACTTCAGGGCCAACTCGATGGCGTGTCCCAAAAGGTAGTAAGTTGGATCATCGGACGGCGCCTTCCAACCATTGCCGATCAGAAAGTCGGCTGCACTGGCGAAAGTCTTCGCTTGCGTCCACAGGCCCATCGCCGTTGTCCTGTCGTCACGCGAAACTTTTTTGTCCATCGCTTCGTCTCACTTCACTTCGGGCACAACGCAGCCATACTACTGCTGCGGCGGCGGCCGACGAACAGCGTCGCGCGCGATCTCCAGGGTCTTGGCGACGGTGCGGCCTTGCGCCACCAGCACCTGCTAGACTCGACCCTTGACCATATAGGACAATGGTCCTATCCTGGCCGCGCGGCCTCGGCCGCCTGCTGTTTGACATCGTAGAGACGTAGCTGCGGTCGTCCTCCCTGGACCGGGGGCGGAGTCGCTCGCTCCCGCCTGCGGGCCGAGCCTGCTCCGCCGAAGCAGCCGCTTCGGCTGCGAAGGCCGGAAGCCCATCCCCGGATTTGATCCGGGGATGTGTCGAAGGTCCGCCGGGCGAACTGTTCTGAAAGCGACATTTCGGTGTCGCTTGCCCGCCGGACATGGGCTTCATCGCTCGGTTTTGCCCTCTCGCCGGAGAGGCCGCCGGGGCATGGGCGACGGGGCGCTGCCTGATTGACTTGAACCACAGAGCCAAGAGAGAAAAAGCTGTCATGCGCGGGCTTGACCCGCGCATCCATGGCGCCGTTCGCGCAAGCGGTTCCATGGATCACCGGGTCAAGCCCGGTGATGACATCTTTCCTATTGCTCTGTGTCTCTGCCCGCCCGCCGGAGCCTTGGCGAAGGCGGGTGTCTCTCCGGTTCAAGGCGGCGGGGCACCGCTCCCGCGGGTCCGCATCTCTTTTTCCCGCTGCGCATGGGGTAGGTCGTTCATTTTTTTATGAGGGTTCGTCCCGCGGGAAGCGGCGGTCGGCGCCGGCGTGGACCGCCGCCCGCCCCTCACGCCCTATTCATCCGGTTCTCGACCAGATCCGCGACCACCGCCGGGTCGGCGAGCGTCGAGATGTCGCCGAGGTGCTCATGGTCGTTCTCGGCGATCTTCCGTAGGATTCGGCGCATGATCTTGCCCGAGCGCGTCTTCGGCAGGCCGGGCGCCCATTGGATCAGGTCGGGGCTGGCGATCGGGCCGATCTCCTTCCTGACCCACTGCACCAACTCCTTGCGCAGGGCCTCGGTCGGCTGCTCGCCGGCCTTCAGCGTGACATAGGCATAGATGCCCTGGCCCTTGATGTCGTGCGGATAGCCGACCACCGCCGCCTCGGCGACCTTGTGGTGGGCGACCAGCGCGCTCTCGACCTCGGCCGTGCCCAGGCGGTGCCCGGCGACGTTGATCACGTCGTCGACCCGGCCGGTGATCCAGTAATAGCCGTCGGCGTCGCGCCGGCAGCCGTCGCCGGTGAAGTACATGCCGGGGTAGGTCTTGAAGTAGGTGTCCACGAAGCGCTGGTGGTCGCCGTAGACCGTGCGCATGAACCCCGGCCAGGCGTCGGCGATGCACAGGTTTCCGCTGGCCTCGCCCTCGAGCCGCTTGCCCTCGCCGTCCACGATCACGGGGATCACGCCGAAGAACGGCCGCGTCGCCGATCCGGGCTTCAACGGCGTGGCGCCGGGCAGCGGCGTGATCAGGATGCCGCCGGTCTCGGTCTGCCACCAGGTATCGACGATCGGGCAGCGCCCCTCGCCGACGACGTTGTAGTACCACAGCCAGGCCTCGGGATTGATCGGCTCGCCGACCGTGCCCAGGAGGCGGATCGACTTGCGGCCGGTCTTCTGCACCGGCCCGTCGCCCTCGCGCATCAGGGCGCGGATCGCCGTCGGCGCGGTGTAGAAGATATTCACCTTGTGCTTGTCGCAGACCTGCCAGAAGCGCGACGAATCCGGATAATTCGGCACGCCTTCGAACATCACCGTGGTGGCGCCGTTGGCGAGCGGCCCATAGACGATGTAGCTGTGCCCCGTGACCCAGCCGACATCGGCCGTGCACCAGAAGATCTCGCCGTCGTGGTAGTCGAACACGTACTGGTGCGTCATCGCGGCAAAGACCAGATAGCCGCCGGTGGTGTGCAGCACCCCCTTCGGCTGGCCGGTCGAGCCCGAGGTATAGAGGATGAACAGCGGGTCTTCGGCCTTCATCTCCGCCGGCGGGCAGTCGGGCGACGCCGCGGCGCATTCCTCGTGGTACCAGTGGTCGCGGCCGTCGACCCAGTTGATCGCGCCGCCGGTGCGGCGCACGACGATGCAGGTCTTGACGCCGGGGCACTTCGCCAGCGCCGCGTCGGCGTTGGCCTTCAACGGCACCTTGCGGCCGCCGCGCAGGCCCTCGTCGGCGGTGATCAGGCAGGTCGACTTGCAGTCCCGGATGCGTCCGACCAGGCTATCGGGCGAAAAGCCGCCGAACACCACCGAATGGATGGCGCCGATGCGCGCGCAGGCCAACATGGCGACCGCCGCCTCGGGGATCATCGGCATGTAGATGGTGACGCGGTCGCCCTTCTTTATGCCGCGGCCTTTGAGCGCGTTGGCCAGCCGGCAGACGCTCTCGTGCAGCTCGGCGTAGCTGACGCTGCGCTGTTCCGCCGGGTTGTCGCCTTCCCACAGGATCGCGGTCTGCTTGGCGCGCTTCGCCAGGTGCCGGTCGAGGCAGTTGGCGGCGGCGTTGAGCGTGCCGTCGTAGAACCAGCGGACATGCACGTCGCCGCTGAAGCTGGTGTCCTTGATCTTGCTGTAGGGCTTGATCCAGTCCAGGCGCTTGCCGTGCTCGCGCCAGAACCCGTCCGGGTCGGCGATCGACTTTTCGTACATGCGGAAATAGCCGGCCTCGTCCACCCAGGCGGACTTCGCCAGGGCATCCGGCACGGGAAAGACGGTCGTGGTCGTCATGGCTGGGCTCGCCTCCGTCGTTTGGCTCGGGTTGCTCACGGTTCGCGACCGTCCGGCCGCCGACCTGGGGGCGATTATCGACGGAAAGGCCGCGGCGAACAAGGGAACGGGACGGACGCTCCTAGCCCGTTACGCCGCCCATGCGACAGATCAGGTTCCACGACGGCGCGTCGATCGGCATGACCGAAAGCCGCGTGTGGCGGACCAGGGCGAGGTCCTTGAGGCGCGGCTCGGCCTTGACCTGCGCCAGGGTCACCGGCGCCGGCAGCGGCCCGACCGCCTCGACCTCGACCATGCCGAAACGGCCGCTCGCATCGCTCGGGTCGGGATGGTATTCCTCGACGATCTCGACGATGCCGACGATCGCCTTGTCCGCCTGGGAGTGATAGAAGAACGCGCGGTCGCCCTCGCGCATCGCCTTCAGGTTGTTGGCGGCCTGGTGGTTGCGCACCCCGTCCCATTCGGTGCGCCCGTCGGCCGCCATCCGCCGCCACGGATAGCTGTCGGGGTCGGATTTCAGCAGCCAGTACGCCATCGCGCTCGCTCCCTTGGCCGGTTCTAGGCGCCGCCGCCGCCGCCCGGCCGGTAGGGCGGCGGCGTCAGCAGCACCGCCGCCACGTCGTCGCCCAGGCTGCCGAGCGGGTTCGCCCGCGTCGGCATGCCCTGCATGAACGGCAGCAACTGGTGGCGCGCCACCTCGTAGACGCGCCGCAGCTCGGCCACGGGGTGGCGGTGCTCGTCGACCCGCAGATCGAGATACGGATACTCCTCGGTATGGAAGACGCGCAACGCCGCCGACTGTTTGCCGCGCTTGTCGCCGCCGGCCGCCTGTCCCGCCTCGAGGACGACGAGCAGCCGTTCGGTCAGGTCGAGCGCCGCCGCCCGCCCGAAGGCCTCGGCCATGGCGGCGATCGTCGGCTCGCCCACCAGCATGTTGCCCTGGACCGCGAAGTCGCGGCCGGTGATCTGGCCGAACCACGGCGTGCAGTTCGGTCCGCTCCACGCCGCGCTTCCCCCGGATTTGTCCACCAGCCCGACCTGGCGGACATCGCGGCCCGGATCGTCGGCCAGCAGCCGGTCCAGGGCGGCCTGGGCGCTCAGGCCCTCGCCCATCAGCCTGATGCCGTCGATGCCCAGATACGGGTTCACCCAGGACTGGGTCGACACGGCGCCGACCCCGGCGCGCACGAACGGACAGATGCCGCCGACGCCGGGAACCGCGGTCGAGACCGCGACGCCGAGCATCCCGCTGCGCGCGCAGCGCGCCGCGATCGAAAAAGTACTGAGTTCGAGCATGGCCTTGGCCCTTTCGGTTCTATCCGTGTTGTTCCGTGCCGCTATGCCGGTCGCCCGACTGGCGCCACGTCCGGCACGGCGGCCAGGAGCGCCTGGGTGTACTCGTGCGCCGGGCTGGCGAACACCTGTTGCGCCGGTCCCTGCTCGACGATCCGGCCGGAGCGCATCACCGCCACCCGGTCGCTGACATAGCGGATGACGCCGAGGTTGTGGCTGACGAACAGATAGGTCAGGCCCAGCTCGCGCTTGGTCTGCTTGAACAGATTGAGAATCTGCGCCTGCACCGAGACATCGAGGGCCGATGTCGGCTCGTCGGCGACAACCAGCGACGGGCGCAGGATGATCGCCCGCGCGATGGCGATGCGCTGGCGCTGCCCGCCCGAGAGCTGGTGCGGATAGCGGTCCATGAAGGTGGCGTTGAGGCCAACCAGCTCCAGCATCTCGCCAACCTGGCGGCGGCGCGACTCGCGCGTACCGATATCGTGCACCTCGAGCGGCGCCTTGAGGACTTCGCCGACGTTCTGCCGCGGGTTGAAGGACGACGCCGGGTCCTGGAACACCGCCTGGGTGCGCCGGCGCACCGCCTTGAGCGCGGCGCCGCCGAGGCCGCCGATGTCGCGGCCCTCGAACAGCACCTTGCCGGCGCTCGGCCGCAACAGGCGCAAGACGAGCCGCAGCAGCGTCGATTTGCCGGAGCCGGATTCGCCGACGATGCCGAGCGTCTCGCCGGCGAAGATGTCGAGGTCGATGCCGTCGACCGCGCGCACCTCGCGCCGCGTCCACGGCAGCCGGCCGGAGACGAACACCATGCTCACGCCGCACAGCCGGACCAAGGCGTCAGGCATCGCGACTTGCCCTCTCCGGCTGCCCGGCGGGCCGGGGCGCGGGCGCCGCCAGCAACCAGCAGCGCGCCGTGTGGCCGGGCTCGACCTCGAGATGCGCCGGCTCGCTGGCGCAGCGCTCGAAGCGCTGCGGACAGCGGTCGGCGAACCGGCAGCCGCTCGGCAGCTCGTAAGGCGGCGGAATCTGTCCCGGGATCGACAGCAGCTCGCCCTGCACGCTACGCACGGTCGGCGTCGCGCGCAGCAGCGCCTGGGTATAGGGGTGCGCCGGCCGTTCGAAGATGCGCCGCACCGGCCCCTGCTCCAGCACCGCGCCGGCATACATGACATAGACCCAGTCGCAGACCTCGGCGATGACGCCGAGGTCGTGGGTGATCAACAGGATGGCGGTGCCGTGGGTGTCGCGGATCTCGCGCAGCAGCTTCAGCACCTGCGCCTGCACCGTGACGTCGAGCGCCGTTGTCGGCTCGTCGGCGATGAGCAATTCCGGCTCGAGCGCGAGGCCCATGGCGATCATGGCGCGCTGCTGCATGCCGCCGGAAAACTGGTGCGGATATTCCTGCGCCCGCTGCTCGGGCTGCGCCAGGTGCACGGCGCGCAACAGCTCGACGGCCCGCGCCTTCGCCTGCTTCCACGGCATCGCGCGATGGATCCGGTACGGCTCCCCGACCTGGGTGTCGATGCGCAGCACCGGGTTGAGCGCGCGCAGCGCGTCCTGCGGGATGAAGGCGACGCGGTCGCCGCGGACGGCGCGGCGCTCGGCCTCGTCGAGCTCGGTCAGGGGCCGGCCGGCGAGGTCGATGCCGCCGGCCGCGATCCCGGCCTGGCGCGGCATCAGGCCGAGCACCGCCAGGGCGGTCATGGTCTTGCCGCTGCCCGATTCGCCGATCAGGCCGACGATCTCGCCCGGCCATATCTCGAGGGTCATGTCCTCGACGACGCGGGCGCGGCCACGGCGCGTCTCGATCTCGACCCGGAGGTCGCGGATCGCCAGCGTCGGCGGTCGGTCGTCGCGGCGATGCGGGCGAACCTCGGCCATGTCAGTCGCGCATGTGCGGATCGAACGCATCGCGCAGGCCGTCGCCCACGAGATTGAAACCGAGCACGCACAGGAACATGGCCATGCCCGGCACGATGCCGAGCCACGGCGCCTGAGCCATGAAGCCGCGGCCGGTGTTGAGCATGTTGCCCCAGGACGGCTCCGGGGGCTGCGCCCCAAGGCCGAGGAAGCTCAAGGCCGACTCGAGCAGCACGGCATAGGCGAAGGCGACGGCCGCCTCGACGAGCAGCGGCGTCATCACGTTGGGCAGGATCTCGCGCATCAGGATGCGGGCGTCCGACATGCCGATCGCGCGCGCCGCCTCGATGTATTGCTGGCGCAGCACGCCGTTGGTGGCGGCGCGCGCCAGCCGCGAGAAGCCGGGAATGAAGATGATGCCGATCGCCAGCATGGCGTTGAGGATATTGGTGCCGAGGCTCGCCAACAGGATGACGGCGAGCAGGATGGCCGGGAACGAGAACAGCAGCTCCATCAGCCGCATCAGGGCAAGATCGATCCAGCCGCCGAAATAGGCGGCGACGATGCCGATGACGGTGCCGCCGATCAGGCCGACGCCGACGGCGACCAGCGCCACGACGATCGAGATGCGCGCCGCGAAGATGGCGCGCGACAACACGTCGCGACCGACCTCGTCGGTGCCGAGCCAGTGCGCCGCGCTCGGCGCCTGCAGCATGGTGTCCACGTCGAGATCGTAGGGCGAGAAGGGCGCGACGACGTCGGCGAACAGGGCGGCGAAAACGACGATCGCGGTGAGGAACCCGCCGGCGAGCAGGAGGCCCCAGCGCCGCAAATTGAAGCGGTACCGGCGGGCGCATCCGGCGCGGGTCGCGCGCGCCGTCATGTCGCCGCCTTGGCGCGCACCTGGCGCGGGTCGAGCAGGCTGGCGACGATGTCGACCAGCATGTTTACCGTCAGCACCACGACCGTCACCACCAGCGCCGCCGCCAGCAGGACCGGGTAGTCGCGGTTGATGATGCCGACGAGGACGAGCGAGCCGATGCCCGGCAGCAGGAAGATGTCCTCGATGATCACGACGCCGCCGAACAGGAAGCCGAATTCGACCGCGCCGACAGTGAGATAGGGGATAAGGGCGTTGCGGATGGCGTGCCGCCAGATGACGACGGCGCGCGTGGCGCCCTTGGCGAAGGCGGTGCGGATGTAGTCCGAGGCCAGCACCTCGATCATCGCCGTGCGCATGATGCGCAGCAACAGCGCCGAGGAGACGACGCCGAGCGAGACCGCCGGCATCACCATTTGCGACAGGTTCGTGAGCGGTTTCGCGCCGAACGACGCGTAACCGCCGGCCGGCAGCCAGCGCAGCGTCAGCGCGAAGACGAGGATCAGGAGCGTCGCCAACCAGAAGTTGGGGATGGCACCGAACACCGTGGCCAGGAAGGTGATGGCCGCATCGGTCTTGCGTTGGTGGTAGAAGGCGGCGAGCGCGCCCAGGGGCACGGCAATGAGGTTGGCGATGAGAAACGCGAGGACCGCCAGTTCCAGCGTCACCGGCAGGCGCAGCAGCACCTCCGGCCCGACCGGCACGTGGTTCTGGAACGACGTTCCGAAATCGCCCTTCAGCGCCTTGCCGAACCAGTCGAGATACTGGACGTGGAGCGGCCGGTCGAGGCCATGCTGAGCCTCGAAACGGGCGATCGCCTGCGCCGTCGCGTCGATGCCGAGCGCGGCCTTCGCCGCCGAGCCGGGCACGACGTTGATGGCGATGAACAGCACGATCGACGCCGCGAACAGCGTCGGCACGAAGATGGCGAAACGCAACGCGATCAGGCGAAACATGCTCGGCCGGCGCTTGGTTGCGGCGAGCGCGCCCGCGGTTCGGAACGCCCGTCCTCCCCCGCGCCGCGGGGGAGGCTCAGGGCGCAGGCCGCATCGCGCTCGTGGCGTCCGCTAATCGCTCATCCCGCGAACCACGAGTCCTTCAGCGTCTTGAGAAATCCGGTGCGCATCGGCTTATAGTTCTGGAGCGCCTTCGCGTGGGCGATGAGCAGCCAGCCGTTGACCAGCGGCACCTGCCCCATCTCGTCGAGCGAGAGCTGCGTGACCTGCCGGTAAAGCTCCTTGCGCTCGGCCTCCGTCGCCGCCGTCTTCGCCGCCTCGAGCAGGTCGTCCATCGCCTTGCTGCAGTACTTCTGCACGTTGATGGCCATGTCGCATTTATAGTTGTTGGCCAGGAAGTCGTCCGGATCGGCGAGCGGCGAGAGCCAGTACATCGTCGTGATGTCGAAGTTGCTGGTGCTCCACACCTCGTCCCAGTAACGCGGGATTTCCATGGTGCCGATCTTGGCCTTGATGCCGACGGCGGCGAGGTTGGCCTGGATGATCGGCGCCATCGCCATCTGCGCGGGAAACGACGAGGCGATGGTCATCGAGGTCTCGAAGCCGTCCGGGAAGCCGGCCTCGGCCAGCAGCGCCTTGGCCGCCGCCGGGTCGCCGCCCGGCTTGAAGTACTGGATGTCGGCATAGGCCCAGTTCCACTGCGGGACGACGCCGCCCAGGATCGGCGTCGCCTGGCCGAAGAAGGCGCCCTTTACCAGCGCCTCGCGGTTGATGGCGTGGGCGACCGCCTGGCGGACCTTCGGGTTGTCGAGCGGCGGCTTCGTCGTGTTGGCGAGCAACCAGTTGTAGCGCGAGCCCTCGAGCGTGACGCCGACCAGGTCGGGGTTGCTCTGCACCGCCGCCCAGTCCTTGGGCGGAATCTCGTTCGAGAAGTTGATCTCGCCGGACGTGACGGCGTTGGTCAGCGCCGTGATGTCGGAGATGATGCGATACTCCATGGCATCGAAGTACGGCTTGCCCTCCTGGAAGTAGTTCGCGTTGCGCTCGAACTTGATCGCCGTGCGCGGCTGGTAGCTGACGAACTTGAACGGGCCGGAGCCGATCGGCGTGGCATTGAGGTCGTGGCCGGATTCGACCAGCTTCTTCGGCACGATCGAAGAGCCCGGGAACGCCATGTAGATGAGGAACGGGCCGGTCCGCTTCGACAGCTTGAACCGCACCGTGTGCTTGTCGATGACCTCGACGCCGGCGATGGTTTCGACCTGGGCGCCGTAGGAATAGCCGGAGTCCTTGGCGCGCAGGCGGTCGAAGCTGAACTTGACGTCCTCGGCCGTCAGTTCGTCGCCGTTGTGGAACAGCACGCCTGGACGCAGCTTGAAGGTGTATTGCAGGCCGTCCGCGGACACGTCGTAGCTTTCGGCCAATTCCGGATAGGGCTTGGCGTCGGGATCGAGCGCCATCAACGTCGAGTAAATCTGTTCGATGACCACGTGCGACATGCCGCTCGGGCCCCTGACCGGGTCGAACCCGGCCGGGTCGGCGGAGAATCCCGCGACCAGGGTGCCGCCGCGCCGCGGCGTGGTGTCCTGCGCCGCCGTCGTGGCGAGCGCCCCGAGCAGCATCTGGCCGGCGGCCAGCGAAAGGCCGAGCGCGCCGGATCGCCGGAGGAAGCTGCGGCGGTCGATGCGGCCGGCGCGCAGGCGATCGATCAGTGTCGTCAGATCGGCCGCGCGTTGCGCATCGATCGGCCGCTCCGGCGATGCGCTTGCGATGCCTGCGAAAGGCTGGTGTGACTTGTCCATTGTCGTCTCCCCATCGTTTCTGCGTTCGTTCGGCGCGCCGCCCGGGCGTGCCGGGCGATTTCACCACAGCCCGAGCGATTTCGCCGCAACTATTTCGCCGGCGATGCCGCGCCGCCTCAGGGCAGGACCTTGCGCCACGGCGTGATCGTCACGCTGCGGAACAGGCCCGCCTTGCCATAGGGGTCGCCGGCGGCGAAGGTGGCGGCCTCGGCGCCGGTCGCGAACTCCATCAGCAGCAGGCTGCCGGTCATGGCGGCGCCGTCGTCGCTCAAGAGCGGGCCGGCGGCGATGACCTGTCCGGCGAACCCCTTGAGATAGTCGAGATGGGCGGCGCGGTTCGCCGCCCGGAGCGCGGCGGCGTCGGGCTTGTCGAGGCAGTAGATCATGAACTGCATGGGCGTCCTCCGGCCGGCGGCGAGTTAGTGTCCTGCCCCAGAAATTCGTTTCGAATTTCTGGGATAAGCAGGCCACTAGAATCAAAAACTTAGTGGCCCGTTCACCCCGAAATTCGTGTGACGAATTTCGGGGACGGGACACTATCCGATCGGCGTGCCGCGATCCAGCGCGCCCGCCCGCGGACTCGTCTCGGCGCGGAACGGCCGGGCGAGCAGGCCGGCGATGGTCTCGTCGATGTCGGCGCCGCGGTTGAGGATGGCATCGACCGCCGCCGCGATCGGCATGTCGACGCCCAGGCGGCCGGCCAGCGCGACCACGGCGGCGGCGCTGAACACGCCCTCGGCGACCGAGCGGCGCTCGGCCAGCAGCTCGGCCAGCCGCCGCCCCTCGCCGAGCCCGATGCCGAGCGACAGGTTGCGCGACTGAATGCCGTTGCAGGTGAGCGTCAGGTCGCCCAGCCCCGACAGGCCCATCAGCGTCTCCGCGCGGCCGCCGCGCGCCACGGCCAGGCGAATCATCTCGGCCAGGCCGCGCGTGACCAGGGCCGCCCGCGCGTTGTCGCCGAGACGCCGGCCGACGACGATGCCGCAGGCGATGGCCAGCACGTTCTTGACCGCGCCGCCGATCTCGGCCCCGACCGGGTCGTCCGACAGATAGGGGCGGAACCGGGCGCTGCCGATCGCCGCCACCAGCCGGCGGCCGAGGGCGGCATCGCCTGCCGCCAGCGTCACCGCCGTCGGCAGGCCGCGCGCCACCTCGGCGGCGAAGGTCGGGCCGGACAGCACGGCGGCGGGGCGGCCGGGCAGGGCGGCGGCGGCGACCTCGGTCATCAGCGCCCCCGTCCCCTGTTCGATTCCCTTGGCGCAGATCACGACCGGGCGGTCGGGCGGCACGGCCTCCGCCAATTCGCCGGCGACGGCGCGCAGGTGCTGCGCCGGCGTTGCCAGGAACAGGGCATCGGCCTCGGCGACCTCGCCCAGGCGGTCGGTGGCGCGGACCTCCGGGTCGAGCGTCACCCCCGGCAGGTAGATCGGATTTTCGTGCGCGGCGTTGATCTGCGCCGCCACCTCGGGCTCGCGCGCCCAGATCGCGACGTCGCGCCCGGCGCGGCGCGCGACGCAGGCGAGCGCCGTCCCCCAGGCGCCGGCACCGACGATGCCGATGCGCTGCATGGCGCTCAGGCCGCGGCAATGCGCGCCGGCAGCGCGGTGGCGAAGGCGGCGGCATAGCCGGCCTGCCAGACGGCGAAGAAGCCGAGCCAGAGCCAGAAGTTGTCGAAGTTGTCGTCCAGGCGCAGCGGCGGATCGAGCAGGGCGCCGAGCAGGCAGCCGGCGGCGGCCATGAGGAGGCACGGGCGCAGCCGCCGGGCAAACCGGAACAGCGCGGCCGACAGGGCGGCCAGACAAGCGCCGCCCAACAAGCCGGCGGCCAAGCCGTTGAGCCAAAACACGCCGCGGAGGCCGAGCAGGTCGTCGACCTCGGCATTGATGGCAAAGGTGTAGGCAGCGAGATAGGACGCCGTGGCGGCGGCGACATAGGCCACGCCCGACCACGGGCCGGCGAGGCGGCGGCGGTGCAGCACGGCGGCGAAGACGACGCCGAAGACAGCCCCCGGCACGACCGCGAACGGCGTCAGCTCCAGCCAATCGAACGCCTGGAACCGCAAGCTATCGGGCAGGATGAACAGGATGACGGTGGCGATCGAGCCGGAAACGGCACCGAGCGACGCGAACGCCGCCGCCGGCGAAGCGGCCAGCAGTCCGGGGCGCGTCATGGCCGCGCCTGCCCGGCCTGCGCCGCCGTGGGGTCGAGCGGCCAGCGCGGCCGCGGCGCGAAGTCGAGACCGTCGCGGAGACCCAGGCGCAGCCGCTCGAGCCCCGCCCATGCGATCATCGCCGCGTTGTCGGTGCATAAGCGCGGCGGCGGCGCGACCAGGCGCAGGCCCGCCGCGGCGGCCACGGTCTCGAGGCGGGCGCGCAAGAAGCGGTTGGCGGCGACGCCGCCGGCCAGCACCAGCACGCCGACCTCCGGCCGCTCGGCGCGGACGATCCGCAGGGCGTTCTGCGTGCGGTCGGCCAGCACGTCGGCGACGGCCGCCTGGAACGCCGCCGCCAGGTCGTCGCGGTCGCGCTCGTCGAGGCCGCCGTCCGGGACCAGCGCGGCGACGCGCTGGCGCAGCGCGGTCTTCAGCCCGGCAAAGGAGAAGTCGCAGCCGGGCCGCCCGCGCATCGGCCGCGGCAGAGCGAAGCGACCGGCATCGCCGGCGCGCGCCGCCGCCCGTTCCACTTCCGGCCCGCCCGGATAGCCGAGGCCGAGCAGCTTCGCCGCCTTGTCGAAGGCCTCGCCGACGGCGTCGTCCAGGGTGGTGCCGAGGCGGCGGTATCGGCCGACCCCCTCGACGACCAGAAGCTGGCAATGCCCGCCCGAGACGAGCAGCAATAGATACGGGAACGCGACGTCGTCGGTCAGGCGGGCGGTGAGCGCGTGGCCTTCCAGATGGTTGACCGCCACGAACGGCAGGCCGCGGACGGCCGCGATCGCCTTTGCCGTCATCACCCCGACGACGAGGCCGCCGATCAGCCCCGGCCCGCCGGTGGCGGCGACGCCGTCGAGCTCGGCGAAGCCGACCCCGGCCGCCGCCAGCGCCTCGCCGATCAGCCGGTCGAGGTGGTCGAGGTGGCTGCGCGCCGCGATCTCCGGCACGATCCCGCCATAGGGCCGGTGCAGCGCCTGTTGCGACAGTACGAGGTCGGCCAGCACCTCGCGCCGGTCGTTGACCACCGCCGCCGCCGTCTCGTCGCAGCTCGTCTCGATGCCCAGCATGATCATGCGGCCGGACTGTACCGCGTGCCGCCCCCGGCCGCCACCGTAGCCGCGCCGTGCTTGACCTGGATCAATGCCGCGCTCGACCGGTCGGGCATAGAGTGACAAACTGTGTTGTTTGCCGTGTCCGGCTCGCCGGCGCCGACGTCTGCAGCACGGCATTGGCAACAAAACCGATGAGGAGGGGGATCATGAAACGCTATTCGTCTTTTTGTGGTGGATTTGCCGGGCCTGCCGTTCTCGGCCTGACCGGGATGCTGGCGGCCGGATTATTGCTTTTGCTCGTGCCGGGTTCCGCCGTGGCCCAGGAGGTCGAGACCCAGCCCAGTCTCGAGGCCCACGAGCTGACGAACATCTGGGACATCGGCCGCGGCGGCCAGCTTTACGACAACTGGATGGAGGTGATGGAGCGGGAGCCGCCGGCCGGCAACCATCCCGCCTATCCCGCGGCGGGCAAGCAGAAGGACGCAACGACCTGGCGCTGCAAGGAATGCCACGGTTGGGATTACAGGGGCGTGGACGGCGCCTACGCCAAGGGCTCGCACCTCACCGGGATCAAGGGCGTGTTTGGCGTGGCCGGCCGCTCGCCGGAGGCGCTCCACAACATCATCATGGACAAGACCCATGCGCTGACCGATGTGTTGATGCCGCACAGCGCCATGGAGAAGCTGGCGCTGTTCCTGAGTTTCGGCCAAATCGACGACGACGTTTATATCGACCGCGCGACCAAGACGGCGCGCGGCAGCGTGCAACGTGGCGCGGCGTTCTTCCAGACGATCTGCGCCGTGTGTCACGGCTTTGACGGCAAGACGATGAATTTCGGGGACGAAAAGGAGCCCGAATTCGTCGGCACCGTGGCGCGCGACAACCCCTGGGAGGCGTTGCACAAGATCCGCTTCGGCCAGCCCGGCGTCGGGATGGTGTCGCTGAACGTGCTGCCGATCCAGGATCTGGTCGACATTCTGGCCTACACGCAGACGCTGCCGGAAAAGTGATCTCGCTTCCGGCCGCGGCGGAAAGCGCCCCCTCCGGGGCGCTTTCTTTTTGCGGCGGCCGTGGCTTCGAGCAAGCGGGGCGCGCGCCGCGCCTCGAGAAGGTTGAATCGGCAGGTCGCGGCCATCAGCGTTGTGGCGCGGCTCTGGCGTGCGCTGCTATGGTTTGCCACGTATGGCGATAGCGGCGCATCCTCGGGGCGGCGGCCTGCGCATCGGCACGCGCGGCAGTCCGCTCGCGCTCGCCCAGGCGAACGAGCTCGCGCGCCGGCTCGCCGCCGCCCATCCGGACCTGCCGGCGCCGGAGATCGTCGTCATCAAGACGACGGGCGACCGCGTGCAGGACCGCACCCTGGCGGAGGTCGGCGGCAAGGGCCTGTTCACCAAGGAGATCGAGGAGGCGCTGATCGGCGGCCGCATCGACCTCGCGGTCCATTCCATGAAGGACCTGCCGACCTGGTTGCCGGACGGCCTGGCGATCGGCTGCCTGCTGCCGCGCGAGGACCCGCGCGACGCGCTGTTCGCCCGGCGCGGCGACAGCATCGCGACGCTGCCCCAGGGCGCGGTGGCCGGCACCTCGTCGCTGCGCCGACAGGCGCAGCTTCTGGCGCTGCGGCCCGACCTGCGGGTGGTGCCGTTGCGCGGCAATGTCGGGACGCGGTTGAAGAAGCTCGCTTCCGGCGAGATCGACGCGACGCTGCTGGCACTCGCCGGCTTGCGCCGCCTCGGCCTCGCCGACCGGGCCACCGCCGTGCTCGCGCCCGAGGAGATGCTGCCGGCCGTCGCGCAGGGCGCGATCGGCGTCGAGATCCGCGCCGACGACGATGCCGCGCGCGATCTGCTGGCGCCCCTCGACGATCGCGATACGGGCCTGCGGGTGGCGGCCGAACGCGCCTGCCTCGCCGAACTCGACGGCTCGTGCCACACGCCGATCGCGGCGCTCGCCGAGCTCGAGACCGGGGGCGATGGCCTGCGCCTGCGCGCGCTGATCGCGTTGCCCGACGGCAGCGTCGTGCATCGCGACGAACGGCGCGGGCCGGCGACCCAGGCGGCGGCGCTCGGCCGCGCCGCGGGTGCCGCGCTGAAGGCGCAGGCCGAGCCGGCGTTCCTGGAGCTGCGTGTCTGATGCGGCAGGCGCCACCCTTTCGCGCGCTGATCACGCGGCCGCGCGACGACGCGGCCGAATTGGCCGACGCGCTCCGCCAGCGCGGCGTCGAGGTGGCGATCGAGCCGCTTCTGGTCGTCGAGCCGATTCCGGACGCCGCCATCGATCTCGTCGGGGTACAGGCGCTGCTGTTGACCAGCGCCAACGGCGCGCGCGCCTTCGCGCGGCTGTCGGACCGGCGCGACCTGCCGGTCTTCGCGGTCGGCGACGCCACCGCGGCGACCGCGCGCGGCCTCGGCTTCGCGACGGTGGTTAGCGCCGGCGGCGACGTGCGCGATCTCGCGCGGTTGGTCAAGGACCGGCTCGATCCGGCGGGCGGACCGCTGTTCCACGCCGCCGGCAGCGCCGTGGCGGGCGACCTCTCGGGCGTCCTCGCCGAGGCCGGATTCGACCTGCGCCGGGTCGCGATCTACGAGGCGAAGCCGGTGACGCGGCTCACGGCCGAAACGCGCGCGGCGCTCGCCGGCGGCGCGTTCGACCTCGTCCTCTTCTTCTCGCCGCGCACGGCGGCCACGTTCGCCCGGCTGGCGAGCGACGGCCAGGCGGTCGCCGGCTGCGCCGCGGCCGATGCGCTCTGTCTCAGCCCCGCCGTGGCCGATGCCGTCGCGGCGCTGCCCTGGCGGGCGGTGCGCAGCGCGGTGCGTCCCGACCTGCCCGGCATGCTCGAACAAGTGGACGCAGGCCTGGCCGCCCGCCGGCCGCCAGCCCCGGCGGCGCGCGCGGCCGCGGCCACCCCTAATCGCGGCGTCGGCGCGACGGTCTTCCTGGCCGCCGCCGTGGCGGCGGCGGTTGCCGCCGCCGTCGCCGTCGGACAGGCCTGGTGGCTGCCTCGGCCGGACGGCACGCCGCCGAGCATGGCGGCGGTCGACCCGGCGGTGCTCGATCGCCTGGCCGACATCGAGCGGCGGCTGAACGCGCTGAGCGACCGGACCGGCACGGCCCTCGACCGGCGCATATCGGACCTCGAGACGGGTGTCGAGGCGCTGCGGCAGGATCTGGCCGAACGCCCGGCAGGCGGGCCGGAGCTGCCGTCCTGGCTCGGCGCTCTGCCGGACCGCCTCGCCGACCTCGAACGGCGCGTCGGCGAGGCGGCGCCGGCCGATTCGCCGGAGACCGCCGCGACGCTGGCGCAATTGCGCGCCGACCTGTCCGATCTCGGCGGCAGGGTCGAGGCCCTTGCGGCCCTCGACCAGCGCGTGGACGATCTGGCGGCGACGGCGGGCGCTGTGCGCGACGACCGCGCCGCCGCCGCGGCCTTCGCGCTCGGGCTCGGGCAGTTCCGCGCCGCGGCGGCCGAGGCGCGGCCCTTCGCAGCCGAACTCCAGGCATTACGCGAGCTCGCCGCCGCCGACGCGGAGCTGGCCGCGGCGGTCGAGCGCCTGACGGCGCCGCTCGCGGCCCATGCCGAGTCCGGCATCCCGACGCCGGCCGACCTGCGCGCCGAATTCCCGGCGGTCGCGCGCGCGGTCGCCGGTTTCGCGCCGGTCCCCGCAGGCGATTCGGGTGGCTGGCGCGATCGGCTGCTCGGCCGCCTGTCCGACCTGATCAGCCTGCGCCCGGTCGGCGCCGGGGTCGAAGGCGACGACCCGGCAGCCCGCGTCGCCCGCGCCGAGGCGCACCTGGCGACGGGCGATCTCGCCGCCGCCATCGACGAGCTCGCCGATTTGACCGGCGAGCGGGCTGCCGCGGCCGCGGATTGGCTCGCGCGGGCGCGGGCGCGACTGGCGGTCGAGCGCGCACTGTCGGAGTTGCAAGCGGCGGCGATCGCCCGGCTGGCGCCGGCCGATGTCTCGGCCACCTCCGGCGGCGGGTGATCGCGCGCGATGCTTCGTGCCCTCGTCTATTTCGTCCAACTCGCGCTCGTCATTGCCGTTGCGGTGTGGCTGGCCGAGCGGCCGGGCGAGGTGGCGGTCGAATGGCTCGGCTACCGGCTCGAGGCTCCGGTCGGCTTGCTGCTGGCGGCGGTGCTGCTGGTCGCGGCGGCGACGGCGCTCGGCTATCGGGCGTGGCGCTTCGTGCGGCGCTCGCCGCGCCGGATCGCCCGCGCCCGCGCCGACAGCCGCCGCCGGCGCGGCTACCGCGCGCTGACCCAGGGCATGGTGGCGGTGGCGGCCGGCGATGCCGACGAGGCGCGGCGCCAGTCCGGGCGCGCCGAGGTGTTGCTGAACGAGCCGCCGCTGACCCTGCTGCTGGCCGCCCAGACGGCGCAGTTGAACGGCGACGAGGCGGCGGCGCGCAAGTATTTCGCCGCCATGCTCGAACGGCCGGAGACATCGTTTCTCGGCCTGCGCGGCCTGCTCACCCAGGCCTTGCGCGGCGGCGACGACGCCGAGGCGCTCCGTCTCGCCGACCGCGCCCACCGCGAACGGCCGAAGGCCGCCTGGGCGGCGACGACGCTGCTCGACCTGCAGCTCCGCGTCGGCGACTGGTCTGGCGCCGAGGGCACGCTCCGGCAGGCCGCCAAGCTGAAGGCCGTCGCCCCGGCGACCGCGCAGCGCCGCCGCGCCGTGTTGCTGACCGAGCGCGCTCGCGCGGCGGTCGCCGCAGCACCGGGCGCGGGCACGGGCGCGGCGATCGGCCTGGCCCGCGAGGCGGTGAAGCTGGCGCCCGACCTGGTGCCGGCGCGCGTCCTTCTCGCCGGGCTATTCGCCCGGACGGGCAAGGCGCGGGCCGCGTCCAAATTGATCGAGCTGGGCTGGGCGGCGGCGCCGCACCCGGCGCTGGCCGTGGCCTATGCCGAGCTCCATCCCGACGAGACGCCGCTGGCCCGGGCGCGCCGGTTCGAAAGGCTGTTCGCCCTCAACCCGCGGCATCGGGAAAGCCATCTGGCGCTGGCCGAGGCCGCGCTCGACGCCGGCCTGTGGGGCGCGGCGCGCAGCCATTTCGCGGCGGCGTTCGCCGCGGCGCGCCCGTCGGCGCGCATCTGCCGGCTGATGGCCCGCCTGGAGGAGGCCGCGCCGGGCGACGCCGCCGCCGTCCGGCGCTGGCTGATCGAGGCGTCGCAGGCCGACCCCGACCCCGCCTGGATGTGCGATAAATGCGGCACGCCGGCCGCCGAGTGGCGAGCCCTGTGCGGCCACTGCGGCGCCTTCGACAGCCTCGACTGGCGCCCCCCCGCGCACGCGCAGGCGCCCGCGCTGGGCGGGCCCCCCGCGGCACCGGCGGCGCTCCTCACGATCGGCGAGATCGCGCCGGGCAGCGCCTCGGTCGACGCCGCCCGCCGGGTAACGTGACCCCCGGGCCGGAGTCGGCAGCGGCCGGCCGTGCCTACCTGGCTCCGGCCGGCCGCGCCGTCGGATCGTTCTAGTCGACGAACGAGGTCTGTTGTCCCCGATCGCCCTCGTCCCCCTCGTCCTCGGGCTCGCTCGTGGGCTGGTTCGACGGCTCGTCGAAGGTCTCGTGCTCCTCGGGGCCGAAGCGCTCGCGCTCCTCGTCGGCGCGCATCGCCAGCCCGCCGGCCGCCGGGGCGCATTTGCCGCTCTCGATCGCGTCGAGCAGGTCCTGGCCTTCGAGCTGGAGGCAGTCCTCCGACATGGCGGAATAGCCGCCCCCGAAAATCGCGCAGCCGCCGAGCGCGCCGAGCGCGACCGTGGCGAAGGCGGCGGCGCGAAGCCCGCCGACCCGCCGGGTGGCGAGGTCACCGAGGGTCCTGGTGAACTTGGTCGTCATGACGTTCCTCTCCATTTTGGGCGCCCGCGGGCGCGGACAGTTAACAGTAACAGGAAGTAAAAGCGTCGAATTTGGCGCTTGCCCGAACGATAACCGGGGCCCCGAACGCGGGCAACAGGCGGTCCGGCCGGATCGACACACCGGCATGTGATTAACTGTTTTTTAACCGCGGCGTCGCCTGTTGAGCAGGCACCGGGCGACCCTGGCCGCGCAAAAGTTGACCGCGCCGGCATGGTGAATTACCGTGCCCGCCGCCCGGTCCTTCGTACCCGCCGTCTCCGGCGGACGGCCCGACGCCGACGTAGCTCAGGGGTAGAGCAACTGATTCGTAATCAGTAGGTCCGCGGTTCAAATCCGCGCGTCGGCACCACGGCTCGCAAGGATTATGCCGTCGGAAGGTCGCGACCGACCGCCGGGCTAATCGGCGTAGCCTGCGGCGCGGAAATCCGCGAGATCGCGCAGCCGGCAGCGCGTCTCGGTGAAGGGGCCGTAGGCGAAGCGGATCGGCCGATCAAGGGCGCCGACGAACTCGATACCGGTGCTGAACAAGTTCGCCCGAAACAGGCGCGCAGAGCCCCGACCATGGCCGAGCACGAGGCAACGACTGTAGTCGAACGGGATGACCAGCACCGATCGCCCTTCGCTCAGCGCCCGAATCCTGATGCCGTCTCGCTCGATGACTATGGCGGCGTGACGCGCCGGGACTAACCCAGGCGCGATCATCTCGTGAGTCAGGACTACCCGGCGCAGGTCGGTGGTCGGATCACGCAGGCGTTCGATCAGCGCTGCGCCGTTTACCGGCCGTTCGACGCGTACCGGCGACCAGCCGGTCAGGTTCGGCGCCGGCAACTCCCACAGACGAAGAACGCCGGCCGAATCGGTGGGCATGGTCGCGACGACTCGCACACCCTCGGGCGGCGGCTCCGCCGCTACCACGAAGCGCACGCCCATCGCCTCGAGGACGCGCAGATTCGGGCGCGAAATCGTCAGGATGCCGCGCAGCAGACGCTGACTTGGCTCGACCAGCAGCGTCCGCGTCGCGAGGTAGAACGCCGGGGAGACGGTCGAGCTATATTCCTCGAGCGTCGGCACATTGAAGTACCACAGCCCGACCAGGCGATGATCGTTGCCGGTTTCGCGCGTCAATAGGTGGTCGTGCCAGGATTGACTCAGCCAGATCGCGGGCGAGGATGGGCTCGTGCCGGTGACGTTGGCGACGCGCCCCTGAAACAGGCCGCCCGGGGCGAGCGCCGCCGCCGCCGCGGCGGCGACGATCGGCGTCCGGGCCGGCGGCCAGGGTAGCGCCGCGGAGTTCGAGGGCGCCGGCATCGACGCGGCGGCGGCGAGCGCGAGCAGGGCGAGGGCGTAGCCAATCCGACCCTGTCGCGAGTCAGAGAGCGCACAGGATCGCCAGCGCCCGAGCGACCACAAACCGACGCCGAGCCGGGTTAGGCCGATCGCCGCCAGAAGCGCATAAACCGGCCATAGCGCGAACTCGAAGTAGGTAATCTGCGGGCCGACCCAGCCTTGGGGCAGCGCCGCAACGGCGGCGCTGGCAAGCACCATGAGCGCCTGCGCGGCCAGACCGAACACGCCGAATACGCGCAGCGGACCCGCGCCAAAGCGCGCCGCCCACACGCCGCCGCCGCTCGCCGCGAGAAACAACAACGGTCCAATTGCGCCGCGCTCGGACTGGAACAGGATCGAGCCGTCAGCCAGCCGCGACGCGGTCGCGGGCAAGTCGGCGCTGAAAACGGCTGCCGGTGTATCGGAAATCAGGCCGGAGACGAAGTGTAACGGGCCGGCGAAGACGACGCCGCCGGCGAGAGCGACGACGACAGCCAACTTGACTGCGAGCTCGCGCCGGCGGCCCGTCGCAGTCAGCGCCCCGAACGCGAGCAAGGCCAGGGGCGGCGCGACAATCATCGTGAGGACCGGCGCCGCCATGACCAGCCAGATCGCCGGCAGCAAGACCCCTGCCGCCCAGGCCAGCGCCGCGCCGGGGCCGACGCGATAGAGGCATCCGATCGCGATCAGCCCGGCCGAAACCACGGTGCCGATTTCCGGCGCCAGGTTCATCACCGGATAGACCGGCTGCTGCCCGACCAAGGGAATCATGCAAAGCACCGTGAGCCAGCCCGCGACCGCGGCGACGGTCGGTCCAGCCCCGACCGAGCGGCCCAGAAAATAGGTCGCGACGAACAGCTCGATCGCCATGGTCGCCAGGCTGACGACCGGGCTCAAACCGCCTCCGCTCAGGCCCGCGGATAACAAGAAGCCGGGAAACAGCCGAGCGTCGAACGGGTACCAGGGTCCGCCCAGACCCTGCAGCGGGTTCCAGCCGATGCCGAGCCAGTTGGCGCGGAACAGCCACTGGTTGGCGACATTGGTCATCAGGTACTGGCCGTCGAGACTGTAATAGAGCCAGTCCAGGTTACGCGGCAGCGCGAGCGCGCAGACGGCGGTCAAGACCACGAGATGCCACGCAATGCGCCGAAGCTCGAAGCTCCTTCGGCGGGGGGAGCGAGCCGCGTCGACGACGCCGGTCGGCCGGCCGGGCTCAGGCACGGCGCGGAACGCCAAGCAACCGGCCGTCGATCCGCCGCGTCCGCGCCTTTGTCGCGGCGCGATGCTCATGAAGGAGATGTCCATCACAATTTTTCATTCGCCATGTACTATGCGCAGTATCTCGAGTTTTTACGTTTTTTTGAAAACACAATACTTGAAGGCCACGAAAAGAAACCCCGCCACCACGATTATCGCCGCCGCCTGAACCCATTGATGAGAATAACCAAGCTTGTCGACAAGCGTGAACAAGATAAGAAAATTAATCAGATACCCAAATACGTGGACCATAAAATATCTAACGCCAGCTCCAAGCAGGGCCCCTTTGTGAGCAAATGCCCATCGCCGATTTCCAAAAAATCCAATGGTTGCGCCCACGACATACAGCAAAGTCATCGTTTTTTTGGGTTCGACACCCCAATAGGTGACGAGTAAATAAACGAGATACCCCAATAAATTGCATGTGATGCCAACCAGTCCATATCGCAATAACTGTATTACGGACGTACGGCATGTCGCAGCCATGAACAGATTGCGCACTTGTGGTCGTCGCTATACCAGGACCATTGAAGACAAGTCGTTTCAAGCCAGAGAACGACTCTTGTTAATGACGACCGCCTGTTGCACGCCCATCCCGCCACCCGAGAACTGCTTTTCAATTTCGTAGAACAATTTGTTGATTGGGTTGGTGAAACCTGGATAGGCCGCAGGATCGGTCACCAACTCGCGCAGAAAGCGCGATCCCAGGTAATAAATTGAAGAGAAATCCTCAATTTGGTAATTCATGCCAAGTTTTCGCATATACGCTTCCAACGCCGAGCATTTCAGGTAGCGGTTGAAATCATGTTCGACAAGCATGGGCAGATTCTTGAGGGCACGCATGGCATTGAGCAACATCAGCGGTTCCCAGAACCCTTCTGACAGCACGATGATTCCGTCGGGCTTCACCACCCGGATGCATTCCGCTATTCCTTTCATTTGCTGTTCCCAAGTGGGCAGATTGATGAGGACGCGTGTAGTATAGGCCACATCGAAGGTATTGTCTGGGAACGGCAACGACTTGACATCGCCCTCTACAAAGCGAACGTTATCACCCCAGCGCTTTTGCTCCTTGGTCTCTTGTGCGACAGCCACCATTGTCGCGGCGAAATCTACCCCAGTGATGGAACCCAGCTTGTGCGCCTCGGCTTGCCTGAAAGTGGCATACCCGTTGCCGCACCCGATATCGAGCACATGATCGCCGTCCTTGATATGCTTACCAATGGTGTCAATTTCTAGATCTATCATCCAGTTGTCGCCCCACGACGCCCAATGCGACTCGCCATGAGTCTGTCCTTGTGATTCCCAGTAGTCCTTGATGTGATCTTGGGGCATTTTTTGTATGTTTCAGGTTTCCGTACAAAAAGGTGCTTGGGGAGGGCGGGCCGGTTTATTCGCGCACCTTCTCACCCTCCGGAAATGTAGCTTTGTGGATGATATAGAGTGGCCGTTTCTTGCTTTCATCGAAGGTCTTGCCGAGATAGATACCGATGATGCCGAGGATTGCGATGATGACGCCGCCAATGAAATACAGCGAGACGATCAGACTGTTCCAGCCGGGAATCGGCGAGCCATAAAGCAGTGCACGTCCGAGGATGTACGTCCCATAACAAAAAGAAAAAAACGTCATCAGGAAGCCCAAGCGCACAGCTACCCGCAGCGGTTTGTCGGAATAGGCGAGGATGGTCTCGGTAGCGAGCTTCCACAACTTAGCGAAAGTGTAGCTTGACTTGCCCTCGAAACGCTCGGCGTGTTCCACCTCGATGCTGGCGGTGGGAAAGCCCATCCACTGCACGAGCCCGCCGAAGAAGCGCAGCTGCTCGCGCATGCCGCGAAAGTTCGTCACCACCTTGCGCGACATGATGCGGAAATTGCCGCTCTCTCCGTCGTACTCGATATCCGCCAGATAGCGGAATATCTTGTAGAATACCCATGACGTAATGCGTTTGAGTGGCGGATCGCGCCTCGTGCCGCGCCGCGCCAGCACGATATCATAGCCCTGCTGCGCTTTGGCATACAGGCGCGGGATCTCTTCGGGGCGATCCTGCAGGTCGGCATCCATCACTACCACCCAATCGCCATGACAGTGATCCAGCCCGGCGGTGATGCTGTAGTGCTGCCCGAAATTTCGCGTGAGCTTGAGTCCCTTGGTCCGGACGTCAGCGGCGGCAAGCTCGGCGATGACGGACCACGACGCGTCGCCGCCGCCGTCCTCGACGAACAGGATTTCGTGGTCCGGCGTCAAGGACGCCAAGGTATGCTTCAGCCGGCGATGCAGTTCGGTCAGGCAGGCGGCCTCTCGAAACACCGGTATCACCACCGAAATCACGGTCACTGCACACCCCCGTCCGCATCCGCCGGCGCCGGGCCTGCTCAAATGAAGCGGTCGAATTCGAAACCTTGCACGATCTCGCGCAACGTCAGATCGAAATCGCGGCGCGGCCTCCAATCGAGCCTTCGGATGCGGCTGTCGTCCATGCTGTAGCGCAGATCCTGGCCCGCGCGATCCTCGACCGCAATATAGGCGCGCTGCTCGGGAATCGACAACAGCCGTGCGATCTTGCGAATGGCGTCGATGACCGACAACTCGAGATCGCCGCAGACGTTATAGATGGTGCAGCGCTCGCCTCGCGCCATGACCGCGATGATGGCGTCGACCGTGTCTTCGACATGCAACCACGAGCGCAGGTAGCTGCCGTCGCCATGCATCAAGGCCGGCAGCCCGCGCAGCATGCGGGCGCTGCTCTTCGGAATCAGCTTCTCGGGATATTGGTGCGGCCCGTAATTGTTCGAGATGCGCAGAATGTTGTAATCGATCCCGTAGGTCCGCCACCAGCCCAAGACCAGCATATCGGCCGCCGCCTTGCTGGCCGAATAGGGATTCGAAGGGCGCAGCGGATCGGTTTCCGAATGTCGGCCGACCGCGATGTCGCCATAGACCTCGTCGGTGCCGATCTGAATGAAGCGCGGCCGATCCTGCGGCCGTCTGGCGCGGATCAATTCGAGCAAGCGGTGAGGACCGAGGAAGTTCGACCGACAGAACTCCAAATTGCGGTCGATCGAGTTATCGACGTGGCTCTCGGCCGCGAAGTTGACCAGGAAATCGCACTCGGGCAAGTGCTGCAGGGCCGCGATGTCCGCCGTGATGAAGCGGTAGGTGTCCCAGTCCTGGAACTCCTTCAGCGCCTTGCGGTCGGCCGCGTAGTTGACGGCGTCGATATTGATGACGAAATGGCCATGTTCCAGCGCCCGGCGGACGAACGTCTTGCCGATGAAGCCGAGCCCCCCGGTGACCAGGATGATGCGGCGATCGGCGAGTCGGGGTTCAGTCATGTCCGGACAGGCTCATAGCCCAGGGAAGGCCGAAAATAAAGAGGTTTCCCCGCGGCCCGCCGCGGACGCCTCGACCGGGTCGCCCATTCCGGCATCACTGGCGGCGGGCGACGACCAACCGCGAGCCGCCGACGGGCAGATCGATGCCGCCGCGGATCAACCCTGCCTCGGCGGCCATCGCCCATGCGCACAGACGGCCGACCGCGGCGGGCACGGCCAATTCGTCCTCGATGCGGGGCGTTCGGCGCCACCCGCCGCGGGCGGCCATCATCAGGGGCAGCAACAAGCTGACGAACGAGGTCGAGCGGACGACAGCGAAGCCCGCGGACTCGACCAGGTGGCGAAGATCGGCGGCGCGATAGCGGCGGACGTGGCCCGCGGCGGCGTCGGTCACGCTCCACAACCAGGGATGCTGGGGCACGGTCAGCACCAAGCCGCCGCCGGGGCGCAGCGCCCGGTGGGCCTGCCGGATCGCCTGGTCGTCGTCCAGGATGTGTTCGATGACGTCGAACGCGCCGATCAGGTCGAACTCGCCGTCGAACGGCAAGTCGGTCGCGTCGCATTGCACGAACGAGACCGCCTTGCCCCAGCGAGCGCGGGCGTAGGCCAACCCTTCGAGCCGCGCGTCGGCCGCCCAGCAGCGGCGCCGCGGCGATGCCGCGGCAAGCGCGCCGATCACGTTGCCGGTGCCGCAGCCGACTTCGAGCAGACGCACCGCCTCGGGGAAATACCGTGCGACCGCCCAGGCGATCAGTCGGCGGCGCGCAACGAACCAGAAATGATCGCGCTCGGTTTCGGCCAGGCGCGCGAACGTCGCCCGATCGAAGGCGCCGCCGCCATCGGCAAGACGGGGCGCGAACACCGCAATCCCGTCGCGCAGCTCGGGGGTCCAGCCGCAGCGCGGGCACTGCCAATCCGGTCCGGCGAATCGTTGCTCGCAGTGCAGGCAGCGGCGCATGACAGGGTCCGAGTGTTGATGCCGCGTTGCGAGTTTCGGCCGCGACGCGGCC
Source organism: Dongiaceae bacterium (assembly GCA_040881945.1). GTDB lineage: Bacteria > Pseudomonadota > Alphaproteobacteria > Dongiales > Dongiaceae > JBBECF01. The sequence continues at coordinate 78,131 of JBBECF010000108.1, read as the reverse complement.
ACGTCGGGGATGGCTTGACGCCTCCGGGGGGTTCGGCAACTATCCTGGCGCACCGTCGCGCCCTAGGTTTACCCGGTATGCCGGTCGAATTCTATCGCCATCCGCTGACCGCCGAGGACAGCCGGAAGGTCGCCGATGTGTTGGCCACGCCGTTTCTGACCAGCGGCGACGTCGGTCGCGGCGTCGAGGCGCAGCTCCGCGCATTCTTCGAGGCGCCGCACGCGCTCCTGCTGAACAGTTGGACGAACGGCGCGCATGCGGCGCTGCTGGCCTTGGGCATCGGGCCGGGCGACGAAGTCGTCGTGCCGGCGATGACCTTCATTGCCACGGCCAACGTGGTCGAACATGTCGGCGCCACGCCGGTGTTCGTCGACGTGGATCCGGATACCCTGCTGGTGACGCCGGCGCTGGTATCGGCCGCCGTCACGGCGCGCACGCGCGCGGTCATCCCGGTCCATCTCTACGGACAGATGGTCGACATGGCGGGGCTGCGCCGGGCGCTGGCGCATCGCCTGGACATTGCCCTGATCGAGGACTGTGCGCATGCGTTCGAGGCCGAGCGCGACGGCGACCGGCCCGGGGCGCACTCCGACGTCGCCATCTTCTCGTTTTACGCCACCAAGAACGTCACCTGCGGCGAGGGTGGCGCCATCGTCACGCGCGATGCGGCGCTCTACGACAAGCTTGTCCAGACCCGTCGGCACGGCATGACCGCGGATGCCGTTGACCGGTACCGAGATGGCCGGTATCGCCACTGGGACATGGTCCGATTGGGCGTCAAGGCCAATCTGCCGGATTTGCTCGCGGCTCTACTTCCCGACCAAATCGGGAGCATTCGGGAGCGCCTGCCCGTGCGCCGCGCGCTCGCCGAGCGTTACCGCCAAGCCTTCTGGAACACCCCGATCCGCCTGGTCCAGGACGCCCCGGCCGTGGTCCATGCGCACCATTTGTATCCGATCCACGTGCCGCCGCCGGTGCGCGACAAGGCGATCGCCGCACTCAATGCTCGCGGGATCGGCGTCACGGTCAACTACCGGGCGGTACCCCGCATGTCCTATTACCGAGGGCGGTTCGGCGACCTCGATCGGTCGGTGCCGGTCAGCACTTTGTGGGGCGAGGGCACGATCTCCCTCCCGCTCTATCCCGGGCTCACCCGCGCCGAGCAGGACGAGGTGATCGCGGCCGTGCGCGAGCGCGTCGTGCCGCTCGTGCTCGAGGCCCCCGAGGCGAGAAATCCGGGTTAGACTGGCCCGCCGGGCCGGGCCGGCCGCGCGTTGGCCGGTCGGTTTTTATTGTGTGGCCCGGCGGGAATAGAATCGCCGGCGCGGCGTTGTCGGGGTGTCGACGGGATCGGGGAACGGACGTGGACGAAGCGGTACGCCAGCAACTTATCGCCCTGTTGCCCCGGCTGCGGCGCTTCGCCTACGGGCTCAGCGGCTCCGTCGACGACGGCGACGACCTCGTGCAGAGCGCTTGCGAGCGGGCGTTGACGCGGCTTGATCAGTGGCAGCCGGGGACGCACCTCGACAGTTGGATGTATCGGATCGTGCAGACGGTTTGGATCGATCGCATACGGACGCGGCGCCGGCGCGAAGGCGTCGGCGAGGGACCGGACCCGGACAGCCTGCCGGGCGGCGACCTGGACCGCGAGCTCGAGGCACGCTCGACCCTGGTCGCGGTGCGCCGCGAGGTCGCCCGTCTGCCGGACGACCAGCGGGCCGTTCTCCTGCTGGTATCGGTCGAGGGACTTTCCTATCGCCAGGCGGCGGAGACCCTCGACGTTCCGATCGGCACCGTGATGAGTCGCCTGGCCCGCGCCCGCCTCGCCCTCGGCAAGGCCCTGGCGGACGCGCCGAACCTGAAAGTGGCTGCGGGGTGATGCCATGACCAAGCAATCGAACGCACGGCGATGGGACGAAGGCCTGCTGGTCGCCTATGTCGACGGCGAGCTCGACCCGGAACGGGCGCGGACGGTCGCGGCGACGATCCGCGACGACGCCGAGGCGCAGGCGATCGTGGCCGCGCTGCGGCGCAGCGCCGCCGCGGTGAAAGGCGCCTTCGACGAACCCCTGCACCAGCCGGTGCCGGCGCGGCTGCTGGACGCTCTGCATCCCGGCGCCGCCGGCGACCGGGATCGCGTCGTCCCGCTGCGCGGCCGGCGCTTCGATCTGCGCCGCAGCCTGCTGCCGCTCGCCGCCTCGCTGGCCGCGCTCGTCGTCGGCTTCGGCGGCGGCTATGTTTTCCAGGCGCCGGAGCGCGACCAGAGCCTGCGCCTCGCCGGTACCGCCACGGCGGACCCGGCGGCGGAGCGGTTCGAGGAAACGCTGTATCGCGCGCTGGCCGCCGACGCGATGGGCGATCCCTTCGCCTATGACGACCCGGAGAGCGGCGCGCGCGGCACGGTCGCGCTGCTCGGCCGCGTCGACACGAGCCTCGGCGTTCCCTGCCGCGAGTTCCGCCACGAGGCGACCCGGGGCGCGGCGACGACCGTGGCGCAAGGGCTGGCCTGCCGCGCCGGCGACGGCTCGTGGAGCGTCCTCGTCCTGCCGGCGGACGGCGGGTCGTGACGGCGCATGGCCTCCGCGCGTGCCATAGAAGGACCCGCCGCGCCGGTCTCATCGGCTGTTGGCTTGCCCTCGTAGCACTCGGCATTGTCGTTGTCGGGCCCGACGCGCCGGTCCCCCTCGGGCGCGCTCTTGCCGACAAGGGCGGCGATGACGGCGGCGGCGGCGGCGGTGGCGACGACGGCGGCGGCGGCTCGGGTCCGAGCGGCGGCGGTGAGCAATCGGGTTCGGGGAGCGGCAGCGGCGGCGACGACTCCGGTTCGGGCGGCGACGACAATTCCGGTTCGGGCGGCGGCGATGACGACGACGACGATGGCGACGACGACCAGTCGTCGAGCGGCGCGTCGGATCGCGATGGCCGCGATCGCTTCGTCGCCGACGAATTGGTCGTCATCAACCAGGACGCCGCGTTCTTCGAGCGCGTCCGCAACCTCGGCTTCGCCGTCGTCGATCAGCGCCCGCTCGGCGCCCTCGGCTTCACCGTCACCCGCCTGCGCGTCCCGGCGACCCTGCAGCCGGGGGCGGCGCGAGCCCTGCTGCGCCGGACCTTCCCCGACCTGCTGACCGACGTGAACGCGGTCTATCGCCCGCAGCAGGCGCAAGTATCGCTTCCCGCCCCGGACTATGCGCGGCGCCTGGTCGGCTGGGGCGATGTCTCCGGCGACTGCGGCCGTGGCGTGCCCGTCGGCCTGGTCGATACCGGGATCGACGGCGCGCTCGCCGCCTTCGCCGGGCGCGACATCGTCCGGCGCTCGTTCCTCGGCGCCGGCGCTGCGCCGGCGCCGGCCGGGCACGGCACGGCGGTGGCCGGCCTTCTCGTCGGCGGCGGCAACGACGCCGCGACGGCGGGCCTGTTGCCGGCGGCCAAGCTGCATCTCGCCGAAGCGTTCGAGCAGGACGCCGACGGAAACCCGGCGGCCAGCGCCGTCGGCGTCGCCGCCGCGCTCGATTGGCTGGTCGAGGCCAAGGTGCCGGTGATCAACCTCAGCCTGTCGGGCGAAGACAACCTGCTGATGCGGATCGCGGTCACGCGCGCGGCGCAGCGCGGCGCGATCCTGGTCGCGGCCGCGGGCAATGACGGCCCCACCGGCGGCCCGGCCTATCCGGGCGCCTATGACGAGGTCCTCGCGGTGACCGCCGTGGACCACCGGTCGCAGCCCTATGAACGGGCCAATCGCGGCGACTATATCGACTTTGCCGCCCCCGGCGTGCGGGTGTGGGCGCCGGCGGCCGGCGGCGGCACCTATCATACCGGCAGCTCCTTTGCCGCGCCCTTCGTCACCGCCGCCGTGGCCGCCCGACTGGCGGCCGGGGCGCCGCCCGATCGCGAGAGCATCGCGGCGCTGCTGGCCGCCGGCGTCGTCGATCTCGGCGCGCCGGGCAAGGACGCGATCTTCGGCTGGGGCCTGGTCCAAGCCGCCGCGTCCTGCGCGCCCGGCTCCGAAACGCAGTAGTCGTCGCCGAAAACTTTCTCGCCATCGCGCGGAATAACCCTAACGCGGCGCCGTTGTGTGCATGAACCCCGGCGCCCGACGGCCCCGGACGAAACGGGAAAGAGATCGAAGGAGCTTCAGATGACACATATCGACGTTGTTAGCGATTCGACGGCGCGCCGCGGGTACCGGCGCTGGGCTCTGCTCGGCTGCGCCAGCATGCTGGCCCTTTGCGCCTTCGTCGCCTCGCCGCAGATCGACCGCGACGGCCTGACCGTCGGGTTGAACCAGGCGCTGGCCGAGAAAGGCAGTAACGGCGGCGACTCCGGCGGCCACGGCAGCGATGACTCGGGCTCCGGCAGCGACGACTCCGGGTCGGGCAGCGACGACTCCGGATCGGGCGGCGACGACTCCGGTCCGGGCAGCGACGACTCCGGACACCAAAGCGCGAATTCGGGTCCGGGCAATGCGCACGACGACGACAGCAACGACGACAGCGACGATGACGGCAACGATGACGTCAACGGCAGCGGCGATGATGACGGCACTGCGGATCAGGGCCGCGGCGACGTTCTCGTCACCGGCGGCAACCTGGCCCTCGTTGTTCCCGGCAGCGACGACGGCACGCCCGACCAGGGCCCCGGCGACTTCGGCGCCCTTCCGACCCCGGGCAGCGACGACGGCACGCCCGACCAGGGCCGCGGCGACAACTAAGTCCGGCCGGTAACTTTCCAAACGGGGGACCGCCGCAAGCGGTCTCCCGTTCCGCGTTCGAGCCCGGAATCGAAGGGCGCGCCGCTCATCCCTCGGCGTCGTGCCCAGCGGGGTTGAGTTGGGCGTAAACCTCGTTGCACACCGCGAGCAGCGCCTGGCGCGGCAGGTCGGCGGCGAGCGCGAAGCCGAACGCCCCATCGCGCCAATACCACACCGATAGCTTGTTCATCTCGACGAAGCGGAATGCCGTCTCGCGGCTGCCGGCGGCGGCCGACTTGACGTAGAGCGTGATACGGCCGCCGGTCGAGTCTTCGTACATGAACTGCGCGGCGACCCCGTCGTCCGCCGGCAGCAACCGGCCGCCGATCAACCGATAGCCGACGGCGGCGAGCGCCGGCGCCCGCACCTCGCCGCCGAGCCGCTTCGACAGCCACTGCACGAGATGCGCCTCCTGGTCGGCCGGCACCTCGACCGGGTGGCGCACCTCGGTCGCATAGACGCCGTGCGCGGCGGCGGCGAGCCGTGGCAGGCCGAGCGCAGCCGGAGCATCGACCGGCAGCAGGTCGCGCCCGAACCACCCGGCCGCCGTGCCGACGAGAAGCCCGGCGACGGCGGCGGCGACCGCCGCCCGCCGCGACCAGGATGGCCGGCCCGACATCGACCAACCCGCCGGGGTCGCTTCGCCCAGGACCGGGTCGTAGACCCGGTGCAGCTCGCTGTTCAGCCGGCGATACTCGGCGATCCGCTCCGCGTCCTCCGGATGCGCGGCGAGATGCTCGGCGAGCGCCGCCTCGCGTTCGGGCGCCAGGCGGCCGTCGGCGGCCGCGTGCAGATCGGTGTCGCCGACCGGCGGCTGGACGGTCATTTGACCCTCCGCAGACCGGGCTCGGCGCCGCCGGCGAGGCGCCGGCGAAGCTGCTCGCGGCCGCGATGCAGCCGCGACATGACGGTGCCGACGGGCACGCCGAGGACGCCGGCCGCGTCGGCGTAGCTGAACTCCTCGAGGCCGACCAGCAACACCACCGCGCGCTGGTCCTCGGGCAGGGCGGCGAGCGCCGACGTCAGCGCCTCCACGGCCAGGCCGTCCTCCTGGGTCGCCCGCGTCGCGGCCGCCGCGCCCGCCTCGTCGAGCGGCGTCGTCCAAGGCGCCCGGCGGCGGCGGCGGCGGTCGTTGGCGTTGAGGTTGTGCATGATCGTGAACAGCCAGCCGCGGAGATTGCCGCGCCGCCACAGATGGAGGCGGCTCCACGCCCGTTCCAGACAGTCCTGGACGAGATCGTCCGCCTGTGCGCGATCGCCGAGCAGCGCCAGGGCATAGCGGCGCAGATGCGGGATCTGGTCGGTGATGCGACGGCCGATGTCTTCGATGGCGCGGGCCCTCCGGGGGGCTTCGCCCGCGGCCGCCGGGCGACCGACGCGGTTGCTCGGCCGCGCCGGTCGCCGGCCCGAGCCTACATGATGCCCAGGATGGCCATCGCCTTGGCCAGGGTGTCAACCGAATCCTGGTGCTTGCCGGCCTTGTGCATCGCCTCGCCGTCGGCGCGCAGCTTCTGCACCTCGGCGAGCTGTTCGGCGGACAGGGACGGGTTCGCGGCCAGGGCCGCGTCGATCTTGCCCATGTCGCCCGGGCACTGGAAGGCGAAGGCCGGCGTGGCGAACGCCATCAGCAGGGCCGCGGCCAGGAGGGTGCGCTTCATCTGTTCGGTTCTCCGATGTCTGGTGGTAGGGCCGAATCGGCCCCGACAGCATCATGAACACCGGCCGGCCGGCAATATTCCGCCGCGGCTCAGAACGACGAGCCGGGCTCAGCGAGGAACGCCGTTTCTTCCGCCGTCGATTCGCGCCCGAGCACGCGATTGCGGTGCGGAAAACGGCCGAAGCGCTCGACGATCCGCTGGTGCCGGATCGCGTAGTCGAGCCGCTCGCGGGCGGCGTCCGCCGCCGCGCCGGTCGCTTCCTCGGCCAGCCGCCGGAACAGCGCCACCGAGCGGCGCTGGTCGGCCGGGTCCTCGCTGTGCTCGAAGGGCAGATAGAAGAAGAAGCGGCGGTCGGGCGGCACCCGGCGGTCGAGGCCGCGCTCGATCGCGCCGGCGGCGACGGCGCGCGCGCGCGCGTCGGCGGCGAAGGCGCGCGCCGTGTCGCGATGCAGGTTGCGCGGGAACTGGTCGAGCAGGATGACCAGCGCCAGGCAGCTTTCCGGCTCCGCTTCCCAGGCGCCGAGGCCGCCGGCCGTCGCGCTCGCCAGGATCGTCGCGAAGCGGCGCCGGATTTCGTCGTCGAAGGCCGGGTCCTTCTTGAACCAGCGCGGGCGCGCGGCGTCGCCGAACCAGAAGCCGAGGACCTCGTCGGGACGCGCCGCCGCCGCCATGCGCGCGCGCCGCCGGCCTCAGGCCGCCATGTCGTTCTGGCGCAGCATGCGCTGCACGGCCGGGCGCGCCGCCACCAGATCGGCGCAGCGGACCACGTTGGCGCAGCGCGCCGCCAGTTCAGGCACCGGTTCGCGCCAGGTGGACAGCATGTGCAGGTAGATGTCGCAGGCGGCGAAGCGCCGGCCGAGCAGATAGGGGCCGGCGGCGAGCGCCTGGTCGATCCGGCCCCAGATGGTCCACAGTTCCTCCTGCGCCCTGGCCTGGACCTCGGGCGCGTGCGCCGGGTTCGCCGTGTGCCGGTCGGGATAGTAATAGCGCAGATAGGCCGCCTGCAGCGTGTTGGTCAGATGCGCGAGCCACTGGTAATAGAGGCCGCGCAACGGATCGTCGACGCCGGGCGCGAGCCCGGCCGCCGGATGACGGTCCGCCAGGTACATGACGATCGCCGCCGATTCGTAGATCGCCCCGGCGCCGTCGATCGCGAGCGTCGGCACCTTGCCGCCCGGGTTGAGCTTCAGAAAGGCGGGGTCGCGCGGCTTGTCCGGCGACAGGTCGACGCGGGCCAGCCGGTAGTCGGCGCCGATCTCCTCGAGCACCGCATGCGGCGCCATCGACGCGCTGCCCGGTGACCAGTAGAGCGTGTACATGGCGGCATCCCTCTTACATAAGCGAGGCATTCATCCGCCGGCCCGACTGGCCTTGTCAAGGCGCTGGCCGCGGCGCAGCAGCAGTTGCGAGCCGAACAGCAGGGTCAGAGAGACCACCAGCACGATCGTCCCGATGGCGTTGGTCTCCGGCGTGACCCCGCGGCGGATCGAGTTGAAGACATAGATGGGCAGAGTCGTCTTCGATCCCGCGACGAAGAAGGCGATGATGAAGTCGTCGAAGCTGAAGGTGAGGCTGAGCAGGAAGCCGGCGATGACCGCCGGCAGGATCATGGGCAGCGTCACCTGGCGGAAGGTGCCCCACGGCGTCGCGTAGAGGTCGGCCGAGGCCTCGATCAACGTGCGGTCCATGCCGGTGATGCGGGCGCGGACGATGACGATGACCAGGGCCATGTTGAACAGGCTGTGGGCGGCGATGATCGAGCCGTAGCCGAAGCCGAGACGGGGCGCCGCGGCCGGGTCGCCCGGCCACAGCCCGGCCAGCAGGCCGTTGATGAAGTCGAACGACAAGTCGAGGGCGATCAGCGTCGAGATGCCGATGGCGATGCCCGGCACCATGAGGGCGACATAGGTGAGGGCGTCGAACAGGAGGCGCGGCGTGCCGGCGACCCGCTGCAGGGCGAGCGCCGCGGCGGTGCCGAACAGCGTCGCGACCGTCGCCGAGGCGCCGGCGACGGTCAGGCTGTTCACCAGCGCGTCAAGCGCCACAACGTTGTGGGCGACTTTGGCGTACCACTTGACCGAGAAGCCGAGGAACTCGCCGGCCGCCCGGCCGCTGTTGAAGCTGAACAGCGCGACCAGCGCGATCGGCCCATACAGGAAGATATAGACGGCCAAGGCGTAGAACCGCATACCGCGCCCCTACATGAGGGACACGTCAGGCGCCGCGGCGCCGCGGCGCGTGACGCGCAGGTAGAGGGTCACCGTCAGCAGCATGACGGCCACCAGGCCGACGGCGACGGCCGAGCCGAACGGCCAGTTGCGCGACTGCAGGAACAGATCGACGAGCGCGTTGCCGATGAAGAATACCTTGCCGCCGCCCAGCATGTCGGGGATCAGGTACTCGCCCATGAGCAGGATGAACACCAGCATGCAGCCGGTGATGACGCCCGGCGCCGACAGCGGCAGCGTCACCTGCAGGAAGGTGCGCAAGGGGCTGGCGCCGAGGTCGTCGGAGGCCTCCAGCAGCCGCTTGTCGAGGCGCTCAAGGCTGACATAGATGGGAAAGATCATCAGTGGCAGATAGGCGTAGACGATGCCGATGAGGACGGCGAAGGGCGTGTTGATGAGCCGCACATCGGGCAGGCCGAGCCAGGCGAGCAGGGCCGGCAGGCCGCGGCCGCCGAGGATGTAGATCCAGGCATAGGTACGGATCAGGAAGCTGGTCCAGAACGGCACGATGACGAGCATCAGCAACGCCAGCTTGGACCGCCGGTCGGCGCGCAGCGCCAGGTAGTAGGCAAACGGATAGGCGGCGACGAGGCAGATCACGGTGCCGATTGGGGCCAGCGTCAGCGTGTTCTTGAAGGCGGTCCAGCGGGCCGGCAGGTTGAGGTACTGGGCGAGGGTGAAGGCCGGGGCGTAGCCGCCGGCCGGAGCGCGCTCGCCGAGGCTGAAGACGACGACCACGGCCAGCGGCATCACCAGCAGCGCCACGAACCACAGCGTGCTCGGCGCCAGCAACAGCGCCGTGAGCAGGCGGCCGCGCCGCTCCTCCCGCGCCACCGCCTCGATCATCGGCTCAGAAAGTGTGTCGGCATCGACGGTTGGGGCCCTCATGCCGCCGCAGGCTTGGCATGAGGGCCCCGATCGTTGACTAAGCCGACTTGAAGCGGGCCAGGATCTCGGCCCGCCGCGGGTCGGTCACCAGGCCGGCGGCGCCGAATTCCAGCGGCGTCAGGAGCTCGGCCGCCGGGTACATGATGGGATCCTCGAGCAGCTCCTTCGGCAACAGCGCGTTGGTGCGGCTGTCGGGCGAGGGATAGCCGTGAGCCACCACTTCCTTGGCGTTGACCGCCGGGTCGAGCAGGAAGTCGATGAGCGCATAGCCGGCGTCGCGGTGCGTGGCGCCCTTCGGCACGGCGTAGAAGTCGGACCAGATCTCGCCGCCTTCCTTGCCGATGACGTAGGTCATCTCCGGCCGCTCGTTGTTGATGACCTTGGCGTCGCCGTTCCACGCCATGGCGATCCAGGCGTCCCCGTTGCGCATCGCCGGCAGGTAATCGATGGTGATGCCGAACAAATGCGGCTTGGCCTTCAGCAGCAGCTCCTCCGCCTTGTCGAGCTCCGCCGGCACCATCGAGTTGAACGAGAAGCCGTGGTACTTCAGGGCGTTGCCGATGGTGGTGAGCTGGTAGTCGTGGACGGTGGCGCGGCCGCTGTATTTGTCCATCGACAGGTCCCAGAACTCCTTCCAGGTGGTCATCTTCTCGGCGACCTTGCTGGAGTTCACCAGGTAGCCGGTGGTGCCCCAGTCCTTCGGCACGGCATAGACCGTGCCGTTGACGCTGCCGGCGGCGTTGAACCGCTGCTCGACCGTCTTGACATCGAAGTTCGGCAGCTTGGCGAGATCGAGCGGCTCGAGCAGGTCGAGCTTGACGTAGTCCTCGATGACGTAGTTGGTCGGGACGATGACGTCCCAGCCGCTGGCGCCGGCCTGCATCTTGGCCAGCATCTGCTCGTTGTTGCCGGTAAAGATCTCGATCTGGACGCCGGTCGCCTTGGTGAACGCCTCGTAGTTCGCCGGATCCCAGTAGTTCGGCCAGGTGGCGATCGACACGCGGTCGCCGAGCTCGCCGGCGGCGCGGGCCGGCCGCGGCCCGAGCAGTTCGGGCATGGCGCCGGCAAGCACGCCGGTGGCCAAGCCGAGGCCGGTCGCGCCCATAAACTGGCGGCGCGAGATCGAGCCCCGCTTGTACCGCCATAGCTGCTTCATGAAGTCCCTGCTGTCCATCGTCGTCTCCCTTGTTCGTTGAGTCCTCGTTCGTCTTCGCCGCGCTACGAGCCTTCAGGCATCGACCAGCGCGAGTCCGCTTGCCGCGCGCCAGCCGAGCATGACTCGTTCGCCGGGCGCAAGATCCTGCCCGGCGGCCTTGGGCGCCCGCACCAGGACGGCGCCCAGTTCGGCCGTGGAGATACTATATTCGGTCTGGTCGCCCAGATAGATCCGGTTGTGCACCTGCCCGGCCAGCCGGCAGGCGAAGTCGGCGGCCGACGGCGGCGCGGCGCCGGTCCACATTTGAATTACCTCCGGCCGCACCGCGACGACGCCGCGGGGTCGGCCCTCGAGCGTGCCGCCGATGGCGGAATAGGGCGCCGACAGGACCACGCCGCCCGGCGTGCGGATGGTGGCGCCGGATCGATCGGCCGCTATCACCTCGCCCTCGAAGAAATTCGATTCGCCGACGAAATCGGCGACGTAGCGGTTGACCGGCGCGTCGTAGAGCTCGCGCGGCGAGCCGATCTGGACGATGCGGCCGTCGCGCATGATGCCGATGCTGTCGCTCATCGACAGCGCCTCCTCCTGGTCGTGGGTGACGAGGATGAAGGTGATGCCGACCTCGCGCTGCAGGTTCTGCAGTTCGATCTGCATCTCCCGGCGCAGCTTGCGGTCGAGGGCGGCCAGCGGCTCGTCAAGCAGCAATACCGTCGGCCGGTTGATGAGGGCGCGGGCGAGCGCGACGCGCTGCTGCTGGCCGCCGGACAGCTCCCAGACGCGGCGGCGCTCCATGCCGGGCAGGCGGACGAGATCGAGCGTCTCGCCGACGCGCCGCGCCACCTCCGACGTTGCGGGCCGCGGGCGGCGCTGGCGCAGGCCATAGCCGATGTTGCCGGCCACGTCGAGATGCGGGAACAGCGCGTAGTGCTGGAAGACCATGTTCACGGGGCGGCGGAACGCGGGCACGCCGACCATCGACACGCCGCCGACCCGCACGTCGCCGTTGGTCGGCTGTTCGAACCCCGCGATCAGCCGCAGCGACGTCGTCTTGCCGCAGCCGGACGGCCCGAGGAACGAATGGAACGACCCGCGGGCGATCGAAAAACTCACCCGGTCCACCGCCACGATGTCGCCGAAACGCTTCGAGACCCCGGCGAACTCGATGTCGGTGGCGGGGTCGGCGAGGCCCCGATCGGCCCGGACGGTTGCGGCGTGCATTGCCGCGGATGCTAGCATGTTCCGGCCGCGCCGCGACAGCGAAACGCCCGGGACCGAAGGTCCCGGGCGTTGACGCTTTGCGCGCTGGCGGGTTCGGCTATCGCCGGTTGCCGAACAGCTGCAGCAGCATGAGGAACAGGTTGATGAAGTCGAGATAGAGCCGCAACGCGCCCATGATCGCGGTCTTGCCGGCGACCTCGCCGCTCGCGCTCACGTCGTAGGTCTCCTTGATGCGCTGCGTGTCGTAGGCGGTCAGCCCGGTGAACACCAGGACGCCGATGACCGAGATCGCGAACTGCAGCGCCGAGCTGGCGAGGAACAAATTGACCACGGCCGCGATGATGATGCCGATCAGCCCCATGAAGAGGAACGAGCCCCAGCCCGACAGGTCCTTCTTCGTCGTATAGCCATAGAGGCTCATCGCCGCAAACACCGACGCCGTGATGAAGAACACGCGGGCGATGCTCTCGCCGGCGTAGATGACGAAGACCGAGGCCAGCGACAGCCCCATGACCGCGGCGAACAACCAGAAGGCGGTCTGCGCGCCGGTCAGGCTCATCTTGTTGATGCGCGCGCTCAGGAAGATCACGAAGCCGAGCGGCGCGAACATGACCACCCAGACCAGCGGCGTGCCGAAGATCGCGTTGAACAGCGCCGGGGTGCTCGCGGTGAGATAGGCGGCGACCCCGGTCAGCGCCAGGCCGCCGGCCATGTAGTTGTACACCCGCAGCATGTACTGCCGGAGGCCGACGTCGATATCGGCGGCCGCGGCCTGGGTGCGGGTCAAATGCCTGGTGTCGGGTGCAATGGCCATCGTCGTCCCTCGATTCCTGAGTTGGATACGGGCGATCTCTAATATTGGGGCGGCGCCGGCGGGAATCAACAGCCTTCTTTCGACCGTTAACGTTACCGACGCGACCGCGGTTATTCGTTGCGCAGCAGCGGCGCCGCGCGCCGGCCGAGCGCCCGCCAGGTGCCGGCGAAGCCGAGGGCGAGGGCGAGCGCGGCGCCGAGCAGCGCCGCCGCGGCGACGACGCCGGGCAGGAAGACCCAGTCGCCGTGCAGCACGCGGGTCACGAAATAATGGCCAACGGCGCTGCCGAGCGCGGCGGCGACGGCGGCGGCGACCAGCCCGATCAGCCCGTATTCGATCAGGAACGCCCCGGCGATGTCGGCGCGGGTGGCGCCCAGCACCTTGAGCACGACCGCGTCATAGACCCGCCGGCGATGGTCGGCGGCGACCGCCCCGGCCAGCACCAGCACCCCGGCGAGGAGCGTGACCGCGGCGGTCGCGCCGACCGCGGTCGAGACGGCGCCGAGCAGGCGCCCGACCGCCTCCAGCGCTTCCTTGACGCGGATCGCCGAGACGTTGGCGAAGCGGTCGGTCACCGCCCGCTGCAAGTCCGCTTCCGCCTCGGGCGCGACGCGGACGGTGGCGATGTGGGTCTGCGGCGCGTCGTCGAGCAGGCCCGGCGAGAACACCATGACGAAGTTGATCGCCAGGGTCGCCCAATCGACTTCGCGCAGGTTGGCGATGGTACCGGTGACCTCGCGGCCGAGCACGTTGACCGAGACGCTGTCGCCGAGCCCCAGGCCGAAGCCGGCGGCGACCTCGGCGTCGAGCGAGATCAGCGGCGGGCCGCGATACTCCGCCGGCCACCAGTCGCCGGCGACCAGGCGCGTGCCCGGCGGCGGCGTCGCCGACCAGGTCACGCCGCGGTCGCCGCGCAGCACCCAGGCGAGCTCCGGCGGCGGCGCGATGCGCTCGACCGGCACGCCGGCCAGGGCGGTGATGCGGCCGCGCAGCATCGGCACCCGGTGCAGCTCGGCGGCGCCCGGCTGGGCCGCGACCAGGGTGTCGAACGCCGCCGTCTGTTGCGGCTGGATGTCGATGAAGTAGAACGACGGCGCCGCCGCCGGCATGGTCTCCTCGATCTGCCGGACGAGGTTGCCGTGGACCAGCCCGACGGCGACCAGCACCGTCAGGCCCAGCCCCAGGGATGGCACGACGCTGCCGGTCGGCGCCCCCGGCCGGTAGAGGTTGGCGAGCCCCAAGCGCAGCCGCGGCCCGCGATTGCCGCCGTTGAGGCGCCGCGCCGCCGCGCTCGCGGCCCAGGCGGCGACGCGCAAGACGATCAACGCCACGGCGGCGGCGGCGACGAACCACAGGGCCAGCCGCCGGTCCGTCGCGGTGCCGATCGCGAGCCCGGAGAGGGCGGCGGCCGTCAGCGCCAGCGCCGCCGCGTCGGCGGCGCGCCGCCGCCAGCGAACCGGCGCCAGGACGCCGCGGAAGAGGGCGGCCGCCGAGGCGTCGCGCGCCCGCGTCAGCGGCATGAGCGAGAAGGCGAGCGCGGTCAACAGCCCGAAGGCCGCCGCGCTCAGCAGCGGCCCGGGATAGAGCGCGACCCGCAGCGCCACCCCGAAACGGTCGCCGAGCAGCCCGGCCATGGCCGCCGGCGCCAGCCCGCCGACGACGAGGCCGAGCGCGGTTCCGCCCAGCGCCAGCCCCATGACCAGCGCCAGATAGATGCGGAACACGAGCCGGCCTGGCGCCCCCAGGCGCTTCAAGGTTGCGATGGTCGCGGTCTTGCCCTCGAGATAGGTGCGCACGGCGTTGCCGACGCCGACCCCGCCGACCAGCAACGTGCTGAGCCCGACCAGCGCCAGGAACAGGCCGGCGCGATCGACGAACCGCTTGATCCCCGGGGCGGCGTCGTCGGGCCCGCGGATGCGCCAGCCGGCGTCCGGGAACGCCGCCTTGAGGTCCGCGATCCAGGCCGCCGCGCCGACGCCGGGCGCCAGCTTGACCCGATAGTGGTGATGAATCTGGCTGCCCGGCTGCACCAGCCCGGTCGCCTCGAGGCTGTCGAAACCGACCATGAGGCGGGGCCCGAGCGAAAACAGGCCGGCGCTGCGGTCCGGCTCGCGGGCGAGCGCGGCGCGCAGCTCGTAGTCGATGGCGCCGACCCGGACGCGCTCGCCGAGGCGCAGGCCGAGCCGGTCGATCAGCGCCGCCTCGGCCACGGCGCCCCAGGCGCCATCGCGCCGGGCGAGCGCGGCGGCCAGATTCATGTCCGGCGACAGCGCGACCGCGCCGTACAGCGGATAGCGCGCATCGACCGCCTTCAGCTCGACGAGGACGCGTGCCCCGCCCGCCGCCGGACGCGCCATGGCGCGCATCTCGGCGATCGCCGACGCCTCGCCGGCCGCGGTGAGGAAGGCGAGCTGCGCCGCCGCGGCCGGGCGATGGGACAGCTCGAGATCGACGTCGCCGCCGAGCAGGGCGCGCGCGTCGGCGGCGATGCCGCCGCGCACCGCCGAGGCCACCGAGCCGACCGCGGCGATCGCCGCCACCCCGAGCATCAGGCAGACGAGGAAGATGCGGAAACCCGCGAGGCCGCCGCGCAGCTCGCGCCGCGCCAGGCGCAGCGCCAGCCGCCAGGACGCGCTCGCCTCAGCCACGCTCCGCCGCCCCGTCGCGGATGCGGCCGTCGATCAGCCGGACGATGCGACCGCACCGCGCGGCGAGCGCCGGGTCGTGCGTGATCAGCAGCAGCGTCGTGCCGCGTCGCGCGCGCAGCCCGAACAACAACTCGATGACCTGGGCGCCGGTTTCACCGTCGAGGTTGCCGGTCGGCTCGTCGGCAAGCAGCAGCTCGGGCTCGACCGCGAAGGCGCGGGCGAGCGCCACGCGTTGCTGCTCGCCGCCCGAAAGCTGCGCCGGGTAGTGGCCGAGCCGCGCGCCGAGCCCGACCGCGCCCAGCTCGGCCTCGGCGCGGGCGAAGGCGTCGCGCCGCCCGGCCAACTCGAGCGGCACGGCGACGTTCTCCAGCGCCGTCATCGTCGGGATCAAATGGAACGCCTGGAACACGATGCCGATACGGTCGCGGCGGAACCGCGCGAGAGCATCTTCGGTCATGGCCCCCAGCTCGACGCCGGCGACGGTGACGCGGCCGGCGGTCGCCCGCTCCAGCCCGGCGACAATCATCATCATGCTCGACTTGCCGGAGCCCGACGGCCCGACGACGCCGACGGTCTCGTCGCGGCCGACCGTCAGATCGATGCCGCGCAGGATGTTGACCTCGCCGGCCGCGCTCGCCAGCTTAAGCTGCACGCCGTCGAGGCGGATCATCGAATCGGGGCCGGCCGGATTGTCGGACATGCGCGTGTCTTATTCCAGGGTGCAGGATCGGCCGGGCGGGGATCTTAGGCCCCTCCGATATGGCGCGGCGCGCCGATGTGTCAACGCGGGGCTGCTGCTCGCCGCCTGGTTGACGGCCGGCGCGGCGGCGGCCGAGCCGGTGCGCGTGCTGGCCTTCGGCGACAGCCTGACCGCCGGCTACGGCCTGGCCGCGGCGGACGGTTTCCCGGCCCGGCTCGAGGCGGCGCTGACGGCGGCCGGGGTGGCGGCGCGGGTGATCGACGGCGGCGTCTCCGGCGACACCACCGCCGGCGGGCTGGCGCGCCTGGACTGGGCGCTGGCCGAGGATCCCGAGGTGGTGATCGTCGAGCTCGGCGGAAACGACGGGCTGCGCGGCCTCGATCCGGCCGCGACCGAGGCCAATCTCGACGCGATCCTGGCGCGGCTCGGCGCCGAGGGCCGCGCCGTGCTGCTGACGGGCATGCGGGCGCCGCCCAATCTGGGGCCCGAATACGGCGCCGCCTTCGACGGCGTCTTTCCGGCGCTGGCGGAGCGGCACGGCATCGAATTCTATCCGTTCTTCCTCGACGGCATCGCCGCCGATCCGGCCTTGAACCAGCCCGATGGGATCCATCCCAACGCGGCCGGCGTCGCGCTCATCGTCGAGCGCCTCCTGCCGCACCTCTTGCGCGCGATCAAGCGCGCCGCGGCCGACGGTCCGCCAGGATAGGGACGGCAGGGCACTTTTCCCTTGTCGCGGCCGGCCCGAACGGGGAGATTCGCCGCGGCGCGGGGAAATTTCGGGAGATCGTCTATGGAATACCGGCGCCTCGGCCGCACCGAGCTCCGCGTCAGCGCGATCTGTCTCGGGACGATGACCTGGGGCGAGCAGAACAGCGAGGCCGAGGCCCATGCCCAGATGGACTTCGCGCTCGACCGCGGCGTCAATTTCTGGGACGCGGCGGAAATGTACCCGGTGCCGCCGCGCGCCGAAACCTACGGCCGCACCGAATCCTATATCGGGACCTGGCTGGCCGGCCGCGGCGGGCGCGACCGCATCGTGCTCGCGACCAAGGTGGCGGGCCCCGATCCGCGCCTGACCTATGTGCGCGACGGCCGGCTGCGCCTCGACCGCCGCAACATCGAGGCGGCGCTCGACGCCAGCCTCGCGCGCCTGCGCACCGATTATGTCGATCTCTATCAACTGCATTGGCCGGACCGCCGCACCAACGTGTTCGGACGGCTCGGCTATGACGGGCCGGCGGACGACGGCGGCACGCCGGTCGAGGAGACGCTGGCGGTGCTCGGCGAGCTGGTGCGCGCCGGCAAGGTCCGCCATGTCGGCCTGTCGAACGAGACCGCCTGGGGGACGATGCGCCACCTGGCCGCGGCCGAGGCCGGGCGGGGCCCGCGCATGGTCAGCGTCCAGAACCCCTACAACCTGCTCAACCGCAGCTTCGAGGTCGGGCTGGCCGAGGTCGCGGCCCGCGAGCAGTGCGGGCTGCTCGCCTATTCGCCGCTCGGCATGGGCGTGCTCTCGGGCAAGTACCTCGACGGCGCCGCGCCGGCCGGCGCGCGCCTCACCCGGTTCGGGCATTTCCGGCGCTATCGCGGGCCGCAGGCCGACGCCGCGACGGCCGCCTATGTCGCGCTGGCGCGCGAGCGCGGCCTCGATCCGGCGCGCCTGGCGCTCGCCTTCGTCAACGGCCGGACCTTCGTGACCAGCACGATCATCGGCGCCACCGATCTCGACCAACTGGCGGCCGACATCGCCAGCATCGAGCTGCGGCTCGACCGGGACGTGCTCGACGCCATCGACGCGATCCACGCGCGCTATACTTATCCCTGCCCCTGACCGGCGGCGGCGGCTGCGGGACCCTGCACATGCGGATGTTCGTCGCGATTCCGCTTCCCGACGCGGTGCGCTGGCAGCTCCGGCTGCTGTGCGCCGGCGTGCCGGACACGCGCTGGGCGCCGCCGGAGAACTTCCACCTGACGCTGCGCTTCCTCGGCGAGCTCGACAACGGCGCGATCGAGGACGTCGACGCCGCCCTGGCCGCGATCCGCGCCCCGGGCTTCACGCTGACGCTGGCCGGCGTCGGCCATTTCGGCGGCGGCGCCCGGCTGCGCTCGCTATGGGCGGGTGTCGCGCGCGAGCCGGCGTTGCACCACCTGCACGACAAGATCGAATCGGCGGTGGTGCGCGCCGGGCTGCCGCCCGACGGCAAGAAGTTCACGCCGCATGTCGCGCTCGCCCGGCCCAAGGGCCCGCCGATCGTCAAGGTGCAGGAATTCCTGGCGCGCCACAGCCTGTTCCGCAGCGACCCCTTCGAGGTCACCCACTTCACGCTCTATTCCAGCTTCCTCGCCCACACCGCGGCGATCCACCGGGCCGAGCGCAGCTATGCGCTGACCCGGCCGTGAGCGGGTGCGAGTTATCGCGCTTGACTTAATTTAGAAATATTCTAATGTAATCCGAGACGCCTCGGGCCCTTGTAACCAGCCGCGTAGAAATGCCTTTCATTGTAGGCCTTTAGCATGTTCGGAGGAGATCTATTCCCATGGCCAAGCGACCGACTTTGACCACCACCGCGGGTAGCCCCGTCCCCGACAACCAGAATTCGATCACCGCCGGCCCGCGCGGACCGGTGTTGATGCAGGATTACCAGTTGCTCGAAAAGCTGGCGCATCAGAACCGGGAGCGCATCCCCGAACGCACCGTCCACGCCAAGGGCTGGGGGGCTTACGGCACGCTCACGATCACCAAGGACATCGCCAGATACACCAAGGCCAAGGCGTTCGCCGCCGTCGGCAAGAAGACCGAAATGATCGCGCGCTTCTCGATCGTGGCGGGCGAGCAGGGCGCCGCCGACGCCGAGCGCGACGTGCGCGGCTTCGCGCTCAAGTTCTACACCGAGGAGGGCAATTGGGATCTTGTCGGCAATAACACCCCGGTGTTCTTCGTCCGCGATCCGATGAAGTTTCCGGACTTCATCCACACGCAAAAGCGCCACCCGAAAACCAATCTCCGCTCGCCGACCGCGATGTGGGATTTCTGGTCGCTGTCGCCCGAATCTCTCCATCAGGTGACGATCTTGATGTCCGATCGCGGCTTGCCGACCGACGTGCGCCACATCAACGGCTACGGCAGCCACACCTACAGCTTCATCAACGCGAAGAACGAGCGCTTCTGGGTGAAATTCCACTTCAAGACCATGCAGGGCCACAAGCACTGGACGAATGAAGAGGCTGCCCGTGTCATCGGCCGCACGCGCGAATCGACGCAGGAGGATTTGTTCGGCGCGATCGAACGCGGCGAGTTTCCGAAATGGAAATTCTGCGTCCAGATCATGCCGGAGATGGACGCCGAGAAAACGCCGTACAATCCCTTCGACCTCACCAAGGTGTGGCCGCACGGCGACTACCCGCTCATCGAGGTCGGCGTGATGGAACTCAACCGTAACCCCGACAACTACTTCGCCGAGATCGAGCAGGCGGCGTTCAGCCCCTCCAATATCGTTCCGGGCATCGGCTTCTCGCCCGACAAGATGTTGCAGGCGCGGATCTTCTCCTATGCCGACGCGCATCGTCACCGCCTCGGGACGCATTACGAGGCGTTGCCGGTGAACGCGCCGAAATGCCCGGTCCATAACTATCACAAGGACGGGGCGATGCGGTTCACGCCGAACAACCCGCAGCCGGACGCCTATTACGAGCCCAACTCGTTCGACGGCCCCGCCGAACGCCCGGATGTGAAGGAGCCGCCGCTCAGGATTTCCGGCGACGCGGATCGCTACAACCACCGCGAGGGCAACGACGATTACAGCCAGCCCCGCGCCTTGTTCCGGTTGTTCGACGACGGCGGGAAGCAGCGGCTGTTCTCGAACATCGCGGCGGCGATGGCCGGCGTGCCGGATTTCATCGTCGAGCGCCAGCTCGGCCATTTCGACAAGATCGATCCGGCCTATGGCGCGGGCGTCCGCGCCGCGCTCAAGCCGCGGAGGGCGGCCGCCGAATAGCGCGGGCATGGAAATCCGCCGGCGGCAGATAGTCGCCGGCGGATCGCGCTTGAGACTCGTCACGGCTTCGGGAGGCACCCTGCGGCGGCGGGCGGGCGCCGCCGGTTGACAGAACTATACAAAAAGACGTATATTCGTATTGTGGAGTCCGAGATGAAGCCTGTCCGGTGGATTGGGTCGTCGAGACGGGATCTCAAGACGTTCCCGAAAACCGTTCAACGGCACATCGGACAGGCGCTGTACGCCGCCCAATGCGGCGAGGAGTACCCCACCGTGAAGGCGTTGAAGGGCTTCGCAGGACGATCCGTGCTTGAAATCGTCGCGTCCGACGACAGCCGCACATATCGAGCCGTGTACACGCTGCGATTTCGGGACGCGATCTACGTTCTACATGCCTTCGAGAAGAAATCCACGAAGGGCGTCGCCACGCCCAAGAGGCAAATAGACATGATCGAGCATCGGCTTGCCGCCGCCGTGCAGGATTATAGAGAAAGGCTGAATTAGTCATGGCCAGGAAACCGAAGATCGGGGTTACGGAAAGCAGCGGCAACGTGTTTGCCGATTTGGGCTTCCCGAACCCGGAGCGTGAACAGCTCAAGGCGCGCCTCACACTGCAAATCTATCGCCTGATCAAGGAACGCGACTTGACGCAGAGCCAGGCAGGCGAGGTCCTGGGGATCAAGCAGCCGCACGTTTCCGCCTTGATGCGCGGCCAGTCCGGCACGTTCTCCGTCGAGCGTCTCATGGAGTTTCTGACGGCGCTCGGTCAGGACGTTCAGATTACCGTCGGTCCGAAGCGTAAGGCCCGCGCCGAGCTATCCGTCGTCGTCCGATAGGGAATCCGCGACGCCAATCGCGGTCAATCTGGCGGGCGCCGCAGCGCGTCGAGCAGCCCGTCGACGCCGGCCGCGATCAACTCGAAGGCGAGCCGATAGTCGGCCGGCCCGCCGAGAAAGGGGTCCGGGATCTCCAGCCGGCCGAGCGCGGGCGCGTAGTCGAGCAGCAGGCGCGGCCGCCCCTTGGCGTCCGCCGGGGCCAGCCGCCGCAGGTCGCGCCGGTTGGCGCGGTCCATGGCGAGGACGAGGTCGAAGCAGTCGAAGTCCTCGGCGGTCTCCCTGCGGGCGCGCAGGCCCGACAGGTCGATGCCGTGCGCCGCCGCCTCGGCGATCGCCCGCGGGTCCGGCGGGCTGCCGGCGTTGAAGTCGCTGGTGCCAGCGGAGTCGGCGGCGAATTGGTCGTCGAGACCGGCCGCCACGACGCGCTGACGGCAGACGCCCTCGGCCGTCGGCGAGCGGCAGATGTTGCCCAGGCACACGAAGAGGACGCGGACCAACGCCGGCTCCGTTGTTGACTCGGTGCGCCGGGCATCATAGCGATCCGCCATGCGCGAACGAACCGCGGAAACGGCGCGCGGGCGGTCCATCGTCGTCCTGACCGGCGCCGGCGTCTCGAAGGAATCCGGGCTCGACACCTTCCGCGACGCCGATGGCATCTGGGCGCGCGTTCGGGTCGAGGACGTGGCGACGCCCGAGGCCTTCGCCAGGCACCCCGACCGGGTGCACGCCTTCTACAACGCGCGCCGACGCCGGCTCTGCGGGCCGACGATCGCGCCCAACCCGGCGCATCGCGCGCTGGCGGAGCTGGAGCGGCGCTGGTCCGGGCCGCTCCTGCTCGTGACCCAGAACATCGACGACCTGCACGAACGCGCCGGCAGCCGCAATCTGATCCACATGCACGGCGAGCTCTTGAAGGCGCGCTGCGGCACCTGCGGAATCGTCGTCGACTGGCGCGGCGACATCGACAGGGCCACGGTCTGCGCCGGTTGTGCCGCCGCCGGGGCGTGTCGGCCCCACGTCGTATGGTTCGGCGAGATGCCGCTCGAGATGGACCGCATCGCCGCGGCGCTCGCGACATGCGACCTGTTCGTCGCCATCGGGACATCGGGCACGGTCTATCCGGCCGCCGGGTTCGTGCGCGAGGCGCGGGCCGCCGGCGCCCATACGGTCGAGCTGAACCTCGAGCCATCCGACGGCCAGGGCCTGTTCGCCGAGTGCGTCTATGGTCCCGCCGGCCGCGTCGTGCCGGCCTATGTGGACCGGCTGCTGGCGGCGGAATGAGCGGCGGCGAGACGCTGCCCGCCCTGCTCGCCGAGGCGCGCGCCTGCCGGGTCTGCGCGGCGCATCTGCCCCAGGGGCCGCGGCCGGTCCTGCGCGCAGGCCCGACGGCGCGGTTGCTGATCGTCGGCCAGGCGCCGGGAACGCGCGTGCACAGGACCGGCCTGCCGTTCAACGACCCGAGCGGCGACCGACTCCGCGATTGGCTAGGCCTCGACCGCGCGGCGTTCTACGACGAGGCCCGCATCGCCATCATGCCCATGGGATTCTGCTATCCGGGGACGGCGCCGGGCGGCGGCGACCTGCCGCCGCGCCCGGAATGCGCGCCGTTGTGGCACGACCGGCTGCGCACGGCGTTGCCCGGCATCGAACTGACGCTTCTCGTCGGCCGCTACGCCCAGGTCTTCTATCTCGGCCGCGGCCGGACCATGACCGAGACCGTGCGCGAATGGCGCGACGCGGCGCCCGGCTTCTGGCCGCTGCCGCATCCGAGCTGGCGCAACACCGCCTGGCTGCGGCGCAATCCGTGGTTCGCCGAGGAGCTGCTGCCGGAACTCAGGGCGCGGGTGCGCGCCGTGCTCGCCGACGGCGATGGTCGATCCGATGCTCGCCGGCCTTGACGTTAGTGCTGGCGGCGCTCGTCCGCGTCGTCGGCCGCGGCCTCGATGCGCTCCATGTCGTCGTCGCTGAGCCCGAAATGGTGGCCGATCTCGTGGATCAGGACGTTGCGCACCAGATGCGCCAGATTCTCGCCGGTCTCGCACCACTCGTCGAGCAGCGGCCGGCGGTAGAGGAAGATCATGTCGATGTCGCCGACCACGTCGGTGACGCTCTTGCGCGCCAGGTCGACGCCGCGATAGAGGCCGAGCAGGTCGAAGGGCGACTCCAGCTCCATCTCCTGCTCCGTCTCCGCGTCGGGAAAGTCCTCGACGCGGATCGCCACGTCGCCGACGAAGCGGCGCAGTTCGGCGGGCACCGATTCATAGGCGCGGGCCGCGATCTCCTCGATTTCCTCGAGACTCGGCGGCGCGGAGAAGGAAACCGGCGGGACGGCGGAACGGGCCATGGCGCCGCAGAACATACTGCCGCGCCGCCCCGCCGCCAAGCGCGGCCCCAGCGGTTACTTCGGCGCCAGGCGGAGCGCGCCGTCCAGGCGCACGACCTCGCCGTTCAGCAGTACGTTCTCGATCATGTGCAGGGCCAGGCGCGAAAATTCGTGGGCGTGGCCGAGGCGGGTCGGGAACGGCACCGAGTCGCACAGGCTCTTCTGCACCTCGGGCGGCAGGTTCGACATCATCGGCGTCGCGATCAGCCCGGGCGCGATGGTCAGCACGCGGATGCCCGAACGCGCCAAATCGCGCGCCGCCGCGATGGTCAGGCCGGCGATGCCGGCCTTCGAGGCCGCATAGGCGGCCTGGCCGATCTGCCCCTCATAGGCGGCGACCGACGAGGTCGAAATGATCACGCCGCGCTCGCCGTCCTCCAACGGGTCGAGGCCGGCCATGTCGGCGGCCGCCAGCCGCATCATGTTGAAGGTGCCGACCAGATTCACGTCGATGACGCGCCTGAATTTTTCCAGCGGCAGCGGTCCGTCGCGGCCAAGGATGCGCCCCGGGATCAGGATGCCGGCGACGTTGACCAGGATGCGCGCCGGCCCGTGCGCGGCGCGCGCCGCGGCCACCGCCGCCTCGCCGGCGGCGGCGTCGCTCACGTCGCAGGCGACGGCGAAGCCGCCGATCTCCGCGGCCACCGTCCGGGCGCCGTTCTCGTCGATGTCCAGGACCGCGACCCTGGCCCCCGCCGCCGCCAGGTGGCGCGCCACGTCGGCGCCGATGCCCGAGCCGCCGCCGGTGACCAGGGCGGCCTGTCCCTTGACCTGCATTTCCGCCTCCCGCTGCCGACGGCCGTACATAGCAGATCGGCGCCGGCCTGGCGACCGGGGGCGCCGGCATTGCGTGCCGGCGGCTCGGCGCCCATATGCAGCGCCATGACCGGGACCGACCTCGTCCCCTACGATCCGCGCAAGTACGAACGCGACCGGGCGCGGGTCGAACGCGGCTTCTGGGACAAGCTGCGCCGCCACGCCGCGCGCGTCCCGTTCCTCGACGACGCGCTCGCCGCCTATTACTGCGCCGTCGATCCGGCGACGCCGCTACGGGCCAAGGCGGTGCTGATGGGTGCGCTCGCCTATTTCGTGGTGCCGGCCGACATGCTGCCGGATTTCCTGCCCTGGCTCGGCTTCACCGACGACGCGGCGGTACTGTTCGCCGCGATCCGCGCCATCGCGCCGCACATCGCCGACGGCCACCGCGCCCGCGCGCGGGCGGCGCTCGACCGGCTCGATGACGCCTCGTTCGGCGGCTGACCCCGGCCGCCTCATCCGCCCGGCCGACGCGGCCGCGCCGGGCCGGCCTCGGTCGGGGCGGCGAGCCCGGCTTCGCCGGCCCCGGCCGCGGCGCTGGTAGCGGCCGACTGGTTGAACAGCGCCTCGCGGCGCGCGATGTAGATCGCCGAGGCGACGATGACGGCGGCGCCGATCCAGGTATAGATCGTCGGCAGCTCGCCGAAGGCGATCCAGCCGATCAGCGCGGCGAACAGCAGGCGCGTGTAGTCATAGGGCATCACCGCCGAAGCGTCGGCCAGGGCGAACGAGCGGACATAGCAGACATGACCGAGGCTGCCCAGCCCGCCGAGGGCGACCAGCCACAGCCAGGTGTCGAGCGGCGGCCAGGTCCAGACGAAGGCGGCCGGCACCAGCGACATCGGCGTCATGAGCAGCACCATGTAGGTGACGATAGCGTTGGCCGGCTCGGTGCGGGTCAGCCGCTTGATGATGAGCGTTATGGCCACCGAGATCGCGGTCGAGAGCAGGGCGAGGATGGCGCCCGGCGACAGGCCGGCGCCGCCCGCCCCTTCGAGCTGCGGCCACAGGATGACGCCGACGCCGACCAGGCCGGCAAGCGTCGCGGTCCAGCGCCGGGCGCGCACCGTCTCGCCGAGGAACAGCGCCGCCGCCATGGTGGCGAACAGCGGCGCCGTGAAGGACAGCGCCACCACCTGGGCGATCGGCAGCAGGGCGAGCGCCGTGAACCAGCACAGCATGGACAGCAGGCCGAGGAAGGCGCGCACGCCGTAGAGCGCCAGCCGCCGGGTCTTCAGGCCCGCGCGCCCGGCCCGCCACAGCCAGGGCAGCATGAAGGCGAGACCGAACAGGTTGCGGAAGAACGCCACCTCGAAGGGGTGCATCTCCTGCCCCAGGTGGCGGATCACGCCGGACAGGCCGGAGAAGAAAACCGCCGAGCCGACCATCCACAGCGCCGCGCGCAGCGGCGGCGGCGGCGCGAAGCGTCGCGCGAGGATATTGCCGGATTGCCCCATGGCCGGGCAGACTAAAGGAGTGCGGCGGCCAAAACCAAGGGCAAGTCCGCGATCCGGGGATTGGATAGCGGCGGCCGGCCTGTCCCGGGACGGACCAGAGGGGGGACCATCGCGATGAACTCGAAATCTATCGTCCGGGCGCTCGGCGCCGCGGCGGCGTTGACGGCGCTCGCCGGCCGCGGCCTGGCGGCCGAGCCGGCCCTGTCCATCGAGCTCAACAAGCTCGAGGAGACCGATGGGAAATGCCAGGCCTCGCTGGTCATCGACAATCGGCTCGGCCATGCGCTCGACCGCTTCAACATCGACCTGTTCGTGTTCGACCAGGCCGGGGTGATCGCACAGCGGCTGCTCGTCGACCTGGCACCGCTGCGCGACGACAAGACGACCGTGGCGACGTTCGCGCTGGTCGAGGGGCCGTGTTCCGGCATCGGGCGGGTGCTCGTCAACGACATCCCCGCCTGCCGTGGCGCAGACGGCGTGGACCTCGACTGCGTCGCCGCCCTCGCCGTGTCGAGCCGCGCCGGGACGCCGCTCGCGAAGTAGCGACAGCCCCCGACGCTCACGATCGCAGGAGCCGCACGAACTCGTCCGCGCTCAAGCCAACGTCATCGAGAATGGCGCGCAGCAGCGGCGGCGCGATGTCACGGCCTTTGTGTCGGGGTGAGGCTCTCGTCCTGCTCGAGGACGAGTTCGGTCACCTCCTTGAGGTTCTCGCGCAGTTCGTCCAGCGTCGCCGCCTGCGTGTGCGCGCCGGGAAGGCCCGGCACGATGCCGACGTATAATTTCGTCTCGGGATCGTA
This sequence comes from Dongiaceae bacterium, assembly GCA_040881945.1. Lineage (GTDB taxonomy): Bacteria > Pseudomonadota > Alphaproteobacteria > Dongiales > Dongiaceae > JBBECF01. The sequence goes on along the minus strand of JBBECF010000108.1, from coordinate 51,778 downwards.
CTCGATGTAGGCAGTAAGCGTCGTCATCGTCGCACTCCAATCGCCGCACCTCAATCGCCGGCGGCATTATAGCACGCCCTCGACCGCGCAGCCGGCCTCGCCCCGGCGCGGTCGGCGATCTGTGGCAAGCTGAATTCAACGGTGCGGCTTGCCCCACAGTATAGTGTTACATGAGGATGGGGCGCCAATCACGACGGTCAAGTCGAGGCTGTGACATGAGCGAACCCTTGTGGCGGCCCGACCTGGGCCGCGTCGCCGCCGCCGAATTGACGGCGTTCATGCGGGCGGCGGCGGCGCGCCGGGGCGCGGCGATCGCCGACTACGGCGCCCTCTATCGCTGGTCGATCGACCGGCCGGAGCAGTTCTGGCCCGCGGTCTGGGATTTCTGCGCGGTCATCGGCGAGCGCGGCGACACCGTCCTTGAGCACGCCGAAAAGATGCCAGGCGCCCGGTTCTTTCCCGGGGCGCGGCTCAACTTCGCCGAGAACCTGCTGCGCGCCAAGGGCGACGGCGACGCGCTGGTGTTCCGCGGCGAGGCGCGGGTCGAGCGCCGGCTGAGCCACCGCCAGCTCTACGATCTGGTCTCGCGCCTGACCCAGGCGCTGCGCGCGGCCGGGATCGCGCCCGGCGACCGCATCGCCGGCTTCGTCCCGAACCTGCCCGAGACGATTGCCGCCACCCTGGCCGCGGCCAGCCTGGGGGCCGTGTGGTCGTCCTGCTCGCCGGATTTCGGCGTCCAGGGCGTGCTCGACCGCTTCGGCCAGATCGCGCCGCGCGTGCTGTTCGCCGCCGACGGCTACGACTACAACGGCAAGCGGCAGGACTCGCTGGAGCGCGTCGCCGTCTTCCTGCCGGAACTGCCCTCGGTCGAGCGCGTCGTCGTCCTGCCCTATGGGGACCGCGCGCCGGCGCTCGACCGCGTCCCCGGCGCGGTCACGCTCGAGGATTTCATTGCGCCTCACCGCGCCGGCGACATCGCCTTCCGCCGGCTGCCCTTCGACCACCCGCTCTACGTCATGTATTCGTCCGGCACGACGGGCGCGCCCAAATGCATCGTGCATGGCGCCGGCGGCACGCTGTTGCAGCACCTGAAGGAACACCGCCTGCACTGCGACATCAAGGCGGGCGACCGCATGTTCTACTTCACCACCTGCGGCTGGATGATGTGGAACTGGCTGGTCTCGGGGCTGGCGTCGGGCGCGACGCTACTGCTCTACGACGGCTCGCCGTTCCATCCTTCCGGCAACGCGCTCTTCGATTTCGCGACGGCCGAGCGGTGCAGCTTCTTCGGCACCTCGGCGAAATTCATCGACGCCTGCAACAAGGCCGGGCTGGCGCCGATCGACAGCCACGACCTGGCGGCGCTGCGCACCATCGCCTCGACCGGCTCGCCGCTGCTGCCCGAAGGCTTCGACTACGTCTATGCCAAGGTAAAGCGCGACGTCTGCCTGTCGTCGATCTCCGGCGGCACCGACATCGTCTCCTGCTTCGTCCTCGGCAACCCGATCGGCCCGGTGTGGCGCGGCGAGATCCAGACGCGCGGCCTCGGCATGAAGGTCGAGGTGTGGGACGAAGACGGCCGCCCCATGACCGGCCGGAAGGGCGAGCTGGTCTGCGCCGCGCCCTTCCCGTCGATGCCGGTCGGCTTCTGGAACGACCCAGACGGCGCCAAGTACCGCGCCGCCTATTTCGCGAAATACCCGAACGTCTGGTGCCACGGCGATTTCGCCGAGCTGACCGAGCACGACGGCATGATCATCTACGGCCGCTCCGATGCGGTGCTAAATCCCGGCGGCGTGCGCATCGGCACCGCCGAGATCTACCGCCAGGTCGAGCAGCTTCCCGAGGTCGAGGAGAGCATCGTCATCGGCCAGGACTGGCAGGGCGACGTGCGCGTCGTGTTGTTCGTCAAGCTGCGCCCCGACCTGACGCTGGACGACGACCTGGCGCAGCGCATCAGGGCCCGAATCCGCGCCAACGCGACGCCGCGCCACGTGCCGGCGAAGATCGTCCGGGTCGCCGACATCCCACGCACCAGGAGCGGCAAGATCGTCGAGCTCGCCGTGCGCGACGTGGTGCATGGCCGGCCGATCAAGAACCGCGAGGCGCTGGCCAATCCCGAGGCGCTCGAGTTGTTCCGCGACCTACCCGAGCTGAGGACCTGACCGACGCGCGGCGGGCACGCCGAGGTTGGCGTAACGAATTTCGGGACAGGACACGAGCAACGCGCCTGGGATCGAGCGTCCCCAGGGCCGACGCGACCGCCGGAGCATGGCTCCGGGGGACGAGCCGTCCCTGGGGGCAGATCGATAGAACGCAAACGAGAGGCAAGGCGCCTTAGCGCTTGCCCGTCGAACGCTTGCGCGACGCCTTGCGCGCGACCGTACGGCGCGAGGCCATGGTCTTGCGCTTGGCCGGCGACTTGCGCTTCGCCGACTTCCGCACCACGCGCTTGCGCGACGCGGCCGTCTTGCGGCGAACCGTCTTACGCGCCGTCTTCCGGCGTACCGTCTTCGCGCGCGTGGTCTTGCGCGCCGTCTTCTTACGCGCGGCGGTCTTGCGAGCCGGCTTCTTGACCTTGCGGGCGGTCGTCTTGCCCGCTGCCGCCGACTTGCGCACCTTCCGCTTGCGGCCGATGCCGGCCTTCTTGCGGGTGGATTTGGACTTCGTAGGCATGCTCAACTCCTTGCAGATGGACGAGCGCGAAGCAGCACGCAAAGCCGCTCCACCCTCGCGGGATAATCCAATTCGATTAACAAAACCTTATTTTTTCGAGTATAGGCGGGATTCGTTTCCGGTATCCCGACGCCGATATTGTCCGTCTGCACAGTCCATATCGGGGTCTTGCGAGGCAAGACAGACGGAACTCTGATCGACGACACATCGGCGTCGGCGGCAATACGCAGACCCGCCGGCGCGGACTGAGCGGGCCCACGGCAGGGTTCCCGGCGCCCCCGCCGACGATTGGGCGGTCCTGCAAAATATGTTTTTAATTCAAATAGTTACATCAGATCTGCCGAGGTCGCCCCGAGGCGCCGAAGCCGGTTTACAGGACGACGCCGGCTTGATATACAACACCGCCTCGCATGGCCCCGGGCCACGGGGCCGCGACGGGCGCGCGGCCGGAGCGGCGGTTGTCATGAAAATCCTCACCGGCAACAGCAATCGGCCGCTCGCCGAGGCGATTTCCGCCTACCTGAATTTGCCCTTGACCCGGGCGAGCGTGCGCCGCTTCGCCGACATGGAGGTGTTCGTCGAGATCAACGAGAACGTCCGCGGTGAGGACGTTTTCGTGGTCCAGTCCACGTCGTTCCCGGCGAACGACAACCTGATGGAGTTGCTGGTCACGCTCGACGCCCTGAAACGCGGCTCGGCGCGGCGCGTCACCGCCGTTCTGCCCTATTACGGCTATGCCCGCCAGGATCGCAAGTCGGGGCCGCGCACGCCGATCTCGGCGAAGCTGGTAGCCAATCTGATTACCTCGGCCGGCGCCGACCGGGTGCTGACGCTCGACCTGCACGCCGGCCAGATCCAAGGCTTTTTCGACATCCCGACGGACAACCTGTTCGCCGCGCCGGTGCTGACCAAGGACATCCAGGAGCGGTTCCGCGGCGACGACTTGATGATCGTGTCGCCCGACGTGGGCGGGGTGTTGCGCGCCCGCGCCATCGCGAAACGGCTTGACGTCGAGCTTGCGATCATCGATAAGCGCCGCGAACGGGCGGGCGTGTCCGAGGTGATGCACGTCATCGGCGACGTCGCCGACCGGCGCTGTATTCTCGTCGATGACATTGTCGATTCGGCGGGGACGCTGTGCAATGCGGCGGTTGCGTTGATGGCGGCGGGCGCCGCCGCGGTCAGCGCCTACGTCACCCACGGCGTGCTGTCGGGCGGAGCGGTGGCACGGGTCGCGGCTTCGCCGATCGATTCGCTGGCGATCACCGACAGCATCCTGGCGACCGAGGCCGTGCGGGTGTCGCAGTCGGTACGGCAGTTGACGATCGCGCCGCTGATCGCCGAGGCCATGCATCGCATCAGCGAGGAACGGTCGGTCTCCAGCCTGTTCGATTGACCGAGGGATCGCGGCCCCGGCCCCGGGGGCGGTCGTGGCATTTGCCGTTCCGGCGGATCGGGCGGCGGGAAGGAGAGCGACGGATGTCGGAGGTTCACAGCATCGCCGCGGCGGCGCGGCCGCAGGCCGGCAAGGGCGCCGCGCGGGCGACCCGCCGCGCCGGGCGCGTGCCCGGCATCGTCTATGGCGACCGGCAGGAGCCGACGCTGATTTCGGTCGAGCCGCGCGAGCTCGGCCGCGAACTGCACCGGCCGGGCTTTTTCGCCACCCTGTTCGACCTCAGCCTTGACGGGCAACGCATCCGCGTGCTGCCACGCGACGTGCAGTTCGATCCGGTCAAGGACCATCCCATCCACGTCGACTTCATGCGCGTGAGCGCGACCACGCGGGTCCGTGTCAACGTGCCCGTGCGATTCACGAACGAGGCGCAGTCGCCGGGGCTCAAGCGCGGCGGCGTGCTCAACGTCGTGCGCCACACGATCGAGCTGGTTTGCACCGCCGAGAGGATCCCGACAGACATCACCGTCGACCTGGCCGGCCTCGACATCGGCGACAGCGTGCATATCGGCGCGGTGACGCTGCCCGCCGAGGTGACGCCGGCGATCGCCGATCGCGACTTCACCATCGCCACGATCGCGCCGCCGACGGTGCACCGCCTCGAGGAAGCGGAGGAGGCCGCGGCAGCTACTGCCGCCGCCGAGGCCTCGGCGGCCGAGGGCGCCGCGGCGGCGCCGGTGGCCGGAGCGGCCGTCGAGACGCCCGACAAGAAGTCCGCCGAGAGGAAACCCCCCGAGAAGAAGTCCTAGGGGCGACCCGATTCCCGGTCATGCTGCTCCTCGTCGGCCTGGGCAACCCCGGCCCGGGTCACGCGGGGAACCGGCACAACATCGGCTTCATGGCGGTGGACGAGATCGTGCGCCGCCACGGCTTCGGACCGGCGCGCGTGCGCTTCCACGGCATGGTCGCCGACGGCGCCATCGCCGGCGAAAAGACGGTCGCGCTGAAACCGCAGACCTACATGAACGACTCCGGCCGCGCCGTCGCCGCGGCCGCGCACTTCTACAAACTGCCGCCGGACCGCGTTCTCGTCATCCATGACGAGGTCGATCTCGCGCCCGGCCGGCTGCGGGTCAAGCAGGGCGGCGGCGCCGGAGGCCATAACGGCGTGCGCAGCGTCGACGCGCATATCGGGCCGGACTACCGGAGAATCCGCCTGGGGGTCGGCCATCCGGGCCACAGCGAGCTGGTGCGCGGCTATGTCCTGCACGATTTCGCCAAGGAGGAGCTGCCGCTCCTTCGGCGGCTGATCGAGGCCGTGGCCGAGGCCCTGCCGCTGCTCGTCGCCGGCGACGAGAACCGGTTCATGAGCAAGGTGACGGTGCTGACGGCGCCGCCGAAGGCGAAGCCCGACCCGGACGCGGGCACCGATGGGCTTTAGCTGCGGTATCGTCGGCCTGCCCAACGTCGGCAAGTCGACCCTGTTCAACGCGCTCACCCAGACGGCGGCCGCCGAGGCCGCCAACTATCCGTTCTGCACGATCGAGCCCAATGTCGGCCGCGTCGCGGTGCCCGATGCGCGGCTCGACCGGCTCGCCGCCATCGCCGGCTCGGTGCGCATCGTGCCGACGCAGCTCGAATTCGTCGACATCGCCGGCCTGGTGCGCGGGGCGAGCCGGGGCGAAGGCCTCGGCAACCAGTTTCTCGCCCACATCCGCGAGGTCGACGCCATCGTCCAGGTCCTGCGCTGCTTCGAGGGCGAGGTCACCCATGTCGAGGGCTCGGTCGATCCGGTGCGCGACGCCGAGACCGTCGAGACCGAGCTGATGCTGGCCGACCTCGACAGCCTCGAGCGGCGCGTCGACGGCGCGGTCAAGCGCGCCCGCGGCGGCGACAAGGAGACGACGGCGCTGCTCGAGGTCATGGAGCCGGCGCTGGCGGCCTTGCGCGAAGGGCGGCCGGCGCGCGCCGCCGTGATCCCCGCGGACCGCCGGCCGTTGTTCGACCGGCTCCAGCTCCTCACCGCCAAGCCCGTCCTCTATGTCTGCAACGTCGAGGAGGCGGCGGCGGCCGCCGGCAACGCGCGCTCGGCCGAGGTGGCGGCGCGGGCCGCGGCCGAGGGAGCCGGTTGCGTCGTGATCTCCGCCGCCATCGAGGCCGAGGTGGCGACGCTCGCCGACGCCGAGGAGAAGCGCGAATTCCTCGCCGCCCTCGGCCTCGCCGAGACCGGGCTCGCCCGCCTGATCCGCGCCGGCTACGCGCTCCTCGACCTCATCACCTTCTTCACCGTCGGACCGAAGGAGGCGCGTGCCTGGACGGTGCGCAAGGGCGCCACCGCGGCCGAGGCCGCCGGGGTCCTGCACAGCGACTTCCAGCGCGGCTTCATCCGCGCCGAGACGATCGCCTATGAGGATTTCGTGGCTCACGGCGGCGAGCAGGGCGCCAAGGAGGCGGGCAAGATGCGCGCCGAGGGCCGCGACTACGTCGTGCGCGACGGCGACACCTTCCACTTCCGGTTCAATGTATGAGCCGGCCGTACCGCGTCTTCAGTGCAGCTTCATCCACACCTTGCGCTTGACGGCGTAGAGCATGCCGGTGAAGACGATCAGGAACAGCATGCTCTTGACGCCCATGCGCTTGCGCGCCTCGAGCTCCGGCTCCGCCGCCCAACTCAGGAAGACGGTGACGTCCTCGGCCATCTGCTCGACCGTGGCCGGCGTGCCGTCGGCGTACTCCACCGCCCCCTCGCTCAAGGGCGGCGGCATGGCGATCTGCTGCCCGGCGAAGTAGGCGTTGTAGTACATGCCGTCCGGCACGGTCACGTCGGCCGGCGGCTCGCCGTAACCGACGAGCAGGCCGTGCAGGTAGTTCGCGCCGTTCGGCCGCGCCTTGGTGATGAGCGACAGGTCGGGCGGCAGGGCGCCGTTGTTGGCGACGCGCGCCGCCTGGTCGTTCGGGAACGGCGAGACGAAGGGGTCCGAGGGACGCGCCGGACGCTGGTACATCTCGCCCTCGTCGTTCGGGCCGTCGGTCACCTCGCGCTCGGCGGCGATCGCCTTGACATCGTCGGCGGTAAAGCCGATCGCCTCGAGGTTCCGATAGGCGACGAAGGACAGGCCGTGGCAGCCCGAACAGACCTGGTTGTAGACCTGGAAGCCGCGCTGCTGCGCCGCCCGGTCGAAGGTGCCGAAGATGCCCGCGAAGGACCAGGGCTGCTCGGGCGCCGTTGGCGCTTCCGCGGCCCGCGCCGCGCCGCCGGCCAGCCCGATCGCGGCCGCCGCCAGCGTCATCGCGAAGCGCCGCATCACGCCTTCTCCATCGGCTTGGCGCGGGCCCCGGCGGCGGCTCCGCCGCCCTTGAGCGCCGGCTCGCCGATGCTGGTGGGCACCGGCCGCGGCCGCTCGAATTTGCCCAAGAGCGGCATCAGCACCAGGAAATGCAGGAAGTAATACGCCGTGGCGACGCGCCCGATGACGATGAAGTGGCCTACCGGCGGATTGGCGCCGACCCACCCGAGCACGATGCAATCGACCACGAGCACCCAGAAGAACTGCTTGTAGAGCGGCCGGAAGCGGGCGCTGCGGACCGGCGAGGGGTCGAGCCAGGGCAGCAGGAACAGGATGAAGATCGACGCGAACATGGCGATGACGCCAGCCAGCTTCGCCTCGATGAACAGGATGTCCGGCACCGCGCGCAGGATCGCGTAGAACGGCAGCAGGTACCATTCCGGCACGATATGCAGCGGCGTCACGAACGGATCGGCCGGGATGTAGTTGACGGGCTCGCTGAAGAAATTCGGGGCGAAGAAGACGAAGCCGGCGAAGACGATCAGGAACACGCCCAGCCCGAACAGGTCCTTCGCCGTGTAGTACGGGTGGAACGGAATCTTGTCCTGCGGCCCCTTGGCGTCGATGCCGATCGGGTTGTTGGAGCCGAACCGGTGCAGCGCCCAGAGATGCAGGACGACCACGGCCACGATCACGAACGGCAGCAGATAATGCAGCGCGTAAAAGCGCTTGAGCGTCGGATCGCCGACCGAGAAGCCGCCCCACAGCCAGTTCACGATCACCTCGCCGACCAGCGGAACAGCGGAGAACAGATTGGTGATGACGGTGGCCGCCCAGAAGCTCATCTGCCCCCAGGGCAGGACATAACCCATGAAGGCGGTCATCATCATCAGCAGCAGGATGACCACGCCCAGCATCCACAACAATTCGCGCGGCGCCTTGTACGAGCCGTAATAGAGGCCGCGGAACACATGGATATAGACCACCAGGAAGAACGCCGACCCGCCGTTCACGTGGATGTAGCGCAACAGCCAGCCGTAGTTCACGTCGCGCATGATCCGCTCGACGCTGCCGAAGGCGAGGTCGACGTCCGGGCTGTAGTGCATGGCCAGCACGACCCCGGTCACGATCATCACCATCAGCGCGATGCCGGCGAGCGACCCGTAGTTCCACCAGTAGTTGAGGTTGCGCGGCGTCGGGTAGACGTTCAGTTCGTGATGCATGAAGGTGAACACCGGCAGGCGGTGGTCGATCCACCGCACGAGCGGGTTCTTGAAGGTCGGCGCGCTCATGGTTGGTCGTTTCCTAACCGATGCGGATGAGGCTGTCTTCGACGAATTCGTAGGGCGGGACTTCGAGATTGCGCGGCGCCGGCCCCTTGCGAATGCGGCCGGAGAAGTCGTACTGCGAGCCGTGGCAGGTACAGAACCAGCCGCCGAATTCGCCGCGCGGATCGCCGACCTTCTGACCCTGCGGGATGCAGCCGAGATGCGTGCAGATGCCGACGACGACCAGCCATTCGGGCCGCTGCACGCGCTCCTCGTCCGCCTGCGGGTCGGGCAGCGCGCCGAGATCGACGTTGCGCGCCTGCTCGATGTGCTCGGGCGTGCGCCGATCGATGAACACCGGCTTGCCGCGCCAGACCACCGTGATGCGCTGCCCGACCTCGACGGCCGACAGATCGATCTCGGTGGAGGCCAGCGCCAGCACGTCGGCGGCCGGGTTCATCTGATCGATGAACGGCCACAGCACGGCGGCGACGCCGACGCCGCCGACCGCGGCGGTCGCCAAATACAAAAAATCGCGGCGGGTTTCGCCGTCGTCGTGCCCCCGGCCGCCCGGCGCGCCGGCGGCCTCCGTTCTTTCAGCCATTTCGATCGGTCCTCCCGGTCCAGCCCCTCCCGGCCCGCGCCAGCGGTATAATGGAATTTGCCGCCCTTGCAAAGCGCCTCCCGCCCATCCACGCCCCCGCCCGTCCACGCCACGGTATGCATGCGCCTCGTCCTCGTCGAACCGGACATCCCGCAGAACACCGGCGCCCTGCTGCGGCTCGGCGCCTGCCTCGGCGTCGCCGTCGACATCGTCGGCCCGTGCGGCTTCGTGCTCGACGACCGGCGGCTGCGCCGCGCCGGCATGGACTATCTCGAAGCCGTGCAGATGACCGTGCATGAGTCCTGGGCCGCCTATCGGCGGGCGGCGGCGGGGCGCCTGCTGCTGCTGTCGGCGCGCGGCGCCGTGCCCTATGCCGCCTGGGCCTTCCGCCCCGACGACAACCTGCTGCTGGGCAGCGAGAGCGCCGGCGCGCCGCCGCCGGTGCAGGCCGCCGCCGACGCGCGGCTGGCCGTGCCGATGCGCGCCGGCTTGCGCTCGCTCAACGTTGCGCTCGCCGCGGCGATGGTGTTGGGTGAGGCGCTGCGCCAGACCGGCGGATTTCCGGGGACCGAGCGATGACCGAGCCGAGCGCGACCCGGAAGGAGCGCGCCGCCGCCTGGTTCGGCGAGCTGCGCGACCGCCTGTGCACCGCCTTCGAAACGATCGAGGACGAACACGCCGGTCCCATGGGCGACCGCGCGCCCGGCCGCTTCGAGCGCACGCCCTGGCGCCGGCCGACCGACGCCGGCGAGGACGGCGGCGGCGGGATCATGGCCGTGCTGCACGGCCGCGTGTTCGAGAAGGTCGGCGTCAACGTCTCGACCGTGCACGGCGTCTTCTCCGAGGAGTTCCGCGGGCGCATCCCCGGCGCCGCGGCCGACGGGCGGTTCTGGGCGAGCGGCGTCAGCCTGGTCGCGCACCCGCACTCGCCGCTGGTCCCGTCGGCGCACCTCAACACCCGCCATATCGTCACCGGCCTCGCCTGGTTCGGCGGCGGCGCCGACCTGACGCCGACCTATCCCGACGACGCCGACACGCGCGATTTCCACGGGGCGCTGGCCGCCGCCTGCACCGCCCACGACCCGGCCTATTACCCGCGCTTCAAGCAATGGTGCGACGAGTATTTCTTCCTGCCGCACCGCGGCGAGGCGCGCGGGGTCGGCGGCATCTTCTTCGACGACCTCGACAACGGCGACTGGGAGGCCGACTTCGCCTTCCTGCGCGACGTCGGCCTCGCGTTCCTCGACGTCTATCCGCGGCTGGTGCGCCGCCACATGGACCGGCCCTGGACCGACGCGCAGCGCCGCCACCAGCTCGTCCGGCGCGGCCGCTATGTCGAGTTCAACCTGCTCTACGACCGCGGCACGGCCTTCGGCCTCAAGACCGGCGGCAACGTCGAGGCGGTCCTGATGTCGATGCCGCCGGTCGTCATGTGGCCGTGAGCGGCGCCGCGGCCCCCCCCCCCCCCCCCCCCCCCCCCCCCGGGGGGGGGGGGGACCCGCGGCGTCAGCCGCGGGAGGGTGGGGGAGCGTCCAGCGGGACGATAAAGTACGAATCCGAGCGATGAACCCCATGTCCGGCGGGCGCGCGACATGAAAATATCGCGTTTAGGCATGTTTTTCTCCGGCGGGAATTGGCGCCAAGGCCCATCCCCGGCGCCTTCCCCGGAATCCTGTCTCCACGATGTCAAACAACGAACGGCCGAGACCGCCCGGTCATGATGGGATTTAAGTCCTGCGACGTCAAGAGCCGAGGCCGTGCCGATATCGATGCCGCCGGTCGTCATGTAGCCGTAGCCGAGCCAAGGATTGTCTGGAGCGGCGGTTCGTGTAGAGTGGGGTCCCGATTCCGCGCGCCGTCGACCGATAACCAGGGGGAGCCGCCATGGTGTCCACGCCGATCCAGCCGCACAATCTCAAGCCCGCCGCCGTCTGGAACGCCGGAGGGGCGCATTACGACCGGATCAGCGAGACCATCGCCGATTCGATCGAGCACGCCGTCCTCCGCCTGGCGCCGCAGCCGGGCGAGCGGGTGCTCGACGTCGCGACGGGCACCGGGTGGACCGCCCGCCGGGTCGCCGCGCGCGGCGCCGCCGTCGTCGGCATCGATCTCGGCGCCGACCTGATCGAGGCGGCCCAGGGCCTGGCCGCGGCGGCCGGCCTGGCCATCGAGTTCCGGGTCGGCGACGCCGAGAAGCTGGCCTTCCCCGACGCCGGTTTCGACGCGGCGATTTCGACCTGCGGGGTGATGTTCGTCAGCCGGCCCGAGGACGCCGCCGCCGAGTTGGCGCGGGTCTGCCGCAAGGGCGGCCGCCTGGCGCTGACCACCTGGCCGCCCGACGGCACGCTGGCCGGGCTGTTCAAGGTGATGAAGCCGTACATGACGCCGCCGCCCTCGCCGCCGCCGTCGCCGTTCGAATGGGGCCGGCCGGAGCGCGTCCGCGACCTACTCGGCGGCGCCTTCGACCTGCGCTTCGAAACCGGGACGACGGTCATGCGCGAGGCCAGCGGCGAGGCCGTCTGGCGGTTGTTCGCCGAGAGCTACGGTCCGACCAAGGCGCTGGCCGGCGCCCTCGACCCGGAGCGGCGGGAGCAATTGCACCGGGACTTCGTCGCCTATCACGACGGCTTCCGCGGCGACCTCGGCGTCGCCATGCCGCGCGACTACCTGGTGACGATCGGCATCCGCAGGTAAGCGGACGCCGGTCCGCCGGATCGCGTCGTTAGTTCGTGCATGAAGCGACGCGCAGTCTACGATTGCGCGCCGCCCTTGTGGCGGATGCGCTGAACGGTCGCCTGGCAGGCTTCCTTGAGCGGTGCCATGTCCCTTTCCACGATCAGCCAGATCCGCGCGACGTCGACCGCCGTGTACTCGTGGCGGAGCCGATTGCCGAGAGATCGAATATCCCGCCACGGAATAGCCGGACAAGAACGCTCGGCTTGCACGCCCAATTTCACCGCCGCTTCGCTGATGCGACTCAAACAACGCTCCACGGCATCCGCGGTCCTCTTGTCGGCCGCAAAGGTCTCGCGGTCCATACCTGCGGTGTAGGTCTCGATCCGCTCGATATTCTCCAAGATATCTTCGAATCGGAGAGCGGGGTCCTTAGAAGGCACGAATCGCGTCCCTCTCGACATGCTCGCGAATGCGGGGCTTGAGCACTCGCTCCTCCACGAGGTCGACCTTGCACCCGAGGAGATCGCTCAGCACGTTCTCCAGATGCACGATGTCCAGCAGCGACAAGGGTCGCGTCTCTTCGAACGAGGCCAACAGGTCGATGTCGGAACCGAGACGCTCGTCATGCCGCGCCATCGACCCAAACAGAGCCAGTCGCTCGATCCCGAGCCGCCGCAGTTCCGGCTCGTGCTCCCGCAAGCGCCCAATGATCTCGTCACCTGTCATGAAGCCATTATGAACGGCCGTCGCGCATGAATCAAAGGCGCGCCGCCCCCACCCCGACCCTCCGCCGGCTCCGCCGGGGGAGGGAGGGACCCGCGGCGTCAGCCGTGGGAGGGTGGGGGATCATCCGCCGCCAGTTCGCGCAGTTTCTTGAGGCAGGCCTTGCGGTCGGGGCGGAAGTCCTCGGCCACCCACCATTCCTCGATCGCCGCGACCAGGCGGCCGACCGCGGGGCCGGCGGCCACGCCGAGGCGCACCGCGTCCTTGCCCTTCACCGGGAAGGCCGGCGGGGTCCAGTCGGCGGCGGTCAGCAGGTCGCGCCAGTCAGCGGCATCCGCGGCCGAAAAAGGGGACTGTCCCCTTTTTTCGGCCCAGGCGAGGAGCGCCAGGTCGCGGAACCGTTCGGCGCCGAGCTCGTGGCGCAGCCGCCGGCGCGCGGCGAGGTCGAGATCGGGCGTGACGACCGGCGCCGCGGCCAGGCCGAGCAGCCGGTCGCGCTCGCGGTTCGACAGGCGCAGCCGCATCGCTACCGCCGCCGCGCTCGCGCGGCCGCCGTCGAGCAGGGCGGCGAGCCGGCGCAGCGCATCGGGCCCGGCGACGGCCGCCTCGATCGCGACCAGCGCGCCGAGCCGCGCGAGGTTCGCGGCCTCGGGCAGGACGCGGGCGAGCACGCCTTCGCCTGCCATCAGCGCGAACACCGACGCCGGGTCCGGGGCGCGCAGCAGCTTGAAGGTCTCGCCGCGGACCCGCTCGCCGGAGAGCGTCGGCAGCAGGGGCGCGAGCGCCTTCGCCGCGGCGAGCGCTTCGGGGTCGGGCGGCGGCCGGCCGTAATGGGCGTAGAAGCGGAAGAAGCGCAACAGGCGCAGCACGTCCTCGCGGATGCGCGCGGCCGCGTCCCCGACGAAGCGCACGCGCCCGGCGCGCAGGTCGGCGAGGCCGCCGAAGGGGTCGTAGAGGGCGCCGTCGGGGCTGCAGAACAGCGCGTTCATGGTCAGGTCGCGGCGCGCCGCGTCGGCCGCCCAGTCGTCGGTGAATTCGACCCGGGCGCGCCGGCCGAAGGTCTCGACGTCGCGCCGCAGCGTCGTGATCTCGAAATGCTTGCCGCCGACAACGGCGGTGACGGTGCCGTGCGCGATGCCGGTCGGGACCGCCTTGAGGCCGGCGCGCTCGAGCAGCGCGATCACGCGCTCCGGCGGGTCGTGGGTGGCGATGTCGACGTCCTTGACCGGGCGGCCGAGCACGGCGTCGCGCACGCAGCCGCCGACGAAGCGCACCTCGCCGCCCTCGGCGGTCAGCGCGTCGAGGACGGCGCGCGTCTCCGCCGCCGTCATCCATGGCTGCGGCGCAAGCCGTCCGGTCATTCGAAATAGCCCGGCTCGACCTTGCCGTCGACGGCGCGCGGCGGGTGATAGACGCTGCCCGGGTCGGCGCCGCCGAAGAGCGCGAAGGCGACGAAGGTGACGACGACGAGCGCCCCGCCGGCAACCGCGAGCCAGGTCCACGGCACCTCCCGCGCCCAGTCGCCGCCGGCGGCCTCGGCGCACCGAGCGGCGATGCTGGCGTAGAAGAAATAGATCAGCGTCGGCAGCAGCAGCGGGATCAGGACGGAGAGGACCTGTCTCATGGCACCAACCGCAGCGTTTCGCGCAGGTTCACCAGCATGCCGGCGGTCGCGCCCCAGATGTAATGCTGCCGCCAGGGCACGGCGTGGAAGTGGCGGGGCGCGCCGGCATAGACGCGACTGTGCCGCCGGTAGTTGGCCGGGTCGAGCAGGAAGGCGAGCGGCACCTCGAACGCCTCGGCCACCTCGAAGGGGTCCGGCGCCAACACCGGCAGTTCGTCGATCAGCCCGACCACGGGCGTCACCTCGAAGCCGGTGCGCGTGACATAGGCGTCGAGCCGGCCGATCACCGCGACGCGCTCGCCGGGCAGGCCGATCTCCTCCTCGGCCTCGCGCAGCGCCGCCGCCACGGCGTCGCGGTCGCCGGGGTCGAGGCGGCCGCCGGGGAAGCAGATCTGGCCGGCGTGGTCGAGCAGATGGTCGGTGCGCCGGGTCAGCAGCACCGTCATGCCGGCCGGCCGGTCGACCAGCGGCACGAGCACGGCCGCCGCCGTCAACGGCAGGCAGGGCGCCATGTCGGGGTTGAGGTCGCGGTCGCCGCGGGCGGCGCCGGCCCTGGCTCCGCCGTAGGCGGCTTCGCCGCGGCGAGCGCCGGCCGCGGCGAAGCGGGCGATAACGAAGTCGCGGTTCACCCCGCCTCGTCCAGGCGCCCCAGCGGAAAGAAGGTTCCCTTGCTCCATACGCCGTACAGGGTCTCGCCTTCGACCCGCCGCTCCTCGCCCAGGGCCACCAGCTCGTAATAGAGCGGGCGCAGGATGCGCGCCTCCAGCCCGTCGCGAACGTGAATATAGGGGCGCGGCTCGCCGCTGTCAGGGTCGCGGGCGACGCGGATCCGGTGGTCGGCGTCGGCGGTCGCCACGTCGTCGATGTTGGTGCGGAAGCGGAGCGCCCGGTTCCGGCCGTCGCCTTCGACCGTCAATTCGACCGCGGTGAAGGGCGCGTCGTCGACGACGATGCGGCCGCGCTCGACCGGCGTGACCAGCCAGTAGCCGCCGTCGGCCTCGCGGCGCAGCACCGAGGCGAACAGGCGGACCAACGGTTTGCGGCCGATCGGCGAACCGTGATAGAACCAGGTTCCGTCGCGGCCGATGCGAATCTCGAAGTCGCCGCACGAAGCCTCGATCGAGCCGCCGCCCTCCGCAGCCCTGGTTGGAGAAACCGGTGTGACCACGACCAACACCCTCACGCCCGGATCGCCGCCGGCCGACCGCGCCGCCGCCGACAAGCTGGCCGCCGAGATCGAAGCCCTCGGCCACCGCCTGCGCCAGGTGCGGGCCAGCATCGGCCGGGTGATTTTCGGCCAACAGGCGACCATCGACCAGACCCTTATCACCTTGCTCGCCGGCGGTCACGTTCTGCTCATCGGCGTGCCGGGCCTGGCCAAGACGCGGCTGGTGGAGACCCTCGGCACGGTGCTCGGGCTCGACGACAAACGCGTGCAATGCACCCCCGATCTGATGCCCGCCGACATCCTGGGGTCCGAGGTGCTCGAGGAATCCGACACCGGGCGCCGCTCGTTCCGCTTCATTCCCGGCCCGGTGTTTTGCCAGTTGCTGATGGCCGACGAGATCAACCGGGCGAGTCCGCGCACGCAGTCGGCCCTGCTCCAGGCGATGCAGGAGCACCGCGTCTCGGTGGCCGGCCACCCCTATCCGCTGCCGGCGCCGTTCCACGTGTTGGCGACGCAGAACCCGCTGGAGCAGGAGGGCACCTACCCCCTGCCCGAGGCGCAACTCGACCGCTTCCTGATGCAGCTCGACGTGCCCTATCCGGAGATCGACGCCGAGCGCCAGATGCTGATCGCCACCACCGGCGTCGAGGAGGATAGCGCCGTGCAGGTGATGTCGGGCGAGGAACTGATCGCGGCGCAACGCCTGGTCCGCCGCATCCCGGTCGGCGAGAGCGTCGTCGAAGCGATCCTCATGCTGGTGCGCGCCGGGCGGCCGGAATCGACCGACATCCCGGAGGTCGAGCGCCAGGTCGCCTGGGGGCCCGGCCCGCGCGCCAGCCAGGCGCTGATGCGGGCGGTGCGGGCGCGGGCGCTGCTCGACGGGCGCTTCGCGCCATCGATCGACGACGTCCTGGCGCTCGCCCACCCCGTGCTCCGGCACCGCATGGCGCTCAACTTCGCGGCGCGCGCCGACGGCGTCACCCTGAACGACGTGATCGACCGCCTGTGCGCGCCGTTCGCCTGAGAGCGCGTGAAGGAATGCGGGAACGCCGCCCTTGCGTGCTTCGAGACGGCCGCTGACGCGGCCTCCTCAGCATGAGGATATTACTTTATGCTATCAATAACTTACCTCATCCTGAGGAGCGCCCCAAAGGGGTGCGTCTCGAAGGACGCACCGACGCGGATGCAATTCCTTCACAAGCGCTGAGCGGCCGCGGGGGGGTCCGGCCATGACCGCGGCGGCGCTGGCCGCCCGTCAGCGCGCCGAGCAGCTCGCCGCCACCCTGCCCCCGCTGCTGGTCGCCGCCGAGCGCGTCGCCGCGACGGTCGACCAGGGCGTGCACGGCCGCCGCCGCGTCGGATCGGGCGACACCTTCTGGCAGTTCCGCCGCTACCAGCCCGGCGACGCCCGGCACAAGATCGATTGGCGCCAGTCGGCGAAGACGCAACCGCTGTTCGTGCGCGAGATGGAATGGGCCGCGGCGCAGAGCGTCTGGCTGTGGCGCGACGGTTCGGCCTCGCTGCGCTACCGGTCGGGCGACGGACTGCCGGAGAAGGCCGAGCGCGCCGACCTGCTGACGCTCGCCCTGGTCGCGCTGCTGGTGCGCGGCGGCGAGCGGGTGACGCTGCTCGGCAGCGGCATCCCGCCGGCGAGCGGCCGCAGCACGCTCAACCGCATCGCGCAACAGCTGTCGCGACCTGGCCTGTCCGAGGACAATCTGCCGGCCTTCGCGCCGCTGCCGCGCTATGCCCAGCTCGTGCTCGTCAGCGATTTCCTGTCGCCGCTGCCGGAGATCGACGCCGTCGTGCGGCGCTTCGCCGAGGGCGGCTTGCGCGGCCATCTGCTGCAGGTGCTGGACCCGGCCGAGGAGACCCTGCCCTTCGCCGGCCGCGTCCGCATCGAGGGCCTCGAGGGGGAGGGCGACAAGCTGTTCAGCCGCATCGAAACGGTGCGCGACGCCTATGTCGGGCGCATCCACGCCCACCACGAGGGGCTGGCGGCACTCGCCCGCGCCGTCGGCTGGACCTTCTCCGGCCACCGCACCGACCGGCCGCCGCAGACGGCGCTGCTCGCGCTCTACCTGCGGCTGTCCGAGACGGCGGAGGCCTGACCCTTGCTGAGCCTCGGCCCGCTCGCCTTCGCCGCCCCGTGGATGCTGCTCGCCCTGGCGGTGCTGCCGGTGCTGTGGTGGCTGCTCAAGCTGATGCCGCCGGCCCCCCGGCACCTGCGCTTTCCGGCGATCCGCCTGCTCTTCGACCTGGAGTCGCGCGAGGAGACGCCGGACCGCACGCCGCTCTGGCTGATCCTGCTGCGGCTGCTGCTGGCGGCCCTGGTCATTCTGGCGCTCGCCCATCCGCTGATCAATTCGAGCCCGCGCCTGCCCGGCAGCGGGCCGCTGCTGTTGGCCGTGGACGACGGCTGGGCGGCGGCGGCGCGTTGGAACTTGCGCGCCGAGGCCATGGCCGGGCTGATCGCCCAGGCCGAGCGCGAAGGGCGCGCGGTGGTCCTGGTGATGACGGCGCCGCGAACCGACGGCCAGCCGGCGGCGGCGACCGCCCCGCTGATCGCGGCCGAGGCGCGCCGGCTGGCGCAGGCCGTGTTGCCGCAACCCTGGCCGACCGACCGCGCCGCCGCCCTGGCGGCGCTCGACGGCCTCGATTTCGGCGGCACGGCCAGCGTGGTGTGGTTGACCGACGGCCTGGCGAGCGTCGACCCCGAGACCGATTCCGCCTTCGCCTTGCGGCTGCAGCGCCTGGGCGGCCTGCGCGTGCTCGGCGAGCCGGCGCCGGAACTGGCGCTGCTGCTGCAGCCGCCGGCGGCCGGGCCGTCGGGCCTGACCCTGCGCCTGACGCGCGCGGCGCCGGCGGGCGAGCGGACGGTGGCGGTGCGCGGCAGCGGCGAGGACGGCCGCCCGATCCTGC
>JBBECF010000108.1:0-33337 GCA_040881945.1 Dongiaceae bacterium | reverse complement strand
GGCGAGCGGACGGTGGCGGTGCGCGGCAGCGGCGAGGACGGCCGCCCGATCCTGCGCGAGGAGCTGCGGTTCGCGGCCGGCGCGACCGCGGCCGAGGCGACGCTGACGCTGCCCGTCGAGTTGCGCAACCGGCTGGTCCGCCTGAGCGTCGAGGGCGAGGACTCGGCCGGCGCCGTGGTGCTGCTCGACGAGCGCTGGCGGCAGCGGCCGGTCGGCCTCGTCTCCGGCGGCGCCGAGGACGAGGCGCAGCCGCTGCTCAGCGACCTCTACTATCTGGAGCGCGCGCTGGCGCCGTTCAGCGAGGTGCGGCGCGGCACCATCGCGGCGCTGCTGCAACGCGAGCTGGCAGTCGTCGTGCTGTCGGACGTCGGCGCGTTGACCCAGGACGAGGCGAACCGGTTCGGCGCCTGGATCGAGGGCGGCGGCGTGCTGCTGCGCTTCGCCGGGCCGCGGCTGGCGCAAAACGCCGACGCCCTGCTGCCGGTGCGCCTGCGCGCCGGCGACCGCACGCTCGGTGGCGCCATGTCATGGACGCGGCCGGCGCGCCTGGCGCCGTTCCCCGCCGACGGCCCGTTCGCCGGCCTCGCCGTTCCCGCGGACGTGGAGATCCGCCGCCAGGTGCTGGCCGAGCCGGAGATCGACCTCGGCGACAAGACCTGGGCGCGGCTCGACGACGGCACGCCGCTGATCACCGGCGAGCGGCGCGGCGAGGGCTGGCTGGTGCTGGTCCACACCACGGCCGACACCGACTGGTCGAGCCTGTCGCTGTCCGGACTCTATGTCGAGATGCTGCGCCGCCTCGTGGCGTTGAGCCAGGGCGTGGTCGCCGCCGGCGGCGGCGACGAGCCGCTGCCGCCGCTCGAAACCCTGGACGGTTTCGGCCGGCCGACGGCGCCGCCGCCGCTCGCCGCCCCGGCCGCGCCGGCGACGATCGCCGCCGGCGCCGTGGGCCCGCGCCACCCGCCGGGCTATTACGGGCGCGAGACGGCGCGCCGCGCCCTCAACCTGTCGGCCGGCGTCGCCGCGCCGCGGCCGCTGGGACGGCTGCCCGCGGGCGTCGCCGCAGCGCCCTTCGCGCGCTCCGCCGAGATCGACCTGAAGCCGTGGCTGCTGGCCGGCGCCCTGGTGCTGCTGCTCGCCGACATCGGCATCGCGCTGGCGCTGCGCGGCCTGCTGACCGCGCTCGCCGGCGCGGCCCGCGCCGCGGCGCTGGCGCTGGCGCTCTGGCTGCCGGCCGCGGCCGAGGCCGCCGCTCCCGACGCCGAGGCCTTCGCCCTCGCCGCGGTGGCGGAGACCCGTCTCGCCTATGTGCGCACCGGCGTGCCCGCCGTCGATGCGACCAGCAACGCCGGGCTGCTCGGCCTCGGCGTGGTGCTCCACCAGCGCACCTCGGTCGAACCGCCGCCGCCGCTCGGCGTCGACGTGGAGACCGACGAGCTGGCCTTCTTCCCGCTGCTCTACTGGCCGGTCACGGCCGAGCAGACGACGCCGTCGGACGCCGCCCTGCGCCGGCTCAACGCCTATCTCAAGAACGGCGGCACGATCCTGTTCGACACCCGCGACCAGAACGCCGGCGGCACGTTCGGCGGGGCCGGGCCGGGCACGCAAGCCTTGCGCGAGCTGGTGCGCGGCCTCGACATCCCGCCGCTGATCCCGGCGCCGCCGGACCATGTCCTGACCAAGTCGTTCTATCTCATGCAGTCGTTTCCCGGCCGCTGGGCCGGCGGCACGGTGTGGGTCGAGGAGAGCCAGGGGCGGGTCAATGACGGCGTCTCGTCGGTGATCATCGGCGCCAACGACTGGGCCGGGGCCTGGGCGGTGGACGATGTCGGCCGGCCGCTGTTCCCGACCGTCCCCGGCGGCGAGCGCCAGCGCGAGCTGGCCTACCGCTTCGGCGTCAACCTGGTGATGTACGCGCTCACCGGCAACTACAAATCGGACCAGGTGCACGTGCCGGCGATCCTGGAGCGGTTGGGCCAGTGAGCGCCAGCGCCGCCCTGGCCGGAATCGGCCTCGACCTGGCGCCGCTGCTGCCGTGGCCGGCGGTCGCCGCGCTCGGCCTCATCGGGCTGGCCCTGGTCGGCCTCGGCCTATGGCGGCGCGCCCGCGGCATCTGGTGGCGGGCGCTGGCCGTCGCGGTGCTGACGCTGGCGCTGCTCAATCCGTCGCTGGTGCGCGAAGAGCGGGCGCCGCTCGACGACATCGCCGTGGTGCTGGTCGACGAGTCGCCGAGCCAGGGCATCGAGCCGCGCGCGGCGCAGACGGCGGCCGCGCTCGCCGAGGTCGAGCGCCGCATCGGCGCGCTCGACGGAGTCAGTTTGCGCGTCGTGCGCGCCGGTGCCGACGCCGGTGGCGGCGACGGCACCCGGCTGTTCACGGCGCTGGCGCGCGCCCTCGCCGACGTGCCGAGCCGGCGCCTCGCCGGCGTCGTCGCGATCACCGACGGGCAGGTGCACGACGCGCCGGCCGATCTCGCCGAGCTCGGCTTCGACGCGCCGGTGCATGTGCTGCTCTCCGGCCGGCCCGACGAAGGCGACCGGCGGCTGCATCTGGCCGAGGCGCCGAGCTTCGGACTGGTCGGCAAGGAGGTCGTCCTGACCGTGCGCGTCGACGACCTGCCGGAGGCGGCCGGCCCAGGCTCCGCCGGAGGCTTCGCCGAGGCGAGCGCCGGGCAGGCGCGGGTGCGGGTGCAGCACGACGGCGAGCCGCTGGGGACGATGACCGTGCCGGTCGGCGTCGATACCGAGGTCGCGTTCGTCCTCGACCACGGCGGGCCGAGCGTGTTCGAGATCGACGTCGAGCCGGGGCCGCGCGAGCTTAGCCTGGCCAACAACCGGGCCGCGGTCGTGGTCAACGGCGTGCGCGACCGCCTGCGCGTGCTGCTGGTGTCGGGCGAGCCCTATCCGGGCGAGCGCAGCTGGCGCAACCTGCTCAAGGCCGACCCCGCCGTCGACCTGGTGCATTTCACCATCCTGCGGCCGCCGGAGAAGCAGGACGGCACGCCGATCAATGAGCTGTCGCTGATCGCCTTCCCGATCCGCGAGCTGTTCGACATCAAGCTCGACGAATTCGACCTCATCATCTTCGACCGCTACCGCCGGCGCGGCATCCTGCCGCGCGCCTATTACGAGAACATCGCCCGCTACGTCGAGGGCGGCGGGGCGCTGCTGGAATCGGCGGGGCCGGCCTTCGCCGGGCCGTTGAGCCTCTTCCAGTCGCCGCTCGGCCGCGTGCTGCCGGCCGAGCCGACCGGCGAGGTCATCGAGCGCGGCTACCGGCCCGCGGTCAGCGATGTCGGGCGCCGCCACCCGGTGACCGCGGAACTGTCCGGCGCCGGCGCGGCCGAGCCGGGCTGGGGCCGCTGGCTGCGTCAGATCGTCGCCATCCCGCGGCGCGGCGTCACGGTGCTGAACGGCGTCGACGGCCGGCCGCTGCTCGTGCTCGACCGTTTCGGCGAGGGGCGCGTGGCGCAACTCCTCAGCGACCAGATCTGGCTGTGGGGGCGCGGCTATGACGGCGGCGGGCCGCAGGCCGAGCTGCTGCGCCGCATCGCGCACTGGCTGATGAAGGAGCCGGAGCTCGAGGAGGAGGACCTGCGCGCGACCGTGATCCAGGGGCGGCTGGAAGTGACCCGGCGTTCGTTGAGCGAAGGCGCGGCCACGGTCGAGGTCGTCTCGCCGGGCGGGGGCGTGCGCGACCTGGCGCTCGCCGAGTCCGGCGCCGGGCGCGCCGGCGGCGCGCTGGCGGCGGACGAAACCGGCCTCTATCGGGTGACGGACGGCGCGCGCACGGCGTTCGCCGCGAGCGGCCCGCTCAACCCGCTCGAATTCACCGACTTGCGCGCCAGCCCCGACCTGTTGCTGCCGATCGTCGAGGCGACCGGCGGCGCGGTGCACCGCCTGGCCGGCGGCCCGGTGCCGGAGCTGCGCAAGGTCAGGCCCGGGCGCGACACCGCCGGAAGCGGCTGGATGGGCCTGCGCGCCAACGGCGACTACGTCGTCACCGGCATCGCCAGCGCGCCGCTGCTGCCCGCCCTCGGCGTCCTGCTCGCCGGCCTCGGCGCCCTGCTGCTCGCCTGGCGGCGGGAGGGACGTTAAAGCCCCTCGTCCCAATAAGGCTCGGGCGCGAAGCGGTCGGCCAGGAAATCGACGAAGGCGCGGACCTTCGCTCAGTGGACGCCCGCCGGCGCCCGCTGCTTGGCCATCTGCCAGCGATCGAGCTTGGCGCGCGCCTTGTTGACGGCCGGATCCATGGCCTGGTCGTGCCCGGGCGTCTTGGCCGCCAACTCGATCACATAGCCGTTGGGGTCGCGGAAATAGATCGAGTGAATGAAGCCGTGGTCCGAGACCCCGCGGGTCTCGATGCCGGCGGCCTTGCCCTTGGCCAGCATGGCCTCGAGCGTGCGCGCATCGACCTCGAGCGCGATGTGCAGGTCGTAGTCGTGCTGCGGCTTGAACTTAAACGCCATGTCGGGGGCCTCGAAAAAGGCCAGATACGAGCCGTCGCCGAGCTCGTAAAAGGTGTGCAGGGTGTTGGTCTTCCGCCCGCTTTTCGATTCCTTGATCTCCAGCGTCCCGGCGAGCCTGAGCGCGAGGAACTCCTCGTAGAAGCGGCGTGTCTCCTCGGAATCGCGGCAACGATAGGCGTTATGATGCAATCCCTTGATCATGGTGGTCCTCGCTTGCTTGGCCCGGGCGGCGCTCCGTTCAGACGGCCTCGAAGCGCTGTTCGCGCACCGAGTCGGCGAAGCCGTAGATGACTTTATGCACCTCCTGCCAGTGCTTCAGCTTGCGCATGTTGTCGAGCCAGCGGCTCACGTTCGGATAGGCCGACAAGTCGCAGCGGATCACCTTGCCGACCTCGAGGATCGCGGCGCCGAAATAGTCGGCGATGGTGATTTCATTGCCGCACAGATACTTGTTCTTCGGGCCGATCAGGTCGCGGTCGAGGACGGTCAGCCACCGCTTGGTATTCTCCTTGGCCCAGGCGATGGTCCCCGCCTGCACCGCGTCGCTCGGGCGCTTGTGGTGAGGGAAGACCTGCGGGTAGATCAGCCCATAGGCGAAATCGCGATACAGGTTCGAGTTGAACCAATCCATCATCTCGTTGACTTTCGCCCGCTTGCGCAAGTCCTTGGGGTAAGCCGGCGAGCCGGCCTTCTCGGCCAGATATTTGAGGATGGCCGAGCTCTCGGTCAGGCGGAAATCGCCGTCCTCCAGCACCGGCACCAGTCGGTTGGGGTTGATGGCGGCGAAGGGTTCCTTAAGATGCTCGCCGGTGAACAGGTCGATGACCTGCAGATCGAGGCCGATGCCGGCTTCGGCGGCGAACAGCATGACCGGCCGGCTCGTGGTCGAGGCCGGATGGCAGTAGAGCTTCATGACCTTGCCTCCTATCACTATGTGTGTTGCTTGTACGTTGCCTCCGCGGCGCGACCTTGGTCGGTTCCTTCAGCAGCGCGTATCCCGTCAACCCACTGATACATCCGGGTAATGGGCGATCTTATCGCCAATGGCGGTCAACCGCAACGGCGGCGGAGCGGCCGGGCAAGGGGCGGCCCGGCAAACAATCTTGTTCCCGCGGGGGGATAATCGCGGACGGCCGGGCGCTTTAGACTCCCGTGCATCCGCACCGCGCAATGACCCGTGGAACGATGAAAGGACACATCATGCAGGGCATGGACGCAACGATCAATCAGATCATGTTCATGAAGAACCTGGGCCTGGTCGGCGGCCTCTTGCTGGTGGTCCGCCACGGGGCCGGCAAGCTCAGTCTGGACGCCTGGGTCGGCGGCGCGTCCGGCAAGTTCAGCCACGCCTGAAGGGCTAAGCGCGCCATGGGCATGCTGGTGGACGGCGTCTGGCACGACCGCTGGTACGACACCGGCAAGACCGGCGGCCGCTTCGCGCGCGAGCCCACGACGTTCCGCGACCGGGTGACGGCGGACGGGTCGAGCGGCTTTCCGGCGGCGCCGGGGCGCTATCATCTCTATGTGTCGCTCGCCTGCCCGTGGGCGCACCGCACGCTGGCCTTCCGCAAGCTGAAGCGCCTGGAGGACGCGATCTCGCTGTCGGTCGTCGACTGGCTCATGGGCGAGGACGGCTGGCGTTTCAGCGAGCGCGACGGCTGCACCCCCGACACCGTCACCGGCGCCGCCTTCCTGCACCAGGTCTATACGCGGGCGCGGCCCGACTACACCGGCCGCGTCACCGTGCCGGTGCTGTGGGACAAGCAGCGGGGCACCATCGTCAGCAACGAATCGGCGGAGATCATCCGCATGTTCAACGGCGCCTTCGACGCCTTCGGCGACGCCGGCGTCGATTTCTATCCGGCGCCGCTGCGCCGCGAGATCGATGCGGTCAACGAGATGGTCTACGAGACCGTCAACAACGGCGTCTACAAGGCCGGCTTCGCCACCGCGCAAGCCCCCTACGAGCAGGCGTTCGACGCCCTGTTCGCCACGCTCGATGAGCTCGAGGCGCGGCTCGGCCGCCAACGCTATCTGGTCGGCGACCGGCTGACCGAGGCCGATTGGCGGCTGTTCACGACGCTGGTCCGCTTCGACGCCGTCTATTACGGGCACTTCAAGTGCAACCGGCGACGCCTGATCGACTATCCCAACCTGTGGAGCTACACGCGCGAACTGTACCAGGTGCCCGGCGTCGCGGAGACGGTGAACATGCGCCACATCAAGGGCCACTATTACGGCAGCCACCGCCACATCAACCCGACCGGCATCGTGCCGAAGGGGCCGGCGCTGGACTTCGGCGCGCCGCACGACCGCGCCCGCCTCGCCGCGGCCTGAGCGCGCATAACCCCCACCCTCCCACGGCTGACGCCGTGGGTCCCTCCCTCCCCCGCGCTTCTGCGCGGGGGAGGGCCGGGGTGGGGGTGGGGCGCTATCAGAGCGCCGGCTCGAGCTCGGCGTGGAACAGGGCGAGCAGCCGGCCGACCGGCTCGCTGGCGCAGCCCTTGTACCAGACCAGCTTGTAGACCTCGCTCTTGACCTGCTCGATCAGGGTCAGGCGCCGGCCGGCGCCGATTCCGTAGTCGATCTTCTCGTCGATCACCCGCGCCATCTTGCCGTGGGCCGGCTGGTCGAAGCTGCGATCCTCGCACAGCTTCGCCGCCTCGATGGCGCCGTGATAGTCCTTGTACATGGTCTCCTGAGCCTCGTCGGCGCGCGCGGCGCCGGCGGCGAGCCCAGCGGCGACGAGCATGCCGGCAAACGTGCCGACAAGGCGGATCGTCTTAGTCGCGGTCATGATGTGCGATCCCATGGCAGTTGACGGAACACCCGTCAATTTACCACCGCGCGCGCGGCAGGGGAAGCGGGCTGGATCGATCCCCTGGCGGGGGCCTCAGCGGCCGGCATAGGGCCCGGTCTTGAAGTGGAAATAGACCATGATCATGTCGACCGAGACGCCGTCGCTCGACAGCGGCAGCAACAGGCGTTGGACCCGGTAGGTCGAATCGCTCTGCCGGTTGTGGAACGGTTCGTCCGAATAGTGCGGCTCGGCGTCGGCGACGACCGCCTCGTAGTGCTTCGCGACCGCCGGGTTGGCATCGAAGAACCGCACCTGGTCGAAGAATTTACCGGTGCGGTCCGCGGCGCTGGCCGCCACGACGCGCGTGCCGATCAGACGATAGCGGAAGCGCAACGGATCGCGGAGCACGTCGACCAGCATGAGGTTCGGCAGATGCTTCGGAATCTGCACGGGATCGACGTCCTTGCGCGACGGCATCGCGCGGGCGCCCCGGCGCGCAACCCAGTAGTCGTACAGATCGGCGATTTCCGGTTCGATCAGGTGCTGGCGAAACTCGTTCATCCGGTGGTCTCCCGCGCGACGCCGCCGCGGTATTGGCTGGGGCGCCAGGATTCGAACCTGGGATCACGGGACCAAAGCCCGTTGCCTTACCGCTTGGCTACGCCCCACCGGATGTCGCCGCCCCGGTCCGGCGAAACGGCGGCCACCATACGCGACAACCGATTCAGCGCGCAACCGCACCGTCGCCGGATCAGCCGGCCGCGGCGCAGTCGGCGGTCAGCATCGCCGCCGCCGCCACCCACCACGACGGTTGCGCGGCGGCGAGCGCGGCGGCGGCGGCCTCCGCCTCGGCCGCGGCGGCGAACAGGCCGAAGCAGGTGGCGCCGCTGCCCGACAGGCGCGCGACGAGGCAGCCCCGGCAGCCGGCGAGCGCCGCCAGCACCGCGTCGATCGGCGGCGCCAGGCGCCGCGCGGCGGCGGCGAGGTCGTTGCCGCAGGCGGCCAGCCGGCGCGCCAGGGCGGCAGCGTCGCCGGCGGCCTCGTGCCACCGCGCCGGCGCCGAAAACGCGCCGGCGCGCGCGCCATAGACGGCGGCGGTGGGCAGCGGGACGCCCGGATTGACCAGGACCAGATGGGCCGGCGGCAGTGCCGGCACCGGGGCCAAGTCGTCGCCGACGCCGCCGACGAAGCGCGGGCCGCCGGCCAGGCAGACCGGCAGGTCGGCGCCGAGTTCGAGGCCGAGGCGCGCGAGCTCGCCGGGGGCGGAATGCAGCCGCCACAGCCGCCCGAGCGCGCGCAACGCCGCGGCGGCGTCGGCCGAACCGCCGCCGAGGCCGGCCGCCACCGGCAGCCGCTTGGTCAGACGGATGGCGGCGCCGTCGCGTTGGCGCAGCAGACGGGCCGCGCGCAGCACCAGATTGTCGTCGCCGGCGGGCACCGCCGCCGCGAACGGCCCGTCGATCGCCAACGTCAGGTCCGCCGCCGGCCGGACGACGAGCGCGTCGCCGATGTCGGCGAACACGACGAGACTGTCGAGCAGATGCAGCCCGTCGGGCCGGCGGCCGACGACGTGGAGGTAGAGGTTGACCTTGGCGCGGGCGGTGGCGCGGATCGCGTCCACCGGCCCTGGCTGCGCCGGCCGGCCTCGCCGCGGCTTCGGCGTGGCGGGCGGCTTCGCCGAGGCGAGCGATGACGCCGAATCCCCGGTCAACCGCCGGACGACCGCGCGGTCGTCGGACCCTCGATCAGACCGCGTTCGATTTTCGCCTCGATAAGGCCGACTTGATCCGCCTCGGGCTCGAACAGCAAAGCGCGCCGCCACTGGAACCGCGCCTCCTGGCGACGCCCCACCTTCCAGTAGGCGTCGCCGAGATGGTCGTTGATCACCGAATCCTGGGACCGCAGCTCGACCGCGCGCTCGAGCTCGACGACCGCCTCCTCGTAACGGCCGAGGCGATAGAATACCCAGCCCAGGCTGTCGACGATGTAGCCGTCGTCGGGACGCAGGCTGACCGCCTTTTCCAGCATCGCCAGCGCCTCGTCGTAGTGCTCGCCCTGCTCGATCCACGAATAGGCGAGATAGTTCATGATATAGGGATGTTCGGGCTCCAGCTCGAGGGCCTTCAGGAGATCCGCCTCGGCCAGCGGCCATTGGTCGCTGCGTTCGCGCGCGATGCCGCGGAAGTAGAGAATCGACCAGTGCCGCACGTCCGGGGTGCCGATGCGTTCGACGGCCAGGTCGTAGGCTGCCGCCGACTCGGCAAACCGCTCCTCGCCGCGCAGGATGTTGCCGAGGCTGAGCGGCGCGTCGAAGCGGTCGGGCCGCTCGGCCGTCATTTCCCGCAGCAGGCCGATCGCCGCCTCGGTGTCATCGATCCGGTTCAGGCTTTCCGCCGCCGCCAGCCGCGCCTGCCAGCCGAA
Source organism: Dongiaceae bacterium (assembly GCA_040881945.1). Taxonomy (GTDB): domain Bacteria; phylum Pseudomonadota; class Alphaproteobacteria; order Dongiales; family Dongiaceae; genus JBBECF01. Next base: position 23,648 of record JBBECF010000108.1, on the reverse strand, counting down.
GGCGGAGCCGGGCGGCACCGTGCGATAGAGGGCGATCGCCTCCTCGACGCGGTCACGGCCGGCGAGAACCTCGGCGAGCTGGAGCCGCGCGAGCGGCAGGTCCGGGCGCAGGTCGAGGGCCATGCGGTTGAACACCAGCGCCAGGTCGGCAGTCTCGTCCTGTTGCAGCACGCTGGCCAGATTGAACAGCGCCTCGGCGATGCCATCCCGCGTCGTCGCCACGATCGGCGCGACCTCGGCGCCGGCGTCCTGCGCCGGACGCAGCGCCTCGAGCAGCACGCTGCCCGGATTCGCCTCGGCATAGTCGTCGTAGAGGGCGCGCGCGTCTTCCGCACGACCCGCGCGCCGATAAAAGTTGACGAAGATCTCGACCAGGCGGAACGGCAGTCGCGACGACGCCTCCACCGTCTTTCGGTAATTCTGCTCGGCCGCGTCGGGGCGGCCGGCCAGGTCGTTCAGCAGCCCGGCGTGCATGTGGTGGAGTGCGGCCAGCCCACGCACCTCCTGCAGCGGCGCCAACGCGGTCAGGGCCGCATCGACGTCCTCGATCTCGAGCGCCAGCCACGCCCGCACCATCGGCAGGTAAAAGGCATTGATGCCTTCCACCGGCCGCGCCGCCAGGATCTCGTCGGCGCGCGCCCACTCGCCCGCCTTGATCGCCTCGAGGGCCAGGGTCAGCGCCGCCGGTCCGTCCGACCCGTCGACCGCCTGAAGTCGCTCGGCCAGGGCGGCGGCCTCGGCCATCCGTCCCTGGCTGGCCATCAGAAGATAGGTCTGCCGCAGCAGGTCCAGGTTGTCGGGGTCGGTGGCCAGCGCAAAGTCCATGAGGTCGGCGGCGGCACCGAGGTCGTACGATTTCCTCGCATGCCGGCCGGCCAGGTAGTGACCGAGCGGCGATGGCGCCAGCGCGACCGCGCCGGCGGGCGTATCGCCGCCGGCGCCCTGCGGCGCCGCCGCGCAGCCGGAGACGAGCAGTAGCGCCGCCGCCACCCCGCGGCCGAGCAACGCCGGCAGACTCGGCCGACGCAGCCGTAGCGGCTGCTGCGGCGGAGTGGACTCCCGCGGGTCACGAATCACGCCTTGAACTCCTTTGCGGGCGATCGGCCCGCCGCCGCGGACCAGCGCATGTTCCGACAGCATATCGCCCGAACCTTAAGCTAATTCTAGCCGATAGCCGCGCTTCCCGCCACTGTTCCGGCCGAGCGGGCGGGCGGAGCCGGTTACATATTCGGATAATTCGGACCGCCGCCGCCTTCGGGCACGGTCCAGTCGATGTTCTGCGCCGGGTCCTTGATATCGCATGCCTTGCAGTGCAGGCAGTTCTGCGCGTTGATCTGCAGCCGCCGGCCGCCGCCGTCAACTACGATCTCGTAAACGCCGGCCGGGCAGTAACGCTGTTCCGGGGCGTCATAGAGAGCGAGGTTTATTTCGATCGGCACCGTCGCATCCTTGAGCCGGAGATGGGCCGGTTGGTCTTCGGCGTGGTTCGTGTTGGAAACGAAGACCGAGGACAGCCGATCGAAGGCGATCTTGCCGTCCGGCTTGGGGTAGGCGATGCGCGGCGCCTCAGCCGCCTTGCGCAGGCCGACGTGGTCCGGGTGGTGATGCAGCGTCCAGGGCGCCCGCCCGCGCAAGATATAGGTGTCGAGCGCGGCATGGGCGAGGCCGGCCCACAGGCCCCAGCGAAAGCCCGGGCGGATGTTGCGCACTCGGGCAAGCTCGTCCCACACCCAGCTCGCCCGCAGCCGATCCGCGTAGGCGACCGGCTCGCGGCCGGCGCCCGAGCGCAACGCCTCGAACACGGCCTCGGCGGCGATCATGCCGGACTTCATCGCGGTATGCGTGCCCTTGATCTTGGGGACGTTGAGGAATCCGGCGGTGCAACCGATCAGCGCCCCGCCCGGGAAGGTCAGCTTCGGAATCGACTGCAGGCCGCCTTCGTTGAGCGTCCGTGCCCCGTAGGCGATGCGCCGGCCGGCCTCGAAGACCGGGCGGATCGCCGGGTGCGTCTTGAAGCGCTGAAACTCCTCGAAGGGGTTCAGATGCGGATTGCGGTAGTCCAGCCCGACCACGAATCCGACCGCCACCTGGTTGTTCTCGAGGTGATAGAGGAACGAGCCGCCGTAGGTCTCGCGGTCGAGCGGCCAGCCGATCGTGTGCGTCACCGATCCCGCCCGGTGGCGGGCGGGATCGACCTCCCACAGCTCCTTGAGGCCGAGCCCGAAGGTCTGCGGATCGACGCCGCGGCGCAGGTCGAAGCGTTCGAACAGCGTCTTGGTCAGCGATCCGCGGCAGCCCTCGGCAAACAGCGTGTAGCGGGCGCGCAGCTCGACGCCGGGCTGGTAATCGGCCTTCTTCTCGCCGTCGCGCCCGATTCCCTGGGCGCCGGTGGCCACGCCCTCGACGGCGCCGTCGGCGCCGTAGAGCACCTCGGCGGCGGCGAAGCCGGCGTAGAGCTCGACGCCGAGCGATTCCGCCTGCCCGGCCAGCCAGCGGCACAAATTGCCGAGGCTGATGATGTAATTGCCGTGGTTCAGCATCTGCGGCGGGGCCGGCAGGGGCAATGCCCGGCGCGCGGTCAGGTACAGGAACCGGTCGTCGGTCGCGGGCGTCAGCAGCGGCGCGCCCTTCGCCTTCCAGTCCGGGATCAGTTCGTCGAGCGCCCGCGACTCGATCACCGCCCCGGACAGGATATGGGCGCCGATCTCCGAGCCCTTGTCGATGACGCAGACCGAGACCTCGTGCCCGTGCTGTTGAGCGAGCTGCTTCAGGCGGATCGCCGCCGCCAGGCCGGACGGTCCGCCGCCGACGACGACCACGTCGTAATGCATCGCCTCGCGATCCATGGCTCGCCTCCGCGCGCTCCCGATTGCGCCGCCAGGGTGGCGGTGTAGCACGGCAGGGCGACGGGCTGTAAGTCCGATATCGCCGGTGCTAGTCTTGGCCCATGGCGGGTCCTGCCGATCCTTTGCCCGACGATGCCCTGGCGTTGCTGCGCTGGTGCCTTCAGGCGGGGGCCGACGAGGCGGTCGCCGAGCGCCCCGTCGACCGCTATCGCAGCGCCCGGCGCCCGGCCCCGCCCGGTCCTGCCGTGTCGCCGCCGACGCCGCCCGGCGAGGCGCTGCCCCGGCCGATCGCGCCGCCGGCGGCCCTCGCCTCGGCGAAGCCTCCCGCCCCGCCGGAGCCGGGGCGAGGCGGGCCGGCAAAGCCAGGGCCGGGCCTGTCGGCCCGCGACCTCGCCGCCGCGGCGCGGACGCTGGACGAGTTGGCCGAGGCGCTGGCCGCCTTCGACGGCTGCCCGCTCAAGAAAACCGCGACCAACCTGGTGTTCGGCGACGGCAACCCGGCCGCCCGGATCATGCTGGTCGGCGAGGCGCCGGGCGCCGAGGAAGACCGCTCGGGCCGGCCCTTCGTCGGCCCGGCGGGCCAGCTCCTCGACCGCATGCTGGCGGCCATCGGGCTCGACCGGAGCGGGGTTTACATCACCAATGTCGTGTACTGGCGCCCCCCCGGCAATCGTCAGCCGACGGCCGCCGAAGTCGCCGCCTGCCTGCCCTTCATCGCCCGCCACATCGAGCTGGTCTCGCCGGAGATCCTGGTGGCGGTCGGCGGCGCCGCGGCGAAGACCCTGCTCGCCCGCAACGAGGGGATAACGAAGCTGCGCGGCCGCTGGTTCCAGTACGAGAGTGTCGGCATGTCCCGGCCGATACCGGCGACGGCGACCTATCACCCCGCCTACCTGCTGCGCCAGCCGGCCCAGAAACGCATGGCCTGGCGCGACCTGCTGATGCTCCGCGAAAAATTCGATCTCTTGGATAGTAAGGTTAAATAAGTTAACTGGAGAACAAATTCGGTTAATACATATGGCCGTCTTGTTAACTACAGATAAGATGCTAAACGAACACAGATATAGGGCCAGACATATTCATAACGCAATTTGTAGTGTCTGAGGCCGGCGATCGGGCTTGTCCCGGCCGGTCATTTGAGCTAAAAGTGTCGTAATGCATCTTAGGAATTACTTACCAATCGGACGGGCGGCGGCGATGTGGGCGGCCGCCTTGGTCGTGGCGACCGGCCTCGGCGGCGGACCGACTCGGGTCCGCGCGGAGGAACCGTTCGACGCCCCGACCATGGCCCTGCTGCCGCCGGCGGCGGGCTCCTACGGGTCGGCGGTGGAGATCCCGCGACCGCTGAGCGAGACCGACGCCGACCGCTATCGCGACATCTTCCGCTTGCAGGAAGCGGGCGAGTGGAAGGCGGCGGACCGGTCGATCGGCAAGCTCACCGACCTGCGCCTGGTCGGCCACGCGCTGGCGCAGCGCTATCTGCACCCGACGGCCTATAAGGCGAGCTTCAAGGAACTGCGCGACTGGCTGGCGAAATATGCCGACCACCCCGAGGCGCGGCGCATCCATGCCCTGGCCATGGCGCGCAAGCCGGCCGGCGCGGCGGCGCCAGCCATGCCGAACGCGAGCGTGCGCAAGGTAGGCGCGCCGGACCCGAATTTCCGGGTCGAGGGGGCGCAGTGGGACCAGGGCATGGCGGCATGGCGCAAGGGCGACATGACCGCGGCGGCGCGCCATTTCGAACGGGCGGCGCAGACCGCCGACCTGTCGCCATGGACCGTGTCGGCCGCCGCCTATTGGGCCGCGCGCAGCCATCTCAAGGACCGCAAGCCGGCGCAGGTCAGCCGCTGGCTGCGCATCGCCGCAGAGCACCCGCGCACCTTTTACGGGCAGCTCGCGCGGCGCGCGCTGGGCATGGAATCCGCCTTCGACTGGTCGGTGCGGCCGCTGACCGCGCCCGAAGCCAAGGCGCTGCTGAAGTCGCGCACCGGGCAGCGGGCGCTCGCCCTGCTGCAGATCGGCCAGGAGCAGCGGGCCGAGGACGAGATGCAGATTCTACAGTCCGAGAGCGGGCCCGAGATCGTTTCGGCGCTGATCTCGATTTCCCAGATCGCGCGCCTGCCGTCGCTCGCCCTCCGGCTCGGCGTCGCGGTCGAGAGCGCCTATGGCACGACGCACGAGGCGGCGCTTTACCCCCTGCCGCATTGGCAGCCGAAGGGCGGCTTCACCGTCGATCGGGCGTTGCTCTATGCCTTGATGCGCCAGGAATCGGGGTTCAACCCGGACGCCAGGAGCCAGGTCGGCGCCAGCGGCCTGATGCAGCTCATGCCGGCCACGGCCAGCTTCATCGCCGGAGACGAGAGCGGCGCGACGAGCAAGGGCAAGGCGCTGTTCGACCCCGAGATCAACATCTCGCTCGGCCAGCGTTACGTCGACTATCTGCTGTCCGACGCCAACGTGAACGGCGACCTGTTCCTGCTCGCCGCCGCCTACAACGCCGGCCCCGGCAACCTCGCCAAGTGGCGCAAGCGGGCGGATTACGACCACGACCCGCTGCTGTTCCTGGAGAGCATCCCGGCGCGCGAGACCCGGATGTTCGTCCAGCGGGTGCTGACCAACCTGTGGATCTACCGGCAGCGGCTGGGCCAGGACACGCCCTCGCTCGATGCCATCGCCTCGGGCGCCTGGCCGGCCTACGATCCGCAGGATCTGGCCCTGGTATCGCCGGAGAAGGCGAGCGCGACGGCGGCGCCACATGGGACGAATTGACGAGTCGCGACCCTTCCTGCCGATCAACATCGCCGTCCTGACGATTTCCGACACGCGCAGCGAGGCCGACGACAAGTCGGGCCGCACGCTGGTCGAGCTGATCGTCCGCGACGGGCACCGCGCGGCGGCGCGCGAGATCGTGCGCGACGACGCCGACGCCATCGTCGCCCGCCTGCGCGCCTGGATCGCCGACCCGGCCATCGACGTCGTGATCGCGACCGGCGGCACCGGGCTGACCGGGCGGGACGTGACGCCCGAGGCCTTCCGCTCGGTCTACGACAAGGAGATCGAGGGCTTCGGCGAGCTGTTCCGCATGCTCAGCTACGCCAAGATCAAGACCTCGACGATGCAGTCGCGTGCCACCGGCGGGGTCGCCGGAGGCACCTACCTGTTCGCCCTGCCCGGCTCGCCCGGCGCCTGCCGCGACGCCTGGGAGGAGATCCTGCGCTGGCAGCTCGACAGCCGCTGCCGCCCCTGCAACCTGGTCGAGCTGATGCCGCGGTTGCAAGAGCACCTGTAGCGCCGGCGGCGGTTTGTTCTTGAAATGTTCCGGCCATCCGGCGTAGGCTCGCCGGCATGGATGCCGATGCGGTGGAGCGCGCGCCCGACGACCGCCTGCCCGACCGGGCAAGGAAGGGACGCGGCGCCGTCGGCAACGCGGCCGGCCGCTACGAGCCGACCCGGCGCGAGGCGATCGACGACGGCTGGGGCGCGGCCGAGGACGACGACCCGCCGCCGCTGCGCACGACCGTCACCATCGACGCCACGCGCACGATCATCGCCCGCAACCGATCGCCGGACGTGCCGTTCGACCGCTCGATCAACCCCTATCGCGGCTGCGAGCACGGCTGCGTCTATTGCTTCGCGCGGCCGACCCACGCCTGGCTCGGCCTGTCGCCGGGCCTCGACTTCGAGAGCCGGCTGTTCGCCAAGCCCGACGCGCCCGAGCTGTTGGCGCGCGAGCTGGCGCGGCCCGGCTACCGGCCGGCGGTGATCGCGCTCGGCACCAACACCGACCCCTACCAGCCGATCGAGCGCGAGCAGCGCATCACGCGGCGCATCCTCGAGGTGCTGGCGGCGTGCAACCACCCGGTCGGCATCGTCACCAAATCGGCCCTGGTCGCCCGCGACATCGACATCCTGGCGCCGATGGCCGCGCGCCGGCTGGCGCGCGTCTATCTGTCGGTGACGACGCTCGACCGCGAGCTCGCCCGGCGCCTGGAGCCGCGCGCGCCGACGCCGGCGCGCCGGCTGGAGACGATGCGCGCGCTGGCCGCCGCCGGAATCCCGGTCGGCGTCATGGTCGCGCCGGTCATCCCGGCGCTCACCGACCACGAGATCGAACGCATCCTCGAAGCCGCCGCCGCCGCCGGCGCCACGTCCGGCGGCCATGTCCTGCTGCGCCTGCCACTCGAGATCAAGGAGCTGTTCCAGGACTGGCTGGCGGCGCACGCGCCGTTGAAGGCGCGCCGCGTCCTCGACCTGGTGCGCCAGACGCGCGGCGGCGAGCTCTATCGGGCCGCCTGGGGCACGCGCATGACCGGGACCGGCCCCTATGCCGAATCGATCGCGCGGCGCTTCGACCTCGCCGTCAAGCGCTGCGGCCTCGACGGCCGGAACTGGGACTTCGACACGAGCCTGTTCCGCCCGCCCCCGTCGCCGCCCAAGGACGACCGGCAACTGACGTTGCTCTGAGCGAGCGGCCGCGCCGGCATACGCTCGACATTCACCGTTTATCGTACTATGATTTTGCCGTGATCAAGTCGTGGCGCAACGCGGCGACGCGCAGGCTCTTCGATGGCGAACATCCGAGGCAGTTTCGCAGCGTCGATGCCCAAGCCGCCGTGGATCTGTTGTTGGCCCTCAATATCGCGAAATCGCTTCGGGACTTGAGCCCGCTGAAGAGCGTCGGGTTGCACAAGCTCAAGGGCGACAGGAAAGGCCAATGGGCCATGACGATCAACGGGCCGTGGCGGATATGCTTCCGCTTCCAGGAAGGCGATGCCTACGACGTGGAGATCACCGACTATCATCGAGGATGACGCCGATGCCCGCTCTCGCTCACCCCGGCCGCCTGCTCAGACGGGAACTTGCCGCGCGCAAACTGAGCGCCAACCGGCTGGCGATCGATCTCGACGTGCCGTCCGGGCGGATCACCGACATCCTGAACGGCCGCCGCTCCATTACCGCCGATACCGCGTTCCGGCTGGGGCTGTATTTCGGCAACAGCCCGCAGTTCTGGCTGGACCTCCAGGCGCAATATGACCTCGCCCGCGTCGCGCGCGAGCGCGGCGCCGAGATTTCGGCCAGGGTCCGGCGCCCCGCCGCATAGTGTCCGGTCCGCTACCCCGCGACGTCGCAACCGAGGAAGCGCCGGTTCGTCTGCCGGCAGGCCTGCAATACGGAGTAACTGCCCGCCGCCGGGTCGATCACCATGTCCCGCGCATTCGTCAGGGCTTCGATCAGGCGGCCCTGCAAGGCGATCGGCTTTGCGTGCGCGCCGCGGTTCGTCGCCTTCTCGTCCCAGACGTCGGGAATGTCGTGCACCGCCCAGACGCCCTTGGCGCGGCGCGGCGCCTTCTGCATGATCACCAAGTATTCGCTGACGCGGCGGCTCCGGTAGCCCATGCCCATGCGCAATTTGTTCCAGACGATCAGATCGACAATGTCCAGATTGGTCCTATCGAGCCACGGGCCGAGGCCGGTGCAGAGATGGAACTTGTCCGTCCAAAAAAGCAGGTGGCCGGTCGGCATGAGCACGCGGTCGATCTCGCGCAGGAACCGCCTGATCTCGGCTTCCGACATCTGACGCAATTCGGATCGCGCGCGCTGACGCTCGCCCTCGTTGCCGTAGCCCTGACGGTCGAGGATGCCCCGGTATTGCGGATCGAAGACGCAGAGCGGGAAGCCGTCCGACTGAAGCTCGCACAGGAACGACAGGCCGTCGCACTTGTTGCGGTCGTCAAGCCTCAGACCGGGCGGCACGGCGACGTCCGGCTGAACGATGTCCCGCCCGTTGCCGTAAACCGACTTTTTGTTGGGCCGGACGACGCTGCGCGCAACGCCGGCGGGACCGGCGTCGAACAGATCGATGGACTCGGCCTTCGGCATCGGGCGCGTTCCTTGAAGGTCTCCGCTCATAGTCGGCCAAAGGCGGCCGGTCAAGCGCGCGACCTTCCTTCGCCCGCCGGAGCGGGCTTCGCGAAGGCGGGAGCGGCCAGCGCATGACCGACGATCTTCTTCATCAGCGTCGGCAGGGCGTGTTCGGAAAGCCGGTCAATCGGACACCATAGACCGTCGGCCTTGCCGGCCCGCGCGCGGCCGACCAGCAGCGCGATCTCCAGGTCGAAATGCGTGAAGCCGTGGCGCACCACGCCGGCGAGCGGCCGCCAGCGCGCATTGACCGGCGCGGCCTTTGCCGCTTCGGCCGCCGTCCAGGGCGCTTCCCGCCACGCCGTCGACGGCACCTCGATCATGCCGCCGAGCAGGCCGCGCTCGGGCCGCCGGCGCAGCAGCACGGCGCCGTCGCGCCGCACCGTCCAGAAGGCGACGCCGTGGCGCTTCGGCTTGGTCGTTCTTGGCGCCCGCGCCGGCAGCGCCGCGGCGGTTCCGGCGGCCCGCGCGGCACAGGCCTGGCCCCAAGGGCAGATCGGGCATCGCGGCCGGCGCGGCAGGCAGACCGTGGCGCCGAGGTCCATGATCGCCTGGGCGTAGTCGCCGGGCCGCTGGGCCGGCGTCAGCCGCGCCGCCAGCCGGCGCAGCTCGGGCTTGGCCGCGGGCAGCGGCGTTGCAACGGCGTGCAGGCGGGCGATCACCCGCTCGACATTGCCATCGACGACCGTGGCCGGCCGGCCGAAGGCGATGGCGGCGACGGCGGCGGCGGTGTAGGGCCCGATGCCGGGCAGCCGGCGCAGCGCCGTTTCCGTTTCGGGAAAGCCGCCGGCGGCGGCAACTTCGCGGGCGCAGGCATGCAGGTTGCGGGCGCGCGCGTAATAGCCGAGGCCGGCCCAGGCGTGCAGCACCTCGTCGAGGTCGGCAGCGGCCAGCGCCCGCACCGTCGGCCAGCGCTTCAGGAAGGCGCGGAAATACGGGCCGACCGTCGCGGTCGTCGTTTGCTGCAACATGATCTCGCTGAGCCAAACGGCGTAGGGGTCCGGCGTCCGGCCTCGCCTCGGCGAAGCCGCCTTCGGCGCAGCCAGGGCCGGCGGCGCGCGCCAGGGCAGGACGCGGCCGTGCCGATCGTACCAGGCGAGCAGGCGGCGCGCGAGGCGGCGCGGATCGTTGCGCTGGAGCGAAGCCATGTCGGCGCCTACAATGGCCGGTCCGCGCGGCGCTGTGGAGTCGGTCCGCGCGGCCGGCGGGGAGAGACGACATGGACAAGACCCGGCCGACGCCCGCCGGCGAACGTCGCGGGGCGATGCGCGCGCTCGCCGCCGCGTTGCCGCCGCTGGTCCGCCGCGCCTTCGGCCGGCGCGGCTTCGCCGCGGGCGGCATCGTCACCGACTGGGCGGCCGTCGTCGGGCCGGAAATCGCCGCCCGCAGCGCCCCGATCAAGATCGCCTATCCGCCCGGGCAACGGCGCAACGGCACGCTGCACGTGCAGGTGGCGGGCGCGCTCGCGCTCGAATTGCAGCATCTCGAGCCGCTCGTCATCGAGCGCGTCAACGGCTATCTCGGCTATGGCGCGGTGACGCGGCTGAAGATCCGACAGGGACCGCTGCCGAACCTCGACGCCGGCCGCCGCCCAGCGCCGCCCGCCCGCCCGCTCGATCCGGCCGAGGAAGCGGCGCTGGCCGGCGACGTGGCCGCCGTGCCCGACGAATTGCTGCGTCGCGCGCTCGCCGGGCTCGGCCGGGCGCTGCGGCGCACAGCGCCGCGGTGAACCGCGCCCGCCAACAGCATCAGGGGATTGCGCGCGGCGCCGAATCCTGCGACAAGCGAGCCTGCGTCAGCGCCGCCGTCGCGGCGCCGGCGCAACGTCCCGGGGCAAGCGGAGAGTGCCGGTGCGCAAGGTCTGGATCGGCGTGGCCGCGGTCGCCGCGATCATGGTCGCGGCGGCGATCGGGTACCAATTTCTGACACCGCCGGCGATCGAACCGGCCGTCGAGACATCGCCGCCGGCGGCGCCGACGCAGGCCGGGCTGCCGGAAATTCATGCGGACGACAAGATTCTCGGCAGCCCCGAGGCGCCGGTCACGATGATCGAGTACGCCTCGCTGACCTGCCCGCATTGCGCCTCGTTCCACATGATCAGCCTGCCGCGCATCAAGTCCGAGTTCATCGACAAGGGGCTCGTGCGCCTGGTCTATCGCGACTTCCCGCTCGATCAGGTGGCGCTGCGCGCCGCGCTGTTGGCGCGATGCGCGCCCGACGAGCGCTATTTCAGCCTTCTCGATGTGCTGTTCCGCACCCAGTCCGACTGGGCCGAATCGACCGACCCGGCCGGCGCGCTTGCCCAGATCGGCCGCACGGCGGGGATGAGCCAGGCGACGATCGACGGCTGCATGACCGATCAGGCGCGGGTCGATCGCATCGCCGTCGGCTACCAGGAGGCGCAGGCCGGATTCGACGTCCGCTCGACGCCCACCTTCATCATCAACGGCGAGAAGCACAGCGGGGCCCTGGCGTTCGAGGACGTCGAGAAGATCGTCAAGGGCCTGGCGCCGAAGTCCTGACCCATCGCCTCGGAGCGCGGATTGGTTCATTTCACGAAACTCCGGCTGACCGGCTTCAAGTCCTTCGTCGATCCCACCGAGGTGCCGATCGCGCCCGGCCTGACCGGCATCGTCGGGCCGAACGGTTGCGGCAAGTCGAACCTGGTCGAGGCGCTGCGCTGGGCGATGGGCGAGACCTCGGCCAAGCGCATGCGCGGCGGCGAGATGGACGACGTCATCTTCGGCGGCAGCGTCAGCCGGCCGGCGCGCAACGTCGCCGAGGTGGTGCTGACGCTCGACAACGCGACGCGCAACGTCCCCGCCCAGTTCAATGAATTCGGCGAGCTGGAAGTAGTGCGGCGCATCGAGCGGGGCAGCGGCTCCGCCTATCGGGTGAACGGCAAGGAGGTGCGCGCCCGCGACGTCCAGCTCCTGTTCGCCGACGCCGCCACCGGCGCCCATTCGACGGCCCTGGTCAGCCAGGGCCGGGTCGGCGCCCTGATCAACGCCAAGCCGACCGACCGGCGCGCCCTGCTCGAGGAAGCCGCCGGCATCACCGGCCTGCATTCGCGCCGGCACGAGGCGGAGCTGCGCCTGCATGCCGCCGAAGCCAATCTGGCGCGGCTCGACGACGTCATCGTCACGCTGGAGAGCCAGCACCAGGCGCTGAAGAAGCAGGCGCGTCAGGCCGCGCGTTATCGCGGACTCAGCGACCACCTGCGCCGCACCGAAGCGGCGCTGCTGCATTTGCAGTGGGTCGAGGCGACCGCCCGGCTGGCGGAGAGCGCGATCACCCTGGCCGCCGCCGAATCGGCGGTGGCGGATCTTACCGGCCAGGCCGCGGCCGCCGGCGCCCGTCAGGGCGAGGTCGCCGCCGACCTCCCCGCCCTGCGCCAGGCCGAGGTTGCCGCCGCCGCCGAGCTGCAGCGGCTGACGCTGGCGCGCGACGGCCTCGACCAGGAGGAGGCCCGCGTGGCGACGGCCCGGGCCGAGGCGGCGCAGCGGCTCGCCCAGCTCGACGACGACATCCGGCGCGAGACGGCGCTGGGCGCCGACGCCGCCGCGGGCGAGGCGCGCCTGGCGGAGGAGCTAACGCGCCTCGACGGCGCCGACGACCCGGCGGCCATCGAGGACGCGGCGCGCGCGCTCGTCGCCATCCGGGCGACGGTCGAGGAGTCCGAGGCGTCCTTGGCCGAGTCGACGCAACTTCTGGCCGCCGGCGAAGCGCGCGCGGCCGCCCTGGCGCAGCGCATCGGCGAGCTGGAGACGCGCATCGCCCGGCTGCGCCAGCGCGCGGACGAGACGGCGACGGAGCGCCAGCGCCTGAAGGCGGCGACGCGGAACGACGCCCCGCTGACCGCCGCCCGCCAGATTCTGAGCGTCGCCGACTCCGCGCTCGAGCAGGCGCGGGCGGCGGCGCGCGAGACCGAGCAGGCGCGGCTCGACGCCGACGCCGCCGCGGCCGCCGCGCGCGAGCGCTTGCAGGCGGCCCAGGCGGCGCATGCCCGTCTCGCCGCCGAGGCCGAGGCCCTGGCCGCGATGTTCGCCGCCGCCGCGCCCCTAAGCGCGAAGGCGGACGGGTCCGACCCTCGGGTCGAGCCCGAGGGCCGGGTCGAGCCCGAGGGCTGGCCGCCGCTGGTCGATGCGCTGCGCGTGGCGCCCGGTTTCGAGGCCGCGCTCGGCGTGGCGCTCGGCGACGATCTGGTCGCCTCTGCCGATGACGCGGCGCCGGTGCATTGGCGACTGCTGCCCGAGACGGCGGCGGCGGCGCTGTTGCCCGCCGGCACGGAGCCGCTGTCGCGGCACGTCGAGGGGGTGCCGGCGCTGGCCCGCCGCCTGAGCCAGATCGGCGTCGTCGCCGACGACGCGGCGGGCGCCCGGTTGCGCGGTCAACTGGTCCAGGGGCAAAGGCTGGTCAGCCGCGACGGCGCCATGTGGCGGTGGGACGGCTTCACGGTCGCGCCCGGCGCCCCGACGGCGGCGCTGACCCGGCTGCGCCAGCGCGGCCGCCTCGACGCGCTGCGCCCCGAGTTGGAACGCGCCGAGGCCGCGCTGGTCGCGGCCGAACGGGAATTCGCCACCGGCCACGCGGCGGCGCTGGCGGCGGCCGAAGCCGAGCGCGCCCGGCGCCAGTCGCAGCAGGCCGCCTACGATACGCTCGGCGAGGCGCGCGCGAGCCATGCGGCGGCGGCGCAAGCCGCGACGGCGACCGCCTCGCTTCTGGCCGCAGCGCAGGCGGCGGCGGGCGACCTGGCCGTCGACCTCGCCGAGGTCGAGAGCGAGCTGACGGCGGCGCGGCAGGGTCGGGCGGCGCTGTCCGACCTCGACGCCGACCGCGCCGCGGTAACCGCGCTGCGCTCCCGCCTGAACGAGCAGCGCGCGGAATCGATGGCGCGCGCGAGCGCCCACGACCGTCTGCAGCGCGCGGCCGAGGCGCGCACCGTCCGCCGCGCGGCGATCGCCGAGGAGCGGCGCTCCTGGGCCGAACGCGCCGCCGCCGCGGCCCACCGGCTCGAGGCCTTCGCCGCCCGCCGCGGCGCCGCCGAGACCGAGATCGAGCGCCTGGCGCGACGCCCGGCCGAGATCGCCGAACAGCGCCACGCCCTGCTCGACCGCATCGACGCCGCGGCGGCGGCGCGGGGCGGAGCCGCGGACCGCTTGGCCGCCGCCGAGACGCGGCTCGCCGAGGCCGACCGCGAGCTCAAGGCGGCCGAGGCGCGACTGGCCGAGGCGCGCGAGCACCGCATCCGCGCCGAGGCGGCCGTGGCCCAGGGCGAACAGGCGGCGACGGCGCTACGCGGCCGCATCCGCGAGCGCCTGGACTGCGCGCCCGACGCGGTGCCGGACGTCGCCGGGTTGGAGGCCGACGCCGAGCCGCCGGCGCGCGAGGCCCTGGAAGCCAAGCTGCAGCGCCTGCTGCGCGAGCGCGATTCGATGGGTCCGGTCAACCTGCGCGCCGAGGCGGAAGCAGCCGAGCTCGACCGCCAAATCACCAGTCTGCAATCGGAGCGCGCCGACCTGACCGCCGCCATCGCCCGGCTGCGCCAGGGCATCGCCAGCCTGAACCGCGAGGGGCGCGAGCGGCTGCTCGCCGCCTTCGCGCAGGTCAACGGCCATTTCGAGCAGCTCTTCACCCGCCTGTTCGGCGGCGGGCGAGCGCTGTTGAAGCTGACCGACGCCGACGACCCGCTCGAAGCCGGCCTGGAGATCATGGCCAGCCCGCCCGGCAAGCGGTTACAGGTGATGTCGCTGTTGTCGGGCGGCGAGCAGGCGATGACCGCGCTGGCGCTCCTGTTCGCGGTGTTCCTGACCAACCCGGCGCCGGTCTGCGTGCTCGACGAGGTCGATGCGCCGCTCGACGACGCCAACGTCGACCGCTTCTGCACCCTGGTCGAGGAACTGGCGCACGGCACCGCGACGCGGTTCCTGCTGATCACGCACCACCGCATGACCATGGCCCGCATGGACCGCCTGTTCGGCGTCACGATGTCCGAACGGGGCGTCTCGCGGCTCGTTTCGGTCGACCTCCAGGCCGCCGTCGAAATGCGCGCCAGCGCCTGACCCGCCGGCCGCGCGCCTCGCCCCTGACGCCGCCGCCCGTTCAATCTTGACAGCGTCGGCGGGCTGCACCTATGGTTCGCGCCGGCTTCCCGCCGCCGGCGCGATGGGAGCGGGTGCCGGCCGCGCGTCCAACCGATGACCGACGAGGATTCCCCGCCGCCGAAAAAAGACCTGGACGCCCGGCTGCGCGCGTTGCGCCAACGGATGGCCCGGGGCCGCGGTGGCGGGTCGCCGCGCGGCGGGGCGGCGCAGGCGGCGAGCGGTTTCGCGTTGCGCGTCGGGGTCGAACTCGTGGCGGGACTGGTCATCGGAGGGGGCATCGGGTGGTTCCTGGATCGGTGGTTCGGCACCTCGCCCTTCATGATGATCCTGTTCTTCTTTCTCGGCGCGGCCGCCGGGATCGTGGGCGTGTTCCGCACGGCGCGGGAGTTGCAGCGCCAGGGCCCCAAGGACGACAGTTGAACGGACGGCGGCGCCGCGACCGCCGCGCGAAGAGGTAGCGATCGACGATGGCGGAAGCGCACGGCCCGCTCGAGCAGTTCGCGATCAAGCGTCTGGTGCCGATGGAGATCGGCGGCATCGACGTGTCGATCACCAACGCGTCGCTGTTCATGGCAATCGCGGTGGCGATGATCACGCTGTTCCTGACGCTCAGCATGCGCGGGCACTCGCTCGTGCCGAACCGCTGGCAATCGCTGGCCGAGCTCAGCTATGAGTTCGTCGCCGGGATGATCCGGGACAACGTCGGGGCTGAGGGGCGGCGGTACTTCCCGTTCGTCTTCTCGCTGTTCATGTTCATCCTGTTCGGCAATCTGCTCGGAATGATCCCCTATAGCTTCACCTTCACCAGCCAGATCATCGTCACCTTCGCACTGGCGATCGTCGTGTTCCTCGGCGTCACGGTCATCGGCTTTATCCGGCACGGGGCCCGGTTCCTGAAGCTGTTCGTGCCGTCGGGCGTGCCGGTCGCATTGTTGCCGCTGCTGGTGGTCATCGAGCTGCTGTCCTATCTGATCCGGCCGGTCAGCCTGTCGGTGCGGCTGTTCGCGAACATGCTGGCCGGCCACACCATGTTGAAGGTGTTCGGCGGCTTCGTGGTCGGGCTGGGCATCCTCGGCGGCTGGGCGCCGCTGGCCTTCATCGTGGCGCTGACCGGGCTGGAGATCGGCATCGCCTTCCTGCAGGCCTATGTCTTCACCATCCTTACCTGCATCTATCTTCACGACGCGATGCATCCGGGCCACTGAGACCGCGCGTCGGCCGACAACGGACCAACATCAGACGAGGGAGTTCGCGACCATGGAACCAGAAGCCGCTCGGCTGCTCGGCGAGGGCATTGCCGAAGCAGGGAAACTGCTCGGCGCCGGCCTTGCCACCATCGCGCTCGCCGGCGTCGGCATCGGCATCGGCATCATCTTCGGCAATTTCGTCGCCGGTTCGCTGCGCAACCCGGCGGCGGCGCCCAAGGTGTTCGGCAACGTGCTGCTCGGCTTCGCCCTGACCGAGGCGATCGCGCTGTTCGCGTTGGTCATCGCGATGCTGCTGCTGTTCGTGTTCTGAGCGAGCGCCATGCCGCAGCTCGAATTCGCGGATTACGCGCCGCAGCTCGTCTGGCTGGCGATCACCTTCGTCGCCCTCTATCTGCTGATGGCGCGGGTGGCGTTGCCCGGCATCGCGGCCGTGCTCGCGGACCGCGAACGGCGGATCGAGGACGATTTGGACAGGGCCGGCCGCCTGAAGGCCGAGGCGGACGAGGTCCTGGCCGCCTACAACAAGGCGCTGGCCGAGGCCCGCGGCGCCGCCCAGGCCGAGATGCGGAAGGCGGCGGCGGTGGCCGCCGCCGAGGCCGCCAAGCGCGACAGTGCCATCGTTGCCGAGCTGGCCACGAAGACCCGGGCCGCCGAGGCGCGCATCGCGGTGGCCAAGACCGCGGCGCTCGTCGAGTTGCGGGCGGCGGCGGCGGAGGTGGCGGCGGCGGCGGTGGTTAAGCTGATCGGCGTCGAGCCGCCCGGCGACCGCATCCGGGCGGCGATCGAGGCGGCGGTCGAGAGGCGCGGCTGATGGAATTTCTCGGCTCGCCCGAGTTCTGGGTCGCGGTCGCCTTCGTCATCTTCGTCGGCGCGACGGCGCGACCGCTGTCGCGCGCCATCAACGGCTGGCTCGACGCCCGGGCCGCGCGCATCAAGGCCAATCTGGACGAGGCGCGCGCCTTGCGCGACGAGGCGCAGCACCTGCTCGCCGAGTACCAGCGCAAGCAGCGCGACGCGCTGAAAGAAGCCGAGGACATCCTGGCCCATGCCCGGAGCGAGGCGGAGCGCCTGGGCCGCGAGGCGGCGGTGCAACTCGACGCGGCGATCGCCCGGCGCGAACGGATGGCGATGGACAAGATCGCGAGCGCCGAGGCGCAGGCCCTGGCCGAGCTGCGCAACCAGACGGTGGACATCGCGCTGGCCGCCGCCGCCCGGTTGCTCGCCCAGACGATCGACGACAGACGCGCCGACGCCCTGATCGACGCCGCCGTCGCCGAGCTCGACAAGAAGCTGCACTGACCGGCCGCGGCCCGCCTACCGCTTCGCCTCGGCGGCCAGGCGGGCGATGGCGTCGCCGGTCAGGCGATAGGGCCGCCAGTCGCGCATCTCGCCGACGCCGAGGCGTTCGTAGAAGGCCCGCGCCGGGTTCCAGTCGAGCACGTTGAGGTCGACGCGCACGCAACCGCGCGCCGCGGCCAGCGCCGCGATCTCGGCCAGCAGGCGCCGGCCGACGCCGCGCCGACGCGCCCGCGGGCGAACGTACAGGTCCTCGACATAGAGGCCGGCGCGGCCCTCCCAGGTCGACCAGTTGGGAAGGAACACCGCCAGCCCTTCGACCGCGCCGTCGATCTCGGCGAGCAGCGCCTCGAAGCGCGGCGCCGGCCCGAAGCCGTCGCGCCGGATGTCGGCCTCGGTCAGCTTCACGCTGCCCTCCGGCGCGCGCTCGAATTCCGCCAGCTCGCGCACCAGGCCGACGATCGTCGCGGCGTCGGCGGGCGTCGCGGGGCGTACCAAGACGCCCGCCGCGACCGATGCGGCGGCATCATGCGGCGTCATGGACGACGATCTCCAGCCGCTTGCCGAGGGCGGCGAGCGCCGCCTCGATCTTAGGCAATTTCGAGCCGTAGCGCGGGTCGAGCAGCCGGCGCACGTCCTTCTCGTCGCAGCCGAGGCGCCGCGCCAATTCGCTCTTCCCGATCCGGGCCTCGCCCATGGCAAGATAGAGCGCCGCCTTCGCCGCCATCTGCGCCGACAACGCCACCGGCCGCTCGCCCCGCGCCGGGCGCGACGGGACCGGAACGTCGTCGCCGTTCTCGATGCGAGTGGCGATCGCTTCTTCCAGGCAATCGGCTGCCTGTGCCAGCGCGTCGGTCACGTCCTCGCCCTGCGTGATCGCTTCCGGCAGGTTACGGAACGTGACAACGAATCCGCTTTCGCCAGGCGCCATCTTGCGGGCGGGCGTCAGCTTGGCGGGGAATACGAAACGGGAGGCGCTCATGTCAGGCTGTCCCTATCGCAGGTCATCAAGGGTAATCCCGAGTTGTTTGAGCATCGCATGCAGGGTGCCGGTTTTCAGCTCCCTGGTCGGATTTGGCACGATAGTCCGTCTGTTTTCGAGATAGAGCGTTCCATGGCTGCCTTTGCCGCGAGTCGCCTCGAAGCGGCAGAGCGCTCCGCGCGCCTTCGCAAGCTTCTACACCTTGCGAATGAAGTCGGCGCCTCTCATCGTGAGACATCGTCGGGCGTTTTCGCCCGAAGGTCAAGCATCGCCGGCCCACGGTGAGCAGACAATGCGGCGCCGCCCCTACTCCGCCGCCTCGCCCATGGGCTCCGGCGGGCGCCAGCGCAGGACCGGGTGGCGCGCGGCCGCGGTCTCGTCGAGGCGGCGGCGTGGGGTGAGGCGCGGGGCGTCGTGGAAGTAGGCGGCGTCGCCGGACTTGGCGCGCGCCGCCAGGGCGCGCATGACGGCGACGAAGCGGTCGAGGGAATCCTTGCTTTCGCTCTCGGTCGGCTCGACCAGGAGGGCGCCGTGCACGACCAGCGGGAAGTACATGGTCATCGGGTGATAGCCCTCGTCGATCAGCGCCTTGGCGAAGTCGAGCGTGGCGACGCCGGTGTCCTTCAGGAACTCGTCGTCGAACAGCACCTCGTGCATGCACGGGCCGGGGAAGGCCGGCGACAACTCGTCCTGGAGGCTGGCCAACAGGTAGTTCGCATTGAGCACGGCGTCGCCCGAGGCCTGGCGCAGCCCGTCGGCGCCGTGGCTCATCATGTAGGCGAGCGCGCGCACGAACATGCCCATCTGTCCGTGGAAGCCCTTGAGCCGGCCGAACGCCTTGCCGGTCGCGCCCGCACCGTGGTCGTGCTCGACCAGCGCGAAGCCGTCCGGCCCATGCACCACGAAGGGCAGCGGCGCGTAGGGCGCGAGGTCCCGCGACAGCACGACCGGGCCGCTGCCGGGGCCGCCGCCGCCATGCGGCGTCGAGAAGGTCTTGTGCAGGTTCAGGTGCATGCAGTCGATGCCGAGGTCGCCGGGGCGGACGCGGCCGACGATGGCGTTGAAGTTGGCGCCGTCGCAGTAGAGAAAGCCGCCGATGCCGTGCACCGCCTCGGCGATCTCGAGCATGTCGTTCTCGAACAGGCCGCAGGTGTTGGGGTTGGTGATCATGATCCCGGCGACGTCCCCGCCGAGCTTCGCCTTGAACGCCGCGAGATCGACGCGGCCGCGCGCGTTCGCCGGGATCGCCTCGACGGCATAGCCGCAGGCCGCCGCCGTCGCCGGATTGGTGCCATGCGCCGATTCCGGCACCAGGATGCGCCGGCGCGGATCGCCGCGGTCGGCGAGCGCCGCGCGTATCGTCATGACCCCGCACAGCTCGCCATGGGCGCCGGCCGCCGGCGACATCGCGACGGCCGGCATGCCGGTCAGCGTCTTCAGCCAGGTCGCCAGGGTGTCGATCAATTCGAGCGCGCCCTGCACGGTGCCAAGCGGCTGCATCGGGTGCAGATCGCCCAGCCCCGGCAGCCGCGCCAGCTTCTCGTTCAGCCGCGGATTGTGCTTCATGGTGCAGGAGCCGAGCGGGTATAGCCCCATGTCGATGGCGTAGTTCTTCTGGCTGAGCCGCGTGTAGTGGCGCACGACCTGCGGCTCGCTGAGGCCCGGCAGGCCGATCGGTCCCTGCCGGCGAAGGCCATTGAGGCGGTCCTGCACCGCCGGCGGCTCGGGCAGATCGACGCCGGTCCGGCCGCTCGCGTCCTGCTCGAAGAGCAACGGCTCCTCGAGCTGCAGGCCGCGATGGCCGCTGAATGTCCCGGTCACCGGATCGGGCGCCATCTACAGCACCTCGCGCAGGGCGCCGACCAGGGCGTCGATGTCGGCGTCGCTATTGGTTTCGGTCGCCGCCACCAGCATCAAGGGCGCGAGCGCCGCGTCGTCCGGATAGAACCGCGACAGCGGCACGCCGCCGAGGACGCCGCGTTCGGCGAGCGCGTCCACGACCGCCGCCGCCGGGCGCCGCAACCGCACCGTGAACTCGTTGAAGAAGCTGTCGTTGACGACCTCGACGCCGGCGACATCGCCAAGCCGCTCGGCGAGGCGCACGGCCGTCGCATGATTGAGCGCCGCCAGCCGGGTGAACCCGGCTTCGCCCAACAGCGCCAGATGGATGGTGAAGGCGAGCGCGCACAGCCCCGAGTTCGTGCAGATGTTGCTGGTCGCCTTCTCGCGCCGGATGTGCTGCTCGCGGGTCGACAGCGTCAGCACCCAGCCGCGCCGCCCGTCGGCATCGACGGTCTCGCCGGTCAGGCGCCCGGGCATCTGGCGCACGTAGCGGTCGCGGGTCGCGAACAACCCGACATAGGGACCGCCGAAGCTCAAGGAATTGCCGAGCGACTGGCCTTCGGCGGTGACGATGTCGGCGCCCATCGCGCCGGGCGGCACGAGGGCGCCGAGCGCTACGACCTCGCCGACCGCGACCACGAGCAGGGCGCCGGCGGCGCGGCACGCCTCGGCCAGTTTGCGCAGGTCGCGGACCTGGCCGAAGAAGCTCGGATACTGCACGACGACGCAAGCCGTGTCGGCGTCGACCATCGCGGCGAGGTCTTCGGCGCCGCCGGGGTCGGGCGCGGCCGCGGCGATGTCGAGGCCGAGCAGCCGGGCATGGGTCTTCGTGATCTCGCGGTAGTGCGGATGCAGGCCGCCCGACAGCACCGCTCGGCCGCGCCGGGTCACGCGCTGCGCCATCAGCACCGCCTCGGCGGTCGCCGTCGCGCCGTCGTACATCGAGGCGTTGGCCACGTCCATGCCGGTCAGCAACGCCACCTGGGTCTGGAACTCGAAGAGATATTGCAGCGTGCCCTGGGTCACCTCGGGCTGGTAGGGCGTGTAGGAGGTAAGAAACTCGCCGCGCTGGATCAGGTGATCGACGGCGGCGGGCAGGTGGTGGCGATAGGCGCCGGCGCCGAGGAACGAGGGCGCGCGGCCGGTCCCCAGGTTCTTCGCGGCCAGGGCGGCGATCCGCCGTTCGACCTCGAGCTCGCCCTGATGGGCGGGCAGGTCGAGCGGCTTGGCCAGGCGCGCCGCCTCGGGCACGTCGCGGAACAGGCTGTCGATCGACGGCGCGCCGATGCGCGCCAGCATGGCGCGCCGATCGGCTTCGGTCAGCGGCAGATAGCGCATCAATGCAACCCCGCGACGTATTTCTTGTAGGCGGCCGCGTCCATCAGCTTGTCGATCTCGGCGGGATCGGACAGCCTGATCTTGACGAGCCAGCCGGCGCCGAGCGCGTCGGCGTTCACCGTGCCCGGCTCGGCGGTCAGCTTGTCGTTGACCTCGATCACCTCGCCGCTGGCCGGGGCGTAGGTCTCGCTCGCCGCCTTGACCGATTCGACGACCGCCATCTCCTTGCCGCGCTCGACGCGGCGGCCGCGCGCCGGCAATTCGACATAGACGACGTCGCCGAGCTGTTCCTGCGCGTAGGCGCTGATGCCGACGGTGCCGACGTCGCCGTCGACGCGGATCCATTCGTGCTCTTCGGTATATCGGATGTCGCTCATCGGTTGTTCCCTTCAGGGGCGGTGGTAACGGTGCGCCACGAACGGCAGCTTCGCCACCTTCGCCGGCAACGCCTTGCCGCGCACCATGAGTTGCAGCGGGGTGCCGACCGCGGCGTGGCCGGCTTCGACATAGCCCATGGCGATGGGGCCGCCGACGGTCGGCCCGAAGCCGCCGCTGGCGATCTCGCCGATGCGCCGGCCGGCGGCGTCGGCGATTCCGTCATGGGCGCGCGCCGGGGCGCGGCCCTCGGGACGGATGCCGACGCGCCGGCGCGCCGGGCCGTCGCGCAGCTGTGCCAGGATGACGTCGGCGCCGGGGAATCCGCCCTCGGCCCGGCGGCGCGGCGGAATCGTCCAGGACAGCCCCGCCTCGACCGGCGTCGTCGTGGCGTCGATGTCCTGGCCGTACAGGCACAAGCCCGCCTCGAGGCGCAGCGTATCGCGGGCGCCGAGGCCGACCGGCGCGACTTCGGGCTCGGCGAGCAGGCGCCGCGCCAGCCGCTCCGCCGCCGCCGCCGGGACCGACAGCTCGTAGCCGTCCTCGCCGGTATAGCCGGAGCGCGACACGAAGCAGGTGACGCCGTCGATCGCGAGCTCGGCCGCCGACATGAAGCGCATGGACAGGGCCGCCTTGGCGAAGCGGCCGAGGACCGCCGCCGCTGCCGGACCTTGCAGCGCCAGCAGCGCGCGGTCGCCGAGCTCGGTCACCGCGCAGCGGCCGGCGAGGCCGGCCCGCAGATGGGCAAGGTCTTGCGTCTTGCAGGCGGCGTTGACGATCAGGAACAGATGATCGCCGGCGTTGATCGCCATGAGGTCGTCGAGAATGCCGCCGGCCGCGTCGGTGAACAGGGTATAGCGCTGCCCGGACGGCGCCAGGCCGCGAATGTCGCCCGGCACCAGCGTCTCCAGCGCCGCCGCGGCGGCGGCCGCGCCGCCATCCGCCGAAAGCCGGACCTGTCCCATATGGGAGACGTCGAACAGGCCGGCCGCGGCGCGGGTGTGCAGGTGCTCGGCGAGGATGCCGGCGGGGTATTGCACCGGCATTTCATAGCCGGCGAACGGCACGAGCCGGGCGCCCAGCTCCACATGCAGGGCGTGGAGCGGCGTGCGTTTCAGGGGTAGTTCGCTCACCCTTAGCCCTCCGGACGGATCGAACGGGTCGCGGCCGACGCGCCACCGCGCGCCGCCTGCCCCCTCTGTCCTCGGACCTGAAAGATTCGCCGCCGGCCCTGATTCGCGTCCGGGCCCGTCGCGGTTTACCCCTTCGGTGAGGCCGGCGGCCGGGTTCTCGGCCGCCACCTGCTTTCCAGAGCGCTCCCCCCGGCGCGGTCCTTCTGCCTGAGAGTTTCCGGGGCGGTTGCTCCTTCGGCGCCGGCCGTCAAAGGCCGGTCTCTCCCGCGCGGGGTAACGAGCTTGCCGGCCAGCTTCCCCGGACCGGCCGGCCCGGTCAAGCCGGAAAACGCACGACGTCCCGAATTGCCGGGGACGACCTCGCCGACGCCTTCGCCGTTCAACGACTGTTCTGACGGTTGTAGGCAACCTCGTCGGGCGTCAGCACGAATCCGACATAGATCACATAGCCCGCGCCCGGCTCGTCGGCGCCCAAGGGGATGTGCTGTTCCAGCTCCTCGACGACCCCGGCCTGGGTCTTGTTGCCGGGAAATTCGATCGTCGCGTCGAAGCTTTCGCGCACCAGGATCGTCTGCCCGGCGTCGGCGATGGCGACGAAGTAG
>JBBECF010000107.1:0-3851 GCA_040881945.1 Dongiaceae bacterium | reverse complement strand
CCGGCATGCTGATCTACACGGTGCAGCGCGTCGGGCTGGCGGCGTTGATCTGCATCGTCGCCATGACGATCCTGTTCAGCCTGGTCTATGTCATCCCCGGCGATCCGGCGTCGATCGCGCTCGGGCCGCGCGCCACGGCGGCGATGAAGGAGACGCTGCGCCAGCGCATGGGCCTCGACCAGCCGCTGATCGTCCAGCTCCTGTATTTTTTCGGCAACGTCCTCAGCGGCGACCTCGGCCTCGACGTCTGGAGCAACCGCAGCGTGACCACGATCGTCGGCGAGGCGCTGCCCTACACCGCCGCGCTGGCCGGGACCGGGCTCGGCTGGGCAATCGTGCTCGGCGTCCCGCTCGGCTGCTATTCCGCCATCCGGCGCAACACGCCGATCGACAAGCTGACCGGCGTGATCTCGGTCGGCGCCATCTCGATGCCGTCCTTCGTCGTCGCGATCTACAGCCTGCTGATCTTCGCGGTCGCGCTCAAATGGCTGCCGGCGATCGGCGCCGGCGAGCGCGGCGACCTCGTCGACCAGCTCCGCCATCTCGTGCTGCCGGCCTTCGCCATCGGGCTCGGCTGGGTCGGCTATCTGGCGCGGCTGGTGCGCGCCTCGATGCTCGAGGTGATGGGCGAGAACCACGTGCGCACGGCCCGCGCCTTCGGCCTGCCGGAGCGCACCATCGTCTTCCGCTATGCGCTCCGCATCGCCGTGCTGCCGACCGTGACCCTGCTCGGCATCGCCATCGGCGGCCTGTTGTCGGGCGCGGTGTTCGCCGAAATCGTGTTCAACCGACCCGGCCTCGGCCAGCTCGTCTACGGCGCCGCGGCGACGCGCAACTACCCGGTCGTGATGGGCAGCGTGCTGGTCACCGTCGTCCTGTTCGTGGTCTGCACCATGATCGCCGACCTGACGGTCGCGTTGTTGGACCCCCGTGTCCGCAAGAGCCTTTGACGCCGAAGCCCGCGGCGGCCGGGTCGGCGCCGGCCTGCGCGGCGGCCAGCGCCTGCTGCGGCGCATCGTCCAGGACCCGATGGGGCTGCTCGGCCTGACGCTGGCGTTGCTGGTCGTCGTCACCGGGCTGTTCGCCGATTGGCTGGTGCTCTACGACCCGTTGAAGATCGACGTGCCGAACCGCCTCGCCGACCCGTCCTGGGCGCACCCGCTGGGCACCGACCAGCTCGGCCGCGACGTCCTCAGCCGCGTCATCAAGGGCACCCAGATCGCGCTGCTCGTCGGCATCTCGGCGACCGCGCTCGCCATGCTCGGCGGCCTTTCGCTCGGCCTCCTGGCCGGCTACGGGCCGCGCTGGCTCGACAACATCCTCCTGCTGCTGTTCGATGCCATCTATTCGTTCCCCATCGTCATGCTGGCGCTTGCCGTCATCACGCTGCTCGGCCCCAGCCTCGCCACCGTCATGCTGGTCATCGTCGTCGGCTACGTGCCGGTCTATGCGCGCCTCGTGCGCACCTCGACGCTCGGCGTCAAGAACTCCGAATTCATCCTCGCCGAGCGTTCCCTCGGCGCCCGCCCGCTGCGCATCCTGGTGCGCCACATCCTGCCCAACGTCATCGGGCCGCTGTTCATCATCGCCAGCATGGACATCCCCGTCGTCATCACGATCGAGGCGGGCCTGAGCTTCCTCGGCCTCGGCGTGCGGCCGCCGGCGCCGAGCTGGGGGCGCATCCTCAACGACGGCTACAGCTTCATCCGGGAAACGCCGTGGATCGTCATCGGCGGCGGCCTGCCGCTGATCGTGACGACGCTGGGCTTCACCTTCCTCGGCGAGGCGCTGCGCGACACGCTTGACCCGAAGCTGCGGCGGACGATCTGACTTCATGGACGCGAGCGCCGACCCGGTCCTGTCGATCCGCGATCTGAGCATCGATTTCGTGACGCCGCGCGGGCCCGTGCGCGCCCTGCGCCGGGTCGACCTGGACGTGCCGCGCGGCGGCATCGTCGGCGTCGTCGGCGAAAGCGGATCGGGCAAGACGACGCTGATCCTGGCGGCGATGCGGCTGTTGCCCGGCAACGCCGAGGTCCGCGGCGGCGCCGTCCTGTTCGACGGCGACGACGTGCTGCGCATGGACGCCAAGCGGCTCCGGGGCCTGCGCGGCCGCCGCATGGCGATGGTGTTCCAGGACCCGATGACGTCGCTCAACCCGGTGCTGTCGGTCGGCACCCAGATGGTCGACATCCAGTACCGCGACCGCGGCCGCGGCCGGCCTGCGAAACGGCGGCGCGCGGCCGACATGCTGCGCCGCGTCGGCATTCCCGACCCGGAGCAGCGTCTCGACAACTACCCACATGAATTCAGCGGCGGCATGCGCCAGCGTATCGCCATCGCCATGGCGTTGCTCGACAACCCCGACCTGCTGATCGCCGACGAGCCGACGACCGCCCTCGACGTCACCATGGAAGCGCAGATCATCCATCTGCTGCGCGAGCTGCGCCGCGACTTCCGCGGCTCGATCCTGTTCGTTTCGCACAATCTGGGCCTGGTCGCCGAGCTGTGCGACTTCGTGGTCGTGCTCTATGCCGGCGAGGTCGTCGAGCGCGGCACCGTCCGAGACATCTTCCACCGGCCGCGGCACCCGTATACCGAGGCGCTCCTGGTCTGCGACCCGGCCCGGCTCGACGCGGTCCGCCGCGAGCTGCCGACGATCCCCGGCGACGTGCCCGACCTTGTGCACCCGGCGCCGGGCTGCATCTTCGCCGACCGCTGCGCCAAGGCGTTCGACCGCTGCCGCGTCGAGGCGCCGACCCTGACCGCGATCGGCGACGGCCACGCGGCGAGCTGCCATTTGGTGAACGCGTGAGCGCGCTGCTCGAGGTCGAGAATTTGCGCGTGCGCTTTCGTACGGTAGGGCCGGTACGGGCGCGGCTCGCCGGCATCGCCGACCCGTTCCTCGACGCCGTGCTCGACGTTTCGTTCAGGGTCCGCGCCGGGACCACCTTCGGATTGGTCGGGGAGAGCGGGTCGGGCAAGAGCACGCTGGGTCGCGCCGTCCTGGGCCTGGTGCCGGTGCATAGCGGAACGATCCGCTTCGACGGCGCGACGCCGGCGGGCACGTCCGACGCCGCCTTCGCCGGCTTCCGCCGCCACATCGCCCTGATGTTCCAGGACCCGGTCGCCTCGCTCAGTCCGCGGCTGACCGTCAAGTCGCTGATCACGGAGCCGTTCGTCATCCACGGCCTCGGCGACCGCGACTGCGACGCCGAGGCGCGCCGTCTGCTCGACATGGTGAACCTGCCGGCCAGCTTCGCCGGCCGCTACCCGCACGAGCTGAGCGGCGGCCAGGCGCGCCGTATCGGCGTCGCCCGCGCGCTGGCGCTGACGCCGAAGCTGATCATCGCCGACGAGCCGACGGCCGGGCTCGACGTCTCGGTGCAGGGCGAGATCCTGAACCTGATGGCGCGGCTGCAGCGCGAGCTCGGCCTGACCTACCTGGTCATCACGCACAACCTCGCCGTGGTCCGCCACATCAGCGACGAGATGGCGATCATGTATATGGGCCGCTTCGTCGAGCACGGGCCGACCGCGGCGATCTTCGCCCACCCCGCGCATCCCTACACGCATGGCCTGTTCGCCGCCCAGCCGCGCCCCGACCCGGACCGGCGGCGCGAGCAGGTGGAGCTGCAAGGCGAGGTGCCGAGCCTGGCGCACCGGCCGTCGGGCTGCGAGTTCCATACCCGCTGCCCGTGGGCGCAGGCGCGCTGCCGCGACGAGACGCCGCGCCCGCGCGACGTCGCGCCGGGCCACGCGCTGCGCTGCCACTTCCCGTTGCCGGCGCCCCCGTCCCCCCCCCCCCCCCCCCCCCCCCCCCCCCCCCCGGGGGGGGGGGGGGGGGGGGG
>JBBECF010000106.1:0-25105 GCA_040881945.1 Dongiaceae bacterium | reverse complement strand
CGAGCGCGGCCTCGACGGCGTCGATGGCGGCGGCGGGCCAGTCCTTGGGCCGGCCAGCCGCCGCGATGCGGACGCGAATCGACCAGAGATCCGCCCTTCCACCGAGAACAAACATTCGAAAACCGGCCTTGATCTGGATTAAGTCCAGGACTGCCGGTACAAACGGCAGGAGCGCGGAGTCACTGGCGCTGAGCAGTCAGAATATCTGGTGCGTCACACAATCGAGAAACTTCAACGCGAAGATTTTTCCTCAACCAATTACATACAACTCCTTGCCTATTACCTTTTACTCTCTCCTTTTTCTCGTGGCGCGCATTCTTGAGTGTAGGATCATAAAAATCAATATCATCTGATGCCAATACCAAGGCCATAGCCGCAGAGGCCGTGAGCACATAGAACCGATCCATGTTGTGGAGACCTAACTGTCGCAAAGCTTTTTTCAGGTGATTATCATTCGGCACAAGATAGAGCCGAGCCGCGCCGTCGTGCAATCGATCTGCCAGCCAATCTGCCAAATTGAGCGCCGAGTGCGCATGAGATGCCGCCGCTAGCCATTCTGTCCTAATTCTGTCCCCACAATCCAACGCCATTACCGCGTCCTGCAGAATAAAATTAACCGCGCGTGTTGCCGGCCCATCGACAACTCTTACGCGTTCGCTTTGAAATATTGCGATGGAACACGCGTCCATGACGATCGTCGGTTTCATACATCAACACCCACTTTTTTCGATTCAGACGCTTTCATCTGAGGTATTACGCGCAACTGCCCTCGCCAACTCAAGGCTTTCTTTTTGCCGTTGTGGGAAAAACCCTCCTGGCCACTCCTTGTCAAATAGACCCCTGTCATCTACGTCTAAGCTGATTACTTCTTTATTACCGCCCCGATCTAACATGTAGAATATCTTGACATCCTTGGCAGCCACATCGCCTTTTGCTACATGCTGCTGAAGTCGGATTACCAGCGTGTCACTATGTGTTTCTATAAACAGTTGACCTCCAAGTTTTTCTATTCCTACGAAAAATGTTGCCAGCTCGGCCTGCGCATTTGGGTGAAGGTGTATTTCTGGTTCTTGCACGACAAAAGTCGGCGCTGTAGACCGAGAAGAAACCTTATCTCCGTGCGCAAACATGTGAAACCCGGCAACTAACACGGGCAACACTTGACTCACGCCGAACCCAACATCGCATATGTTGTGCTCTGAGCCGTCATTCCCCAACACACATACTTCAAAATGACGCGGCGTCAGAGATTTTACTTTGATACCCTTCGCCATGCCGGTTGCTTGCAGCCAAGCCGAAACCTGCTCGATTAGTTCTCGCCTAAGACTGCCCCGCTTTAGACTGTCACTGACCAGCATTTCAATCGCATTCCCCCCGGTGCGACCCACCTGCGTCGGCGATCCCCCAGAGAAGAGAAATGTACGGAGTGGTGGTTCCCTGAACGACCCTAAAGAGGAAAATTCTACAAATTCAGTGCGCAGATCCCTTTGAGACGACCATATAGACCTCTGCACATCATGTAGGTTCTTTAGGATGTCCTCTGGAACGTTTGCGAACTTTTCGCTCACGGCACCAGATCGTGTCCTGAGAGCATCCATGTTTGGATCTATAAGCCATACACCCCAGAATTCAGGCTTTCGCTTTGCGACTCTAGGTAAGAGGGTCTCGAACGATTTCCCCCCATATTGTAAGTTGTATGCGTCTTTTGTCGAATGATATGAAAATAGATGTTGAGCATCTCTCCGTATCTCGTAATTCACGATCTCTATTTCTTTTCGTTTTGTTCTATATTTGAAATCAAACCGATGCAGCGTTTTTTCAATGCCAATCTCAATCCCGATTTGTGTGGTTGGTTTATTTCCATGAACAATGTCAATGAACGTTCCCAAATCGTCATATTTTCCACGTAAAACCAGTGGGGCCCCAGATTCGTTGTCGGTAATAGTCTGCGCTAACAGATTAAGAGCACTAAGAGCGCTGGATTTTCCAGAATTATTCGCACCTACAAAGACATTTATTTTGGCGAGGTCAAATTTTTGCGATTTGAATGCGCGAAAATTGCGGAGGTAGAGGTAATTGATCATTTTGTTCCACCCTTTCGGTTTCGGTCAGAGAGCCGCCCGGCACCGACTTGTTTCCACGATCACGTCACTTCTCTCCCGGCGCAGCGCTATCTTTCTTGGACTTCCTTTATCACGCTTCGCGCCGTATCAGTGGTGCGTTCGCACGCTCAGCCGCTCCCATCGTCCGGCAGGCCGTAGGTGGCGATCATATTCATGGGATCGGCTTTGTCGAAGTCGATCTCCAGCCCTCGGCCGCGGCGACGGTTAAGACCTAGCCGTATTTCTTGGCCGTCTGCTCGATGCTCGGCCCCTTACCCCTATCGGCACAGAAGTGCGCCGCCTCGGGCTTCAGCTCGTCGATGATCGACTGCACCGTCTTGCCGAGGGTGCCCTTCCTGGCTTGGGTGTTCGCCGGCTCGACCGGCCACGACACCTTGATCGGGAATTGCATGAGTTACCTTCCCTTCCGATCGGAAACGATATCGAGCCAGTCGAACAGCCAGCGCCGGCCGCATGCACGGGCGCGATCAGCCCGCCCGCTCGGCGGGCACGACGAAGCTGGCGATCACCTTCTTGGCCCCCGCCGTGTCGAAGTCGATGTCGAGCTTGTCGCCCTCGGCGGCGGCGATGCTGCCGTAGCCGAATTTACGGTGAAACACGCGCGCCCCGACCGGATAGGAATCGCCTGCGGCCGCGTCGGGCAGCGTCCGCGCCTTGCCGTCGATGACCGCGCCGGCGGCGGGCCGCGTCCGCCACGGTGCGACGCGCCGCTCGGCGAAATCGCCGCCGCCCGGCCAGCCGGCCGACGGCGCCGATGCCGGGCCGAAATCGGTCGCGATTTCGACGTGGTCGCGCGGCAGCTCGTCGACGAAGCGCGACGGCAGGGCGCTCTGCCACTGATTGTGGATGCGGCGATTGGCGGCGAACGAGACATGGGCGCGCCGGCGCGCCCGCGTCAGCCCGACATAGGCCAGGCGCCGTTCCTCCTCCAGGCCGGCGGCGCCGGATTCGTCGAGGGCGCGCTGGTGCGGGAACAGCCCCTCCTCCCAACCGGGCAGGAAGACGACGTCGAATTCCAGCCCCTTGGCGCCGTGCAGGGTCATCAGGCTGACCATCTCGCCCTGGGCGTCTGCCGTCGCCTCCATGACCAGGCTGACATGCTCGAGGAAGCCGCCCAGGTTCTCGAATTCGTCCATGGCGGCGATCAGCTCCTTGAGGTTCTCGAGCCGGCCGGGCGAATCGGGCGACTTGTCGGCCTGCCACATCGCGGTGTAGCCGGAGTCGTCGAGGACGATTTCGGCCAGCTCGGTATGGCGCACTCCGGCCGCGAGCGCCCGCCAACGCTCGAAATCCTGCAGCAGCCGCGCCAGCGCGCGCCGCGCCGCCGGCTTCAGCTCGTCGGTCTCGACCAGGCGGCGCGCCGCCTCGGTCATCGCCACCTCGCGCTGGCGGGCGAGCGCATGCACCGCCTGCAGCGTGCCGGGGCCCAGGCCGCGGCGCGGCGTGTTGACGATGCGTTCGAAGGCCAGGTCGTCGTCGGGCTGGTGCAAGACGCGCAGGTAGGCGAGCGCGTCGCGGATTTCCAGTCGTTCGTAGAAGCGCGGTCCGCCGAGGACGCGGTAGGGGATGCCGAGCGTGATGAAGCGTTCTTCGAACTCGCGGGTCTGGAAGCCGGCGCGCACCAGAATGGCGATGTCGCCGAGCGATTGGCCGCCGCGGTGCAGGGCCTCGATCTCATCGCCGACGACGCGCGCCTCTTCCTCGCCGTCCCAGACGCCGCGCAGGACGATCTTCTCGCCCTCGTCCAGCGCCGTCCATAGCGTCTTGCCGAGACGCCCGGCGTTATGCGCGATCAGACCCGAGGCGGCGCCGAGGATGTGCGGCGTCGAACGGTAATTGCGCTCGAGCCGGACGATGCGGGCGCCGGGGAAATCCGTCTCGAAGCGCAGGATGTTGCCGACTTCGGCGCCGCGCCAGCCATAGATCGATTGGTCGTCGTCGCCGACCACGCACAAATTGCGGTGGCCCTGGGCCAGCAGCCGCAGCCACAGGTACTGGGCGACGTTGCTGTCCTGGTATTCGTCGACCAGGATGTACTTGAACTGCCGTTGGTAGGCGCCAAGCACCTCGGGGTGCGCGGTGAACAGCGTCACGTTGTGCAGCAGCAGATCGCCGAAGTCGCAGGCGTTGAGCGTGCGCAGGCGCTCCTGATAGGCGCGGTAGAGGTCGAGGGCGCGGCCGCCCGCGAAATCGCCGCGCTCGGCGGCCGTCACCTTGTCCGGCGTCAGCCCGCGGTCCTTCCACCGCTCGATCACGGCGAGCAGGGCGCGCGCCGGCCACTTCTTGTTGTCGATATTGGCTGCCTGCAGGAGCTGCTTCAGCAGCCGCACCTGGTCGTCGGTGTCGAGGATGGTGAAGTTCGGCTTGAGGCCGACCGCCTCGGCGTGGCGGCGCAGCAGCCGGGCGGCGAGCGCGTGGAAGGTGCCGAGCCACCAGCCTTCGACCGGGCGCCCGAGCAGCCGGGAGATGCGGTCCTTCATCTCGCGCGCCGCCTTGTTGGTGAAGGTGACGGCGAGAATCTGCGCCGGCGTGGCGCGGCCGGTGGTCAGGATATGGGCGAGCCGCGTGGTCAGGACGCGCGTCTTGCCCGTGCCGGCCCCGGCCAGCACCAGGACCGGGCCGTCCACGGCCTCGACGGCCGCGCGCTGCGCCTCGTTCAGCTCGGCGAGGTAGGACGGCGCGACGGCCGCGCGGTCGCCGGAGTCGGGTTGCTCGATCATCACGCCGGATATATAGCACCCGGCCGCCGCCTCCCAGCCCCAAAGACGCGCGCGCCCATTCCCGTCCGCCGCGTCACCCGCCAGCGGCGATCGCCGCGTCGATCGCCGCGCCGAGCTTGTCGGCGATCTCGGCGACGTGCGAGCCGTCGATGGTGAACGGCGGGGCGATCAGCACGTGGTCGCCGCGCCGGCCGTCCAGCGTGCCGCCCATCGGGTAGCAGACGAGGCCGCGCGCCATGGTCTCGCGCTTGACCCGGGCGTGCAGCTTGAGCGCCGGGTCGAAGGGCTGCTTCGTGGCGCGGTCGGCGACCAGCTCGAGGCCGCGCAGCAGGCCGCGGCCGCGGATGTCGCCGACATAGCGGTGGTTGCCGAAGCGCTCGACCAGCGCCGCTTCGAGCGCGCGCCCCTGGCGTTCGACGTTGTCGAGCAGGCGCTCGTCGCGGATCGCGCGCTGCACCGCCAGCGCCGCCGCGCAGGCGATCGGGTGGCCCATATAGGTGTGCCCGTGCAGGAAGGCGCCGGAGCCGTCGCGCACCGCCGCGAAGATCTGACCCGAGACCAGGATGGCGCCGATCGGCTGGTAGCCGGCGCCCAGGCCCTTGGCGACGATGATCAGGTCGGGCACGACGCCGTCCTGCTCGCAGGCGAACATGGTGCCGGTGCGGCCCATGCCGCACATCACCTCGTCGAGGATCAGGAGCACGCCGTAGCGGTCGCAAATCTCGCGGATGCGCTTGAAATAGCCGGGCACCGCCGGGACCGCGCCGAGGGTGGCGCCGACCACCGGCTCGGCGACGAAGGCGGCGACGGACTCGGGGCCGAGCTCGCGGATCGCCGTCTCGAGCTCGTCGGCGACGCGGCGACCGTAGGCCTCGTCGCTCTCGCCGTCGCGCCGGCCGCGATAGGCGTAGCACGGCGAGATATGCGCGACGTCGATGAGCAACGGCGCGAACGGCTCGCGCCGCCAGCGGTTGCCGCCGACCGACAGCGCCGCCAGGGTGTTGCCGTGGAAGCTTTGCCAGCGCGCGATGAAGCGGCTGCGCCCCGGCTGGCCGATCTCGAGGAAATACTGCCGCGCCAGCTTCAGCGCCGCCTCGACGGCCTCGGACCCGCCGGAAACGAAGTAGGCGCGATCGATGCCCGGCGGCGCCATCTCGACGAGGGCGTCGGCCAGCGCCTCCATCGGCTCGTTCGTGAAGAAGCCGGTATGGGCGTAGGCGAGGCGATCGATCTGGTCCTTGATGGCGCGGCTCACGGCCGGGTGGCCGTGACCCAGACAGGACACCGCCGCGCCGCCCGAGGCGTCGAGATAGCGCTTGCCGTCGCGGTCGATGATGTACGGCCCGTCGCCGGCGACGGCCACCGGCAGGGCCGTCGCGGGCTGGCGATGAAAGACATGGCTCATGGGCAGGGCATCCGTCGCGGAACGTCGCGACTTATAGCACCGGCCCGACGCCGTCGCGCCATGAATCCCGCGGCGATCACCGTTCAGTCCGCGCCGATCAGCCGCGCCGCCGTGGCGAGGTCGCCGCGCCACAGATAGACGGCGAGCAGCGGCGCCGGCCCGGCGCGCAGGGCGTGCGGCATATGCGGCGGGTGATGGATGACGGCGCCGGCCGCCTCGCGCCGCCAAGGGCCCGCGTCGCGCCACCAGTCGCCCGCGCCGAGGGCAAGGTAGAGCTCGGCCGCGGGATGCGCGTGCAGCGGGTAATGCGTCTCGGGACCGAGCAGCAGGACGCCCATCGCCAGGCGATGCTCGACGACGAGCGGCGGACTCGCCGCCTGCGGCGGCCCGGCGATTACGGCGTAGCCGTAGTTGTCCAGAAAGCCGGCATCCGGCGGGCGGCGCCGGTAGTTCGGATTCTGCGTCCAAATAAGGTGCGGCCCGAGCGCCCGCAGGGCGTCGGCGACGGAGGCGGCCGGCCCGGCCGACACGCCGTCGAGGGCGGCGCCCCACCAGCGGCATACGCCGAGACCGGTCGCCGGCGCGACGCGGGCGCCGCCGGCCGCCGGCGTGACGCCCGCCAGCACGGCCGCCAGCCGGGCGATCTCGGCGGCCGCGTCCGGCGCCGCCGCGCCCTCGGCCGCCGCGAGCAGCCGTCGCACGGCGGTGAGAAAATCAGCGAGTGCGGCGCGGCCGGTCATCGCCGCAGTCTAGCGCAGGCGGCCGAAAAACGCCCACGACCGTACTCGACGCCGCCCTTCGACCGCGCCGGGCGCTGCCGGGCTGCCTCGAACCACAGAGGCACCCGCCGTCAATGCCCCGGCGGGCTCTCCGGCGGGAGGCCGAAAAAACGAGCGGCCTACCCCATGCGCAGCGGGAAATCCCCGCGGGAGAGAGGCGCGGACCCGCCGGGCACCGCTGGTCGCCCATGCCCCGGCGGGCTCTCCGGCGAGAGGGGAAAACCGAGCGATCTACCCCATGTCCGGCGGGGGAGCGGCATGAAAATGTCGCAAATGGACGAATCGTTCTCCGGCGGGGCGGCTGGATTTGTCCGGCCGGCGAAACCGCCGTCTGACAGCGTTTCGCCGGGTTCGACCGATTCACGATGTCCAAACAGCGAGCCGCCGCCGGCGGCCGGGGGCGCAAGTACAATCCGGGCCGGCCGGTGGCGGGCGGCCGCAACCAGAATGCCGGATGCGGGCCGCGACGCCCAGGATAGGAACAAATTCAGGCAGTGTAAAGGGATAAACGGGAAAGGGATAAACGGGAGGGATAAAGGGGACATTCCTAATTTTTGCTGGGGCCGTTTCGCCCGAGGATAGGCCGCGAAAATTAGGAATGTCCCCTTTATGCCCACGGCGGTGAGAAAATCGGTGAGTGCGGCGCGGCCGGTCATCGCCGCAGTCTAGCGCAGGCGGTTGAACGAGGGGATTCGCTCCTTGCAAGCGGCGGCGGCGGCGCTAATCTCCTTTGCAGTGCTGGCTGCGGAGACATTGCCATGGCGCGGCGCGGCGGATTGCGGTTTCTCGTCGTCGGGCTCGGCGCGACACTTCTGGCGAGCCTGGAGCCGACCGCGACGCGCGGCCAGGAGCGCACGGCCGACGACGTGCTCGCGGCCGTCGTCGGCGTGCGCGCCGAGGTGCCGGCGACCGCGCGCACGGCCGAGACGCTCGGCACCCGGCGCGAAGGCTCGGGCGTGCTGATCGACGCCGGCGGGCTCGTGCTGACCGTCGGCTATCTGATCCTCGAGGCCGGAATCACGGAGATTGTCGAGGCCGGCGGCCGCGTGCTGCCGGCCGAGATCGTGGCCTACGATCACGAAACCGGATTCGGCCTGCTGCGCGCGCTGCAGCCGCTCGACGCGGCGCCGATGGCGATCGGCGATTCGGCGGGGCTGAGCGAGGCCGATCCGGTGCTGATGGTCAGCCGCGCCGATGGCGTCGCCGCACGGCCGGCCGTCGTGGCATCGCGCCGCGAGTTCGCCGGCTATTGGGAGTATCTGCTGCCCGACGCGATCTTCACCACGCCGCCGCTCGCCAGCTTCGCCGGCGCCGCCCTGGTCGGGCGCGACGGGCGGCTGCTCGGCATCGGTTCGCTGTTCGTCGGCGACGCCGCGGGCGAAGGCCGCCACCTGCCCGGCAATATGTTCGTTCCAATCGACGCGTTGCAGCCGATCCTCGCCGAACTGCTCGAGCACGGGCGCAGGACGACGGCGCCGCGACCCTGGCTGGGCTTGTCGTCGGCGGAGCAGGGCGGCGTCCTCCACGTTCTGCGCGTGGCGACCGGCGGCCCCGCCGCGCAGGCCGGGATCGAGCCCGGCGACGTCATCGTCGGCGTGGCCGGCGCGCCGGTGGCCGGGTTGGCCGACTTCTACCGCCGGGTGTGGGCGCTTGGCCGGGCCGGCGTCGAGGTGCCGCTGACCGTCGGCCGCCCTTCGGGCCGGCGCGAAATCGCGGTCCGCTCCGCCGACCGCTACGGCTGGCTGCGGCTCGACCCGACTTATTGACCGGCGGCACGGGCATGTCCGGCTTTGCGCCGTCGCCGTTCGATGCCACAATGCCGGGGTAGGCGACCAACCGATGCACGCGGCCGCAGGGCTGCGGCGCTCGAGCCGGATCGCGCAACAAGAGGGGGGGGGAAACCATGGCTGTTGCTCGTGTCAGCAAGATTACCGCCGCCTCGTCCAAGGGCTTTCACGAAGCGGTCAACGAGGGCCTCCGGCGGGCGGCCAAGACGTTGCGCGGCATCTCGGGGCTCGAGATCGTGTCGCAGAAGGCCAAGGTGGTGAACAGCAAGATCACCGAATACCGGGTCAGCATGGAGGTGACCTTTATCCTCGAAGATTAAGCCGCCGCCTGCCCCCCGAGGCAGGGGACCGGGGTACGATTGTCGCGCTCACGGCAACGATATTGTTCCCGACAGCGCGATATTCACGCCGCGATCAACGGCCTAGGATGCAAACCTTGCGGACGGCGGCCGTTTGGCCGGGTCCAATGATGCGCCGCAGGCCGCAATATGTCGAAATTCAGGGAGTCGCAGACATGACCGACCGAATCGCTTCGCCCAGGCTCGCCATCCCCGCCCTGGGCGGGATCTACGAGGCGTTGTCCGGGTGGTCCTACCCCCTGGTCCGGGCGACGGCCGGACTCTTCCTCATGCCGCATGGGGCGCAAAAGCTGTTCGGCTGGTACGGCGGCTACGGCATCGCCGGCACCGGCGAGTTCTTCGCCACGCAGCTCGGGATGACGCCCGGCTGGCTGTGGGCGCTCATCGCCGGGCTGATCGAATTCTTCGGCGGGCTCGCCCTGGTGCTCGGCTTCCTCACCCGACCGGTCGCCGCGGCCGTCGTCGTGTTCATGGCGGTGGCCATGTTCTGGGTCCATATCGGCAACGGCTTCTTTGTGACCAACGGCGGCTATGAATACGCGTTGATGTGGGGCCTCATCGCGCTCGCCATCCTGTTCCGCGGCGGCGGCGAACGCTCGCTCGACCGCCGGCTCGGCTGGGAGTTCTGACCCGCCGCGCCGGACGGACGCCGGGATGATCCGCCTCCGGCCCGCCGCGGAGCGCGGGGCGACGAAGCTGGACTGGCTCGACAGCCGGCACAGCTTTTCCTTCGCCGATTATCGCGACCCGCGGCACATGGGGTGGCGCGCCTTGCGCGTCATCAACGACGACCGGGTGGCGCCGGGCGGCGGCTTCGCGCCGCACGGCCACCGCGACATGGAGATCGTCACCTACGTCCTCGACGGCGCGCTCGAGCACAAGGACAGCCTCGGGACCGGCGCCGTGATCCGCGCCGGCGAGGTGCAGCGGATGAGCGCCGGCACCGGCATCCGGCACAGCGAGTTCAACCATTCGCAAACGGAACCGGTGCATTTCCTGCAAATCTGGATTCTGCCGGAACGCCCGGGCCTGCCGCCCGGCTACGAGCAGCGCGCCTTTGCGCCGGCAGAGCGGCGGGGCCGGCTGCGCCCGGTCGCTGCACGCGACGGCCGCGACGGCGCGCTGACCGTCCACCAGGACGCCGTCGTCTATGCGGCGCTGTTCGACGGCGCCGCCGACGCGGCGACGCACGCGCTCGCGCCGGGCCGCCACGCCTGGGTCCAGGCGGTGCGCGGCGCCGTCACCCTGAACGGACACCGGCTGGCCGCGGGCGACGGCGCCGCCGTCAGCGACGAGCCGCGCATCGAGCTCGCCGGCGACCCGGCCGGCGAAGTCCTGCTGTTCGATCTGGCCTAGTGTCCTGCCCCAGAAATTCGTTTTCGAATTTCTGGGACCCGCTGCGCCGGAGCGCCAGCGAGGCGAGTAAGCAGGCCACTAGATTTAAACTCTTAGCGGCCCGTTCACCCCGAAATTCGTGAAACGAATTTCGGGGACGGGACACTTGTCCTGCCCCAGAAATTCGTTTTCGAGTTTCTGGGACCCGCTGCGCCGGAGCGCCAGCGAGGCGAGTAAGCAGGCCACTACACTAAAATGCCTCGCGGCCGCTCAGGCCGGCCGGCGCAGGGCGATGGCGCGCCCGACTTCGGGCGGCACGGGCAGGGCGGCGTGGGCGGCGCGCACGCGGGCCAGGTGGCGGCGCAGATCGTCCGGCATCTCGCCGACCCGGCGGCGCGTCATGTCGATGTAGAGCAGCAGCCATTCGTCGGTCGCCGCAAGATAGCCGTCGCGCGCGTGATACATGCATTGGACGAGGTGGATGCGTTTGGCGTCGAAGCCGAGCAACTGCGTCGTCACGCGCACCGAATCGCCCAGCTTCAGCTCGCGCTGATAGGTGATATGCATCTCGCCGGTGAAGGTCGAGGCGTTGGCCGCCTTCATCCGTGCCGGATCGAAACCGACGCGCGCATAGACCTTGTCGAGCGCGATGTCGAAGGCGCGCACGTAATAGGCCACGTTCATGTGGCCGTTGAAATCGATCCATTCGGGCAGGACGGCGATGCCGTCGGCCACGAACGGGGCGTCGATGGCGGCGGCCGCGCTCTCGTCCATGGCGGCACCATAGCGGATCGGCGGCACCCGGAAAAGGGCGCGGCGCTGGCAAACGAGGGGCGGGTTTGCAACGCGCCCCGATATGCGCCCGACAATCGGGACCGAGCGTTATTGACATCCTCGGACGGGCCGGCCTACCGTCCGCGCGTGGCGGATGAGGGACGTGCAAGAACGTCGCCGGACCGTCGGAATCCATTTTGCGAACAGACGGACGCTACAATGGTTTTGGGAGGCGGCAGTCGCATCGGCCGCTGCCCGTGGGCTGGAACGCGTTGAGGAGGGTCGCATGAGCCGAAATGGCATTATAGCCTTGGTGGTTGCCGCAATCGTCGTCGTCGGCGGGTACTGGATCTGGAAAGAGCGGGCGGAACAGGTTGCGCCCGTCGCCGTAGCAACCAAGACGCTGGTCTATTGCTCCGAAGGCAGCCCGGAGGGCTTCAACCCGACGTTCTATACCTCGGGCACGACATTCGACGCCACGCGGCCGATCTTCAACCGCCTGGTCGAATTCGAAATCGGCACGACCAAGATCGTTCCGGGTCTCGCCGAATCCTGGGACGTGTCGGACGACGGACTGACCTATACGTTCCGTCTGCGCAAGGGCGTCAAGTTCCATAGCAATGCGTCCTTCACGCCGACGCGGGACTTCAACGCCGAGGACGTGGTCTGGAGCTTCGAGCGCCAGCTCAAGGCCGATCATCCCTTCAACAAGGTTTCGGGCGGCACCTACGAGTATTTCCAGGGCATGGACATGCCCAATTTGCTGAAGGCCATCGAGAAGGTGGACGACTACACGGTCCGCTTCGTCCTCAACCAGCCCGAGGCGCCGTTCCTCGCCAACATGGCGATGGAATTCGCGGTCATCATGTCGGCCGAGCACGGCCAAGCAATGCTGAAGGCGGGCACGCCCGAGCAGGCCGACCTGACGCCGGTCGGCACCGGCCCGTTCCAGCTCGTCGACTATCAGAAGGATGCCACCATTCGCTACAAGGCCGTCGCCGACTATTGGGGCGGCAAGGCGGCGATCGACGATCTGGTGTTCGCCATCACCGTCGATCCGAGCGTGCGCTACGCCAAGCTCAAGGCCGGCGAATGCCACGTCATGCCCTATCCGAACCCGGCCGACATCGCGGCGATGCAGGCCGACCCCGACCTCCGGGTCCTGGAACAGGAGGGCCTCAACGTCGGCTATCTCGCCTTCAATACCGAGAAGGAGCCGTTCACGAAGAAAGAGGTGCGCCAGGCCCTGAACATGGCGATCAACAAGGACGCCATCATCGAGGCCGTGTTCCAGGGGGCCGGCAAGGCGGCCAAGAACCCGATCCCGCCGACCATCTGGTCGTATAACGACGCCGTCACGGATTACCCCTACGATCCCGACAAGGCGATGAAGATGCTCGCCGACGCGGGCTATCCCAACGGCTTCGAGACCGACATCTGGGCGATGCCGGTGCAGCGCCCGTACAACCCGAACGCCCAGCGCATGGCCGAGCTGATCCAGGCCGACTGGGAGAAGGTCGGCGTCAAGGCCACTATCGTCAGTTTCGAGTGGGGCGAGTATCTGAAGCGTTCCAAGGATGGCGAACACCAGACCGTTCTGCTGGGGTGGACCGGCGACAACGGCGACCCGGACAACTTCCTCTATGTGCTGCTGGGCTGCGCCGCGGCGAACGACGGCACCAACCGCGCCCGCTGGTGCTACCAGCCGTTCGACGACCTGTTGGTCCAGGCCAAGCGCACCGCGGACACGGCCCAGCGGACCGCGCTCTATGAGCAGGCACAGGTCATCTTCAAGGAAGAGGCGCCTTGGGTCACGATCGCCCATTCGGTCGTGTTCGTGCCGATGCGCAAGGAGGTCGTCGGCTATAAGGTCGACCCCTTCGGCTATCACGTCTTTTACGGCGTGGATTTGACTTCCGAAAG
Organism: Dongiaceae bacterium; assembly: GCA_040881945.1. GTDB lineage: Bacteria > Pseudomonadota > Alphaproteobacteria > Dongiales > Dongiaceae > JBBECF01. The sequence goes on along the minus strand of JBBECF010000106.1, from coordinate 11,900 downwards.
CGCGCCTGGGAGCTAGAAGCTGCGCCACGGGCCCCGGTAGGTCCAGCGGGGGGGGGGGGGGGGGGGGGGCCCCCCCCCCCCCGTCGTTCGATCGTCGCGATGCTGCGGTTCCTGCTCACCAAGGTCAGCCTGCTGATCCCGACTTTCTTCGGGGTGACGTTGCTGACCTTCGCGATGATCCGGCTGATCCCCGGCGATCCGATCGAGCTCCTGGTCGGCGAGCGCGGCATCGACCCGGCGCGCCACGCGATGCTGCGCGCCGAACTCGGCCTCGACCGGCCGATCCTGGAGCAGTACGGGATCTACATCGCCGACGTCCTGCAGGGCGATCTCGGCAAGTCCATCGTCACCCGGCGGCCGGTGCTGGACGAATTCCTGACGCTGTTTCCGGCCACCATCGAGCTGTCGCTCTGCGCCATCCTGTTCGCCCTCGTCGTCGGCCTGCCGGTCGGCATCCTTGCCGGCGTCCGGCGCGGCACGGTCTGGGACCATACGGTGATGGGCGTGTCCCTGACCGGCTATTCCATGCCGATCTTCTGGTGGGGGCTGCTGCTGATCATCCTGTTTTCCGTGAACCTGCAATGGACGCCGGTCTCGGGCCGCATCTCGCTCGTCTACTTCTTCGAGCCGGTCACCGGGTTCATGCTGATCGACAGCCTTCTGTCCGGCCAGCCGGGCGCGTTCAAATCGGCCGCGCGCCATTTGATCCTGCCGGCGCTCGTGCTCGGCACCATTCCCTTGGCGGTGATCGCGCGCATGACGCGCTCGGCCATGCTCGAGGTGCTGGGCGAGGACTACATCCGCACCGCCCGCGCCAAGGGCCTGCCGCCGCTGCGCGTGATCGGCCTGCACGCCCTGCGCAACGCGCTGATCCCGGTCGTGACGGTGATCGGCCTTCAGGTCGGCGTGCTGCTGGGCGGCGCCATCCTGACCGAGACGATCTTTTCCTGGCCCGGCATCGGAAAATGGCTGATCGATTCGATCGGCCGGCGCGACTATCCGTCGTTGCAGGGCGGCATCCTGCTGGTGGCGATGGTGGTCATGACCGTCAACCTGATCGTCGATCTGCTCTATGGCCTGATCAACCCGCGCATCCGCCGCGCCCGCTGACCATGACCGCCGAAGCCCCCGCCGCGACGCTCGATACGACCGCGCCGCCCCACCCCTTACGCGAGTTCTGGGCGTCGTTCGCCGAGAACCGCGGCGCGGTCGCCGGGCTCTCGGTCATCGCGACCGTGACGGTGTTGGCGCTCGCCGCCGACGTCATCGCGCCCTATTCGCCGATCGAGCAATACCGCGACGCCTTCCTGACGCCGCCGTTCTGGGCCGAGGGCGGGTCTTTGCGGTTTCCGCTCGGCACCGACGACGTCGGCCGCGATATCCTGTCGCGGCTGATCCACGGGGCGCGCTATTCGCTGCTGATCGGCTGCATCGTGGTGACGCTGTCGCTCGGCGCCGGGATCGGGCTCGGCCTCGTCGCCGGGTTCTTCCGCGGCGTGGTCGAGGACCTGATCATGCGGGCGATGGACATCATGCTGGCGCTGCCCGCCCTGCTGCTCGCCATCGTCATCGTCGCCATCCTGGGGCCGAGCCTGACCAACGCGATCATGGCGGTGGCGATCGTCGTGCTGCCGCACTACGTGCGGCTGGCGCGCGCCGCCGTCATCACCGAGCGGACCAAGGAATACGTCACCGCTTCCCAGGTCAGCGGCGCCGGCCTGTTGCGGCTGATGTTCATCACCGTGCTGCCGAATTGCATGGCGCCGCTCATCGTGCAGGCGACGCTCGGCTTCTCCACCGCCATCCTCGATGCGGCCGCGCTCGGTTTCCTCGGCCTCGGCGCCCAGCCGCCGATTCCCGAGTGGGGCAGCATGCTGGCCAAGGCGCGCGAGTTCGTGCAAAGCGCCTGGTGGGTGGTGACGTTCCCGGGCCTGGCCATCCTCGTCACCGTGCTCGCGTTCAACCTGGCCGGCGACGGCCTGCGCGACGCGCTTGACCCGAAGCTGAAACGCTGATGGCGCTGGTCGAGGTCCGCAACCTGTCGGTCGAATTCCAGACGGCGCGCGGGGGTTTCCGCGCGGTCGACGGCATCGATCTCGTCCTCGAGGCCGGCGAGGTGCTGGGCGTCGTCGGCGAATCGGGGTCCGGCAAGAGCGTCGCCATGCTGGCGCTGATGGGCCTGATCGCCTGGCCGGGCAAGGTCACCGCCGACCGCATGGCGTTCGCCGGCCACGACCTGCTCACCCTGTCGCCGGCCGAGCGCCGGCGCCTGACCGGCAAGGAGGTGGCGATGGTGTTCCAGGAGCCGGCCACCAGCCTCAATCCCTGCTTCACGGTCGGCTTCCAGATCATGGAGACGCTGCAGGTGCACGAGGGCGGGGCACGCGCCGTGCGCCGACGCCGCACCATCGAACTGCTCGACCGGGTCGGGATCCCGGCGGCGGAGACGCGGCTCGACGCCTTTCCGCACCAGTTGTCCGGCGGCATGAACCAGCGCGTGATGATCGCCATGGCGATCGCCTGCAACCCGCGCTTGCTGATCGCCGACGAGCCGACGACGGCGCTCGACGTGACCATCCAGGCGCAGATCCTCGACCTGCTGCTGGCGTTGCAGCGCGAGCGCGGCATGGCGCTGGTGCTGATCACGCACGACATGGGCGTCGTCGCCGAGACGGCCGAGCGGGTCATGGTGCTGTACGCCGGCCAGCAGGTCGAGGAACAGCCGGTCGACCGGCTGTTCGCCGCGCCGCGCCACCCCTATACGGCGGCGCTGCTCGACGCCCTGCCCGAGCGCAGCATCGGACGGCGCCGGCTGTCGACCATTGCCGGCGTCGTGCCGGGCATCGAGGACCGGCCGCAGGGCTGCCTGTTCCATCCGCGCTGCGGCCGCGCCGAGGCGCGCTGCCGAGACGAGCGGCCAAGTCTGACCGCCGACGCCGACGGCCGGCTTGTCCGTTGCCACTTCCCGTTGGCCGACGGCGCCCCGACCGCGGACCGGCACGCCCCATGACCGCGCCCGCCGAACCCGCGGCCGCCGCCGCGCCGGTGCTGGAAGCCGAGGAGCTGACGCGACACTACCACGTGCGCCGCGGCCTGTTCGCCGGCAGCGCCACCCTGCGGGCGGTGGCCGGGGCCAGCTTCACCCTGGTTCGCGGCCGGACGCTGGCGGTGGTCGGCGAATCGGGCTGCGGCAAGTCGACGCTCGCCCGGCTGGTCACGCTGATCGAGCCGCCGACCTCGGGGCGCCTGCGCCTGGCCGGCGCCGACACCGCCGGGGCCGGACGCGCCGCCCTCAGGCGCCTGCGCCCGACGGTCCAAATGGTGTTCCAGAACCCCTACGGGTCGCTCAACCCGCGCAAGAAGATCGGCGCCATCCTGGAGGAGCCGCTGAAAATCAACACCGCGCTGAACGCGGCCGAACGCGAGCAGGCGGCGCGCGAGATGATGGCCAGGGTCGGCCTCCGGCCGGAGCACTACCGCCGCTACCCGCACATGTTCTCGGGCGGGCAGCGCCAGCGCATCGCCATCGCCCGGGCATTGATGCTGCGCCCGGGCATCGTCGTCGCCGACGAACCGGTCTCGGCGCTCGACGTCTCGATCCGCGCCCAGGTGCTGAACCTGATGATGGACCTGCAGGACGAGTTCGGCCTCGCCTACCTGTTCATCTCGCACGACCTCAGCGTCGTGCGCCACATCGCCGACCAGGTGATGGTCATGTATCTCGGCCGCCCGGTCGAGCACGGGTCGCGCGACGCGATCTTCGCCCACCCGCGCCACCCGTACACGCGGGCGCTGCTGGCCAGCACCCCGGTCGTCGATCCGCGCCTGCGCACGGCCCGGATTGCCGTCACCGGCGAGCTGCCCTCGCCGCTCGACCCGCCCTCGGGCTGCGCCTTCCATAAGCGCTGCCCGTTCGCGACGGCCGAGTGCGCGGCGAATCGGCCGGTGTTGCGCGCCCTCGACGGCCGCCTGGTCGCCTGCCATCACGCCGAGCGGGTCGGCTGACCGCGGCGCCTCAGGCGCGCCGGACAATGGACAGCCGATGTCGAGTTCTCAAGGGCATGGGCGGTCCTCCTGACAAATCGGGCAAGGATGGCGTCACGGATTGCCGGCGTGGCGCGGCGGCAGCGGCCGGCCCATATGGCGTTTTCCCGGTCGCCATGCTACTTGACCGTGGCGGGAAAACCGGGTCGGTCGATGGGTGGGCGCCAACCGATAATTAAGGGATTCGTGGCAAGTTAACCTTGACGCTGGGTTGACGGCCGAGGCGCCGCAGCCGCGGCAGGGAATACGTCCGGGACTTTCATGCTTTCGTGTCGGCAATCGATTCGCGCTGCCCTGCTGGGTCCGCTGGCCGCTGCCGCGATGCTCGGGGCCGGCTGCGCCACGGCGCCGCAGGACCCGATCCAACGCGCGGCCTACGACGAGGCGAACGATCCGCTCGAGCCGCTCAACCGCTATTTCTTCGAGGTCAACTACGGTCTCGACGAGCTGGTCTTCAAGCCGCTCGCCGGCTGGTACTACACGGCGCTGCCGAACTTCGTGCAGGATCGCATCCGCGACTTCCTGCGCCACCTGGCGACGCCGGTGGTGTTGATCAATGACCTGCTGCAGGGCGATACCGAGCGCGCCGGGGTGACCTGGACCCGCTTCTTCGTGAACACGACGCTCGGGATCGGCGGCTTGTTCGACGTCGCCGCCGAAATGGACCTGCCCTATCACGACGAGGATTTCGGCCAGACCCTGGCGGTGGCCGGGGCCGGCGAGGGACCCTATCTGATGCTCCCCATATTGGGGCCGTCGAACCCGCGCGACCTGATCGGCCGCGCGGTCGACAGCTTCCTCGACCCGATTCGCTATGTCGGCGGCGGCATCGCCGATCTGTCGTTCGCGCGCAGCGGCGCCGAGGGCATCGATCTGCGCGCCCGCAACCTGCACACCCTCGACGAGATCCGCGAGGGGGCGATCGACTATTACGCCACGATCCGCAGCCTGTACCGGCAGCGGCGGGACGACGCCATCCGCAACGGCGCACCGGCCGGGGAAGAGGACTACCCGGGCATCATCTTCGAGGATTCGGAAGCCGCCAGCGAAGACGTGGAGGTAAACTAGCATGCGCGGACGCCGTCATTTCCTGGCCGCGGTCTTCTGCGTTGTCCTCGGCCTTGCCGCGAATCGCCCGACAGCGGGCGCCGGCGCGACCGACCCAGGGGCGTTCGTCAGCGACCTCGGCGCCCGGGCGGTCGAGATGCTGACCGAGCGTGGCCTGTCGCAACCGGAGCGCGCGGACCGCTTCCGCGCTCTGCTGACGGCGCATTTCGACCTGCCCGGGATCGGCAAGTTCGCGCTCGGCCGCTACTGGCGCAGCGCCGCCGAGGCGGAGCGGCAGGAGTTCTTGAAGTTGTTCGAGGACTTCATCGTCCGCACCTATATCGAGCGTTTCTCCACCTACTCCGGCGAGGCGTACCGGGTCCAGGCGGTGCGCGATGACGAGGACGGCTACGCCACGGTCCGCGGCGAGATCGTGCGCCCGAACGCCGAGAACGTGCGCGTCGATTGGCGCATGCGATGGGACGGCGCCGAATTCAAGATCATCGACATGGTCGTCGAGGGCGTCAGCATGGCGCTGACGCAGCGCGACGACTTCGCCGCCGTGATCCAGAAGGGCGGCGGGCGGGTGGCGGCGCTGAACGACGTGCTCCGGCAGCGCGCGGCGGCGCCGGTGCAGAACCAGAGCGCCGCGCAGTAATCGCCGATCAGCCGCGGGTCAGCGGCCGGTACTTGATGCGGTGCGGCTGGTCGGCCTCGGCGCCCAGCCGGCGGCGGCGATCGGCCTCGTAGTCCTGGTAGTTGCCCTCGAACCATACCACCTGGCTGTCGCCCTCGAAGGCCAGCATATGGGTGGCGATGCGGTCGAGGAACCAGCGGTCGTGGCTGATCACCATGACGCAGCCGGCGAAGTCGAGCAACGCCTCCTCCAGCGCCCGCAGCGTGTCGACGTCGAGGTCGTTGGTCGGCTCGTCGAGAAGCAGCAGGTTGGCCCCGGATTTCAGCACCTTGGCGAGATGCACGCGGTTGCGCTCGCCGCCCGAGAGCTGGCCCACCTTCTTCTGCTGGTCGGCGCCCTTGAAGTTGAAGCCGGCGACGTAGCTGCGGCTCGCCACCTTGCGCTTGCCCAGCTCGATCTCGTCGCGGCCCTCGGCGATCTCCTCCCACACGGTCTTCTCCGGCGACAGCGCGTCGCGCGACTGGTCGACATATCCGAGCCGCACCGTCTCGCCGACGCGTAAAGTGCCGCCGTCGGGTTTCTCCTGGCCGGTGATGAGGCGGAACAGCGTCGTCTTGCCGGCGCCGTTCGGGCCGATCACCCCGACCATGGCGCCGCGCGGCAGTAGGAAGTTCAGGCCGTCGATGAGCAGCCGGTCGCCGTAGCCCTTGCGCAGGCCCTCGGCCTCGACCACCAGGTCGCCGAGCCGCGGTCCCGGCGGGATGGTGATCTGGGCCGACTCGGCCGCCCGCTCGCCGCCCGCGGCGAGCAGGGTCTCGTAGGCCGAGAGGCGCGCCTTGCTCTTCGCCTGGCGCGCCCGCGGCGACTGGCGGATCCATTCCAGCTCGTGCTGCAACGTGCGCTGGCGGGCCGTCTCCTGCTTCTCCTCCTGCGCCAGCCGCGCCTGCTTCTGCTCGAGCCAGGACGAGTAGTTGCCCTCCCAGGGGATGCCGCGGCCGCGGTCGAGCTCCAGGATCCAGCCGGCGACGTTGTCGAGGAAATAGCGGTCGTGGGTGACGGCGACCACCGTGCCCTCGTACTCGGCCAGGAAGCGTTCGAGCCAGGCCACCGACTCGGCATCGAGGTGGTTGGTCGGCTCGTCGAGCAACAGCAGGTCCGGCTTCTGCAACAGCAGGCGGCACAGCGCGACCCGGCGCCGCTCGCCGCCCGACAGCTTGGCCACGTCGGCGTCGCCGGGCGGGCAGCGCAGCGCGTCCATGGCGATGTCGACGGTGCGCTGCAGGTCCCAGGCGCCGGCGGCGTCGATCTTCTCCTGCAGCTCGCCCTGCTCGGCGATCAGCGCGTCCATCTCGTCCGCCGTCAGCTCCTCGGCGAAGCGCGCGCTCACCGCCTCGAAGCGGTCGAGCAGCGCCGTGGTCGCGGCCAGCCCTTCGAGGACGTTGCCCTGCACGTCCTTGGCCGGGTCGAGCGCCGGCTCCTGCGTCAGGAAGCCGACCGTCGCGCCCTCCGCCGCCCAACCCTCGCCGCCGAAATCGGCGTCGAGCCCGGCCATGATGCGCAAGAGCGTCGACTTGCCGGAGCCGTTGAGGCCGAGCACGCCGATCTTGGCGCCCGGCAGGAACGACAGCCAGATGTCCTCGAGCACCTTGCGCCCGCCCGGATAGACCTTCGACAGGCCCTTCATGACGTAGATGTACTGGTAGGCGGGCATGGGTTCTCCTGGTTGGGCGGGCGGACGGCGCGACGGCCGGGCCGCGTCTTGTAGCGCAAGGCGGTCGCCGACGGCAACCCGGCCGGTTTGCCGAGCCGTAGCTCGCGGACGCAGCGGCCCGCCTTCGCCCTGCGGGCTTCGGCGCGGCAGCCTTGCTCGCTCCGCGAGCGAAGGCTGGTGGGCCCGGCAGGACTCGAACCTGCGACTACACCGTTATGAGCGGCGCGTTCTGACCAACTGAACTACGGGCCCTTGGAAGCGGTCAGCCGTCAGCTATCAGCCAACGGCCCAGTGCCGTCAATCCCTTGAGAACGGCTCGGCGGCGCGGCCGCTGAAAGCTGATAGCTGACGGCTCTAAGTATCCAGAAAGCTGCGCAGCTTGCGCGAGCGGCTCGGGTGCTTGAGCTTCCTGAGCGCCTTGGCCTCGATCTGGCGGATGCGCTCGCGGGTCACCGAGAACTGCTGGATGGGGCTGGTGCCCTTCTTGGTTCGGCAAGCATTGTTTTCGCCCTTCCGATGTTCGCGGTTCACCTGTAATTTGTCGATGAAGGCTCCACCAATCAAAAGCGACTCATGGCCAACATCTTCGACGCATACCTGCGCAAGCTGCGCGAAACGCCGCTCAGCGAGCAAACCGAGCACACCGGCCGCTCGGCCTTGGAGGCGCTGTTGAACGAGTTCGCTGCCAAGACAGCGGGCGGCAACACTACTGTCCAGCACGAACCCAAGCGGGCGGCGGGCAAGGGCGCACCGGACTTCAAGATCAAACGCCAGGGCATGATTCTCGGTTACGTCGAAACCAAGCCGATCGACGAAAATCTGGACAAGGTGCTGAAATCCGAACAGATCGAGAGATACAAGAGCCTCTCGAAAAATATCGTTCTGACCGATTACCTTCACTTCATCTGGATCAACAAGGACGGTCTCCATCGCGAGACGCTGTGCCACGCAACCGATCTCGAAAGTCCAAGGTTTCGGCCGCGCGAGGATCGCGCCGCGGCCGTCGCCAAGCTGTTGGAAGCATTCTTCTCGGCAGCGCCGGAAGGCATAGGCCGCGCGCAGGCGCTTGCGCTGGCGCTGGCGACGCGCAGCAAGCTGCTGCGCGGCTATCTGGGCGAGGAACTGGTGCGGCAGGAGCGCGAGCACAAGGAGGACCGGCTTTTCGGGCTTTTCCAGATCTTCCGCGATCAGGTGTTCCATGAACTGACGCTGAAGGAATTCGCCGACGCGTTCGCGCAAATGCTGGCCTATGGGCTGTTTCTCGCGCGGCTCAATTCGGATACCCAAGCGGTGACACTGCACAATGCGCGAGAATACGTGCCGGGGTCCTTCCGGCTCATCCGCGAACTCGTCGATTTTCTGACCGAGCTCGAGAAAGCCGAATACGGCGACGTGCGCTGGGTGATCGAGGAGGTTCTGTCCATCGTCAACGGGCTCGACCTGCGGGCCATCCAAGAGGACCTGTCGTTCCGGCGGCGCAAGGCGGTCAGCCGCAAGGTGCGGGCGGCCGACGAGGAAGAGCACCGCCTGTTCGAGCGCGATCCGTTCATCTACTTCTACGAGGATTATCTGCGCGCCTACGACAAGCAGACCAGCAAGAGCCGAGGTGTGTATTACACCCCGCCGCCGATCGTGAACTTCATCGTGCGCGCGGTGGACGACATTCTTAAAGACAGCTTCGGAATCCGGGACGGCCTCGCCGACCATCGGCGCGTGACCGTGCTCGACTTCGCCTGCGGAACCGGAACGTTTCTGCTGGAAGTGTTTCAACGCATCTTCGACAATTTAGGTGGTCCGGATTCCGGCCGTGCCGACCTGATCGTGCGCGATCATTTTCTAAAGAACATTTTCGGCTTCGAGTACCTGATCGCGCCCTACACCATCGCGCACCTGAAGCTGTCGCAATATCTCCGGGACCAGAAGCACCCGCTGAAAGACGATGAGCGCCTTCAGGTCTTTCTGACCAACACCCTGGAGCCGATCGAGCCCCAGGCGAATTTGCTGCTTCCCGCGGTCAGCGCCGAGGTGGAGGCGGCCCAGGCGGTTAAAGAAAAGCCCATTCTCGTCATCACCGGAAATCCTCCTTACTCGGGCCACTCCAAGAACAAGGGTGCGTGGATCACGGCGGCAATCGACGAATACAAGTTCACTTGGGAGAAAACCGTAGATGGGTTGGACGAAAGGAGGCCGCTCGGCGAGAAAAATCCGAAATGGCTGCAGGACGATTACGTCAAATTCATCCGCTTTGCCCAAATGAAGATGGACGGATTCACTTTCAGGACCATAGCGCCCGATGGCAAATTGATCGAGCACTCGGTTCCGGGGATAGAGAACGGCATAGTCGGTGTCATCACGAACCACTCATGGCTCGACAATCCGACGTTCCGGGGCATGCGCCAATCGCTGATGCGCAGCTTCGAGCGGATTTACGTTCTGGACCTGCACGGCAGCGCCAAGAAGAAGGAACGCGCGCCGGACGGCTCGAAGGACGAGAACGTCTTCGACATCGAGCAGGGCGTCGCGATCAGCTTGTTCGTGAAGCGGCCCGGCCTCGAACGCGGCGTATGGCGTGGAGACCTTTGGGGCAAGCGGCTCGACAAGTATAAGGTAGCGGCGGAGGGGACGCTGGAAAGCGTTGCTTGGCTGACGCTCGAACCCGTCGCTCCCTTCTACCTCTTTGCGCGCCAGGACGCCCGGCTTCGCGATGAATATCAGCGACACCAACGGTTGACCGACACCTTCCCGATCAATGTGCTCGGTTTCCAGACCCACAGAGACGCGTTCGCCGTGTCCTTTACCGAAGTCGAAATGAAAAGGAAGTTGAAAGAGTTGGCAGACCCCGGCATTTCCGACGATGAATTGGAACGGCGCTACGGATTGAAGAGTAACCGCGGTTGGTCACTTCCCGATGTTCGAACCGCTGTGCGCAGTGGCAAGGCGACCCCGCCCCAACTTATCGCGTACCGCCCCTTCGACAACCGCTGGAGTGAGTTCAGCAGTCTCACGATGGATCGCCCCAGGCGCGAACTGTTGGATCACGTCGCCGGTCGCGCAAACATTACCCTGCTCGCCCCCCGTGGCATCGGTACCAAGAATTGGCAGCACGCCTTCATAGCGGACGTGCCCGCAAACGACTGTGTGGTATCGAATCGGAGTAGGGAAGCGAACCAAGTATTTCCATTATGGCGCTTCGGCAATGGAGATACAGGACCAGAGAACCTTGCCTCCGACTTTCGCGCCTTTCTCGACGCCCGCTACGAGCACCATTACACACCCGAGGAAATCCTCGGCTACATCTACGCCGTGCTGCACGCGCCGGCGTACCGCGCGCGCTACGCCGAGTTCCTGCGCATCGATTTTCCGCGCGTGCCGTTTCCCGAGGCGGCGGACGATTTCGAAGCCTTGTCGGGCCTCGGCTGGGCGCTGGTGCAGGCGCACTTGATGCGCGAACTGCCGCGCGGTGGATTGGCCGTCTACCATGGCAAGGGGGATCACACGGTCGAGACCGTGCGCTATTCGCCCCAGGAGCAGGCTGTCTGGATCAACAAGACCCAGTGCTTCGAGCCGGTGCCGCAGGCCGTGTGGGAGTTCCACATCGGCGGGTATCAGGTGCTCGACAAATACCTGAAGTCGCGCAAAGGGAGGATGCTTTCACTCGACGAAATCAATCATTTCGGCGCGGTTGCCGACAGCCTCGCCTTCACCATCGACCGGATGGCCGCGATCGACGCGGCGTACCGGGCGGCGTTTCCGGAGCAGGGATGATTCCGCGGCAAGGCTCGCGACGGCCGGCCGTTTCGTGTATGTTACGCTAGATTCGCACCCACGAGCGCGACGATCCCATGTCCCGCACCCGCCAGCCCGACCTGTTCGTGCCGGAATCGCAGGCCGACCTGTTCGGCGCGGACTCTCCTCCCGCCTACCGGCCCGACCCCGACAAGGTGCGCTCGCGGCTCCACCGCATTCTCGCCGAGGCGAGGGCGGCGCAGACGTTGCCCTGGGATCCGACGCGCGTCTCTCTGTATCGGACCATCTTCCCGCAGATGACCCTTTGGCTGCCCGAGGAGGAAGCCGCCCAACTGCTTTTCGAGTTCGAGGCGGAAATGACGCGCCTTCGAACGGCGTGAAACGGCGCGCGTGTCGGCAGCGGTGGGCCCGGCAGGACTCGAACCTGCGACTACACCGTTATGAGCGGCGCGTTCTGACCAACTGAACTACGGGCCCGAAGCCAGTCATCGGTTTACAGTAATCAGTTATCAGTGCCGGCACGTACTGAAAACTGACGACTGACGACTGAGCTCTACGTATCGAGGAAACTCCGCAGCTTGCGCGACCGGCTCGGGTGCTTGAGCTTGCGCAGCGCCTTGGCCTCGATCTGGCGTATGCGCTCGCGGGTCACGGAGAACTGCTGGCCGACCTCTTCCAGCGTGTGGTCGGTGTTCATGCCGATGCCGAAGCGCA
>JBBECF010000105.1:0-25524 GCA_040881945.1 Dongiaceae bacterium | reverse complement strand
CCCACGGGAGTACCCCTTTCCCTCCCTGACACAAAATCCCTTACGTCACCCCCGGGCCCTGCCGCATTGACCGCGGCCGCCGCCAAGGCCAAAGTGGCGGCCGAGGCCGTCGATCGAGGGCGGCCTCGCGCAGCGGCGAGAAGGCGCGCCCCCTCATGCAGATGCCGGAACCCGACCCGCGCACCATCGCCCGCCGCGACGCGATCGTCGCCGATCTGCGGCGCATCGTCCCGGGCGAGGCGGTGATCGGCGACGCCGACGAGCGGCGCGCCTACGAAAGCGACGGGCTGACCGCCTATCGCCAGCCGCCGCTGGCGGTCGTCCTGCCGAGCACGACGCGGCAGGTCTCCGAGGTGCTGCGCTATTGCCACGCCAACGGCGTGAAGGTGGTCCCGCGCGGGGCCGGGACATCGTTGTCGGGCGGGGCGCTGCCGCTCGCCGACGGCATCCTCCTCGGCCTGGCCAAGTTCAACCGGATTCTCGAAATCGACCTCGATAACCGTTGCGTCGTCGCGCAGCCCGGCGTGACCAACCTCGCCATCACCGAGGCGGTGCAGCAGGCAGGCTTCTATTACGCGCCCGATCCGTCGAGCCAGATCGCCTGCACCATCGGCGGCAACGTGGCGGAAAACTCGGGCGGCGTGCACTGCCTGAAATACGGCGTGACGACGAACAACCTGCTTGGGGTCGAGCTGGCGCTGATCACCGGCGAGGTGGTCCGGCTCGGCGGCAAGCATCTGGACGGCGCCGGCTACGATCTGCTCGGTCTTGTCACCGGGTCCGAAGGGCTGCTCGGCGTCGTCACCGAGGTGACGGTGCGCATCCTGCGCCGGCCGGAAACGGCGCGGGCGCTGCTCGTCGGATTCCCCAGCACCGAGGCGGCCGGCGACTGCGTCGCCGCCGTCATTGGCGCCGGCATCATCCCCAGCGGCATGGAGATGATGGACCGCCCGGCGATCCACGCCGCCGAGGACTTTGTCCACGCCGGCTATCCGCGCGACGTCGAGGCGCTGCTGATCGTCGAGCTCGACGGGCCGGCGGCCGAGGTCGACGACCTGATCGACCGGGTGGCCGGGATCGCGCGGGCCAACGGCGCGACCTCGATCCGCGCCAGCGCGAGCGAGGCGGAGCGCGAGCGCTTCTGGGCTGGCCGCAAGGCGGCCTTTCCGGCGGTCGGGCGCATCTCGCCGGACTACTATTGCATGGACGGCACGATCCCGCGGGCGCAACTGTCGTTGGTGTTGAAGCGCATGGCGGAAATGTCGGCGCGCTACGGCCTGCGCGTCGCCAACGTGTTCCACGCCGGCGACGGCAACCTGCACCCGCTGATCCTGTACGACGCCAACAAGCCGGGCGAGCTCGCGGCGGCCGAGGACTTCGGGGCGGAGATCCTGAAGCTGTGCGTCGAGGTCGGCGGCGTGCTGACCGGCGAGCACGGCGTCGGCGTCGAGAAGCGCGACCTCATGCCGGTGATGTTCGGCGCGATCGACCTCGAGCAGCAGCAGCGGCTGAAATGCGCCTTCGACCCCGACTCCCTGCTCAATCCCGGCAAGGTGTTCCCGGAACTGCGGCGCTGCGCCGAGCTCGGCCGCCTGCACGTGCATCGCGGGCAACTGCCGTTCCCCGACCTGCCGCGATTCTAGAACCGGGTCGGCCGGCCATGACGGAGGTGCTGAAACCGGCGACGGCGGCCCAGGTGGCCGAGGCGGTGGCCTGGGCGGCGGCCGAGGAGGAACCGCTGGAGTTGGCCGGCGCCGGCTCCAAGCGCGGCTTCGGCCGCCCGGTCCAGGCGGGCCGGCTGCTCGACCTCAGCGGCCTCGTCGGGATCGCGCTCTACGAGCCCGACGAGCTGGTCTTGAGCGCCGCCGCCGGCACGCCGCTGGCGGTCATCGAGGCGGCACTCGCCGAAAAGCGACAGCAACTCGCCTTCGAGCCGCCGGACCTTGGGCCGCTCTACGGCGGCCGGCCCGGCCGCGGCACCATCGGCGGCGTCCTCGCCTGCAACCTCGCCGGGCCGCGACGGATCAAGGCCGGCGCCGCGCGCGACCACTTCCTCGGGTTCAAGGCCGTCAGCGGCCGCGGCGAGGCCTTCAAGTCCGGCGGCCGTGTCGTCAAGAACGTCACCGGCTACGATCTGTGCAAGCTCATGGCCGGGTCGCACGGCAGCCTCGCCGCGCTGACCGAGGTGACGGTGAAGGTGCTGCCGGCGCCGGAGACGACGCGCACCGTGCTGCTGCTCGGCCTCGACGACGCCGCGGCGGTCCGGGCGATGACGCGGGCGCTGCAGAGCGCGCACGAGGTCTCCGGCGCCGCCCACCTGCCGATCGGGCCGGCGGCGGGCTCGATGGTCGAACGCGTCGCGCGAGCCGGCGCCGCCGTCACCGCGATTCGCGTCGAGGGGACCGGACCGTCCGTCGACTACCGCTGCGCCGCGCTGCGCGGCGCGCTCGCCGACTTCGGCGCGCCGCTGGACGAGTTGCAAAGCGGCGACTCGGCCGTGCTGTGGCGCGAGCTGCGCGACGTCGCGCCGCTGGCGGCCGATCCGCAAGCGGTCGTGTGGCGCCTGTCCGTGCCGCCGGCCGCGGGCGCCGGGGTGCTGGCCGCCATCGCCGCGCTGCGGCCCGACGCGCGGCATTATTACGACTGGGGCGGCGGCCTGCTGTGGCTCGCCTTGGCGCCGGCGGCGGACGCCGGCGCCGGGCCGGTGCGCGCCGCCGTGGCCGGGCGCGGCCATGCCACGCTGATGCGCGCCCCCGACAGCTTGCGCCTCGCCGTGCCGGTGTTCGAGCCGCAGCCGGAGCCGCTGGCGGCGCTGACCCGCCGGGTCAAGGACAGCTTCGACCCGCGCCGCATCCTCAACCCCGGCCGCCTCGCGGCCGGGTTGTAGAAGGTGTGAACGAATGCCGGCGAAAAAAGGGGACAGTCCCCTTTATTTTCACAAAATCACAGCAAGTCCGCGTGTCGAAAAAGGGGACTGTCCCCTTTTTCCCCTTTTTCCGCCCGAGCTCTGAGACGACGGCGGCCCATGCAGACCGGCTTCACCCTCGCCCAACTGGCCGACCCCGACGTCGCCGAGGCCGACAAGATCCTGCGCGCCTGCGTGCATTGCGGGTTCTGCACCGCGACCTGCCCGACCTACGTGCTGCTCGGCGACGAGCTCGATTCCCCGCGCGGCCGCATCTACCTGATCAAGGACATGCTGGAGAACGACCGGCCGGCCTCGGCCAAGGTGGTCAAGCACATCGACCGCTGCCTGTCCTGCCTCGCCTGCATGACCACCTGTCCGTCGGGCGTGCATTACATGCACCTCGTCGATCACGCGCGCCGGCACATCGAGGAGACGTTCCGGCGGCCGCTGGCCGAACGGACGCTGCGCGCCCTGCTGGCGGTCGTGCTGCCGCGGCCGGGACTGTTTTGCCTCGCGCTCGGCGGCGCCCGTTTCGCGCGCCCGTTCGCGCGCCTGCTGCCGGGCCGGCTCAAGGCCATGGCCGGGCTGGCGCCGGCCGCCGTTCCGTCGCCAAGCGCGGTGGACCGCCCGCAGGTCTTTGCCGCCGAGGGCCAGCGGCGCGCGCGCGTGGCGCTGCTCACCGGCTGCGCCCAGCAGGTGCTGGCGCCGCAGATCAACGAGGCGACGGTGCGCCTGCTGACCCGCCACGGCGTCGAGGTGGTGGTGGCGCGGGGCGCCGGCTGCTGCGGCGCGCTGACGCACCACCTGGGCAAGGAGCGGCCGGCGCTGGCGGCGGCGCGCGCCAACGTCGCGGCCTGGCACGCCGAGCTCGACGGCGACGGGCTCGACGCCGTGATCGTCAACGCCTCGGGCTGCGGCACCACGGTCAAGGACTACGGCTTCATGCTGCGCGCCGATCCGGCCTGGGCCGGCAAGGCGGCGCGGGTCGCCGGGCTCGCCCGCGACGTGACCGAGTTCATGGCCGCGATCGGGCTGCGGCCCGCGCTGGCGCAATCCGGTCTCGCCGTCGCCTACCACTCCGCCTGCTCGATGCAGCACGGTCAACGGATCACGGCCGAGCCCAGGGCGTTGCTGGCGGCCGCCGGCTTCGCGCTGCGCGAGATCCCCGAAGGGCATCTGTGCTGCGGCTCGGCCGGCACCTACAACCTGTTGCAGCCGGCCCTGGCGAGCGCGCTGCGCGAGCGCAAGGTGCGCAATATCGAGAGCGTCGGCGCCGACCTGGTCGCCACCGGCAACATCGGCTGCATGACGCAGCTCGCCGGCGCCACCCGCCTGCCGGTCCTGCATACCGTCGAATTGCTCGACTGGGCGACCGGCGGGCCGGCCCCGCCGGGGCTGCGCGGCCTGCCCCGGGCGGCCGCGGCGGCCTCATAATGTCCCGTCCCCGAAATTCATTTCACGAATTTTGGGGTGAACGGGCCACTAAGTATTTGAATCTAGTGGCCTGCTTACTCGCCTCGCTGGCGCTCCGGCGCAGCGGGTCCCAGAAATTCGAAAACGAATTTCTGGGACAGGACACTAGGCCGGCCCGCGCACCTTTAACCAATCCTTACGGTTCCGGGGCCGAAACTTCTTTCGGTCCGCCCCCGGAGCGGTCGGATCCGCAACTGGGCATTGCAACAACAGCGCGCCGGTGCCGAAACCTGGATCGAAGGCCATGCCGACACGACCCTCAATCGTGAAACCGAAGGGCAGCGAGGAGCGGGCGCTTCTCGAGTATCTCGAGGGGATCGGCGCGCACCGCGAGCGCGGCTGGGCGTTCCACTTCCATCTCTCGAAGCTGGGAACGCACTCACGCGGCGAAAACCTGATCTATGCCCTCGGTCGGATACGCTCGCTCGCCGAAGGGCTGCTCGGGCGGGTGTTCGTGCTCGGCAGTTCCGATTTGGTCGTCGTCTGCAAGACGGTGCGGCTCCCCGCGATCAAGGAGGAAATCCGCAAGATTCAATACCTGTTCCGTGACGATCCGCTGATCCAATTGGGGTCGCTGGGCGACGCCGATTTCTGCACCATCGTCAACCTGACCGAGAGCTTCGCCGAGTTCCTCGGCTTGGTCCGGTCGCTCGCGGCCGGCGCGAGCTCGCCCGGCGCTGGGCCTGCCCCGGCCGCCGCTGGCGAGGGCGCGACGCTCGACCTCGTACAGTTCGCCGCCATCGCGGGCAGGCTCGCGGCCAGCGATCTGTCCTGGGCGGTGCGCTTCCAGCCGGTCTACGCCGTCGACGAGGACATGACGCTGACCCGGCAATTCGAGGAGCTCTATGTCTCGATCGGCGATCTCGAGCGGATCGTTGCGCCGGGCCGGCGGCTCGCCGCCGACCGTTGGCTGTTCCAGCATCTGACCAAGACTCTCGACCGGCAGATGCTGGCCCTGCTCACCTCGGGCAAGGGCGTCAGCCTTGCGGCGGAGGCGCTGCAATCGCGCTTCCTGCGGTCCGGCCGGTTCAGCCTGAACCTCAACGTCTCCACGGTGCTGTCGCCGGACTTCCAGGCATTCGAGGCCGGCCTCGACGAGGCGGTGCGCCGCTCCGTGGTGATCGAGCTTCACAAGATCGACGTCTTCGCCGACCTCGGCAGCTATTTGTTCGTGCGCGACTATGCGTACCAGCGCGGCTACCGCATCTGCCTCGACGGGTTGTCGCATGTCAGCCTGCCGTTCATCGATATCGGGGCGCTGGCGGTCGACCTGCTCAAACTGTTGTGGACCCCGGCCATGGCGATCGACGTCTCGTCCGCCGAACGGGCCGTGCTCCAGGAACGGATCGCGCAGGCGGGTCCGCAACGGTTGATCGTCTGCCACTGCGATTCCGACGATGCCATCGCGTGGGGCCGCGGGCTCGGCATATCGCTGTTCCAGGGACGACGGCTCGACGCGATCGCCGCGGAACGGGTGGCGCCGGCGGTTATCGAGGTCGGACCGGCCGCCGGCATCCTGTCGGCTTAGGGCGGCGCGCTCACGGCCCGGCCAGGCCGGCCAGCGCCCGGCGCTGCACCTCCGCCGCCCGCTTCCAGACCATCTGTTTCCAGTCGTCGGCGTCGGGATAGAAGGCGCGGCGCAGGCGCCCCTTGATCTCGCGCCCCTGCGCCGAGGCCGGGTCGCCGTGCAGGTGCAGCCAGTTGTCGGCGCGCAGGGCGGTCAGCACTTCGTCCAGCGGCGCCGTGCCGTATTCGAGCGTGACGCCGGTCACCTCGGCGCGCGGCACGGCGCCGAGCACGCCGAGAAGCGTGTGGCCCTGGACGACCGCCGAAGTCGAGGTTCCCGCCTCGGATGAGGTCGCTTCGTCGCCGTACCAGGCGACGACGCGCCCGAACCCGGCCGTGCCGGGCGCGTGGTCGTTGATGATCTCGCCATGGCCGTAGGGCCCGAGCCCGCTGTGCAAGTCGATGACCGCGACCCGGGCCGCGCCGGCGCCCTCCCGGCGCAGGATGTCGATCAGGGTGCGGTGCGACCAGGTCGGGGCGCGGCCGCCGTGAAAGACGCCGTCGGGATGCGTGTACTGGCCGGCGCTCATCGCCGCCTGCAGCGCCATGTCGCCATGCTCGGCGGCATAGGCGTCGAGGATCGCCCGGGCGCGAGCCAACGCGGCATCGCTCCACTCGCGCGGGCAGATCGCGTCCTGCAGCGTCTCGTAACCTTCATTCGCCGGATAGGGCGCGGCGTGGTCCACGTAGTTGCGGTTGAGGTCGATGTTCCCTTCGGTGACCCGGCGCAGCCAAGCGAAGCCGTGCGGATTGATCGCGTGCACCGCCAGCACGGCGGTATCGGGCGGCAGGTCTCCGTAAAGCCCGGCGATGAGCGATCCGACCTGGATGCCGGAGCCGCAAAAGCCTTCGGCGCCGTGCGTCGCCGAGATCGTCACCAGGAGCCGCGCCGCCCGCGCCGGACCGAGCCGCGCCGTGTCGGTCGACAGCGCCTCGCCGGCCGGCCCGCTCGCGGGGTTGCGATGGCTCTCCAGCGCCGCGCCGGCGTCCCGCGCGGCGGCGCGGAACTTCTCGCGCGCCGCCGTGTAACTGCTTGAGAAATAGTCCGCTGCCGCCATGATTCCCGTCTTCCCTGCGAAATGCCCGCGGCGATCGGCGGCCAGCATCGACTGCCTCGGGCGCGGTCGCAACCCTCGTTTTGTCCTTGGCAAGGCCCGCGCGCGGGCGATACTTCAGTACTATGAGCGCTGTTCGGTCCAGGTGGCTGTCCCTGTTCGCCGCCGCGTTGCTGCTCCTCGGCGGCGCGATGTCGGCCGGCGCGGATCAGGGCGATCCGCGGTTGGATGCCCTGTTCGACCGCCTGCACGTCACGCCCGATCCGATCGAGGCGCAGGACATCGAAGGCACGATCTGGCGCATCTGGATGACGTCGGACGACGACAAGGTCAACGGGCTGATGCAGATCGGGGTCAACGCCATGGGCGGCGAGGATTTTGCCGGCGCCCTCAGCGCCTTCACCCGCATGGTCGAGATCGCGCCCGGCTTCGCCGAGGGCTGGAACAAGCGGGCGACGGTGTTCTATCTGGTCGGCGACTACGCCGCCTCGATCGCCGACATCGACCGGACCCTGGCGCTCGAGCCGCGCCACTTCGGCGCGCTCTCCGGCCTCGGCCTCGTGCGCTCGGCGCTCGACGACGAGGAAGCGGCGCTGGCCGCCTTCGAGAAGGCGCTGGCGGTCAACCCGCACATGCCCGGCGCCAGGGCCAACGCCGAAGAGCTCCGCCGCCGCCTGAAAGGCCGGTCGATCTAGCCCCTCGTCGCTCATCGCTTCCCTCGCCCCCGCGAGCGGGGGAGAGGGATGCGAAGGGTTGGCGCGTCGCCAAGACGCGCCTTACCCGAAGCTGGGTGAGGGGGGCGCTACAGCTTGAAGTTGAGATTTTCGTCAAATCGGGCCTAGACTTGCGCGAACCGAAGGCCTTTGCTCGACGAGCGAGCCGTCGCCGCTATGCCCGATACACGGACAGGGCGCCCATGCCGCCTGCATCGATCCCAAGACGTACCATCGCGGATGTGGTCGAAACGATAAGCGCGGCGAAGCGACGCGGCGCCAGATGCTGCCTCCTCATCGGGGCCGGATGCTCGGTGACGGCCGGCATTCCGGCGGCCAAAGGTTTTGTCGAACGAATCGCGAAGGATCATCCGCGGGCATACGCACGCGCCGATAAGAAGACCTATGCGCGATGCATGGCAGAGCTGATGTCCAATGAGGGCCGCGCATTGATTGCCGAGTACGTCGATGGGGCAAGAATCAATTGGGCGCACATATGTATCGCCCGTCTGATGCAAGAAGGTTTTGTGGATCGAGGGTTGACGACGAACTTTGATCCTCTCGTCATGCGCGCAAGCGCTCTGTTGAATGAATTTCCCGCCGTGTACGACTTTGCCGCCTCGCAACTCTACAAGCCTGCCGATATGGCCGACAAGGCGGTGATCCATCTCCACGGTCAGCGCACGGGGTTCGTTCTCATGAACACGGAGGACGACCTCCGGCGACACTCGGAAATGATGACGCCGGTGTTCGACGACGCGGGGCGCGGCCGTCTGTGGATCGTCGTCGGCTACAGCGGAGACAACGACCCGGTTTTCGATCATTTGGCCTGCGTCGAGCGTTTCGACAACGGCCTCTATTGGGTCGGATACAAGGACAACGAGCCTGCGGCGCACATCAGGGATTGCCTGCTTTTGCCGGGCAAGGACGCGTACTTCGTCGGCGGTCATGACGCCGATTCCTTCTTCATCAAGCTGACGCAGGAACTCGGCATATTCCCGCCGGCATTCCTTGAGCGCCCCTTCAGCCATTTGGATGGCATCCTCGATACTTTGACTCCCTTCCCCGTTCCCGATCAAAGCGCCAATTTGGACGTTACGGAGCGGCCCCGGCAATGGATCGCGGCCGCGAGAGACCGGTTCGAGCTGCCCGACGAGGCGATGCGGCTGTTCATGGAGGGGGATTACGAGGGCGTTGTTCGGCTTGTCGGGAACTTGCCGGTTGAACCGGGCGCGACTCCATTACTGAAGGACATTGCCTCTTGGGCCCAGGTGATGCTGGGCAACGGGCTCACCGCGCGGGCCAGGACGAAGAGCGGCGAGGAGGCGGACCGGCTGTTCGCCATGGCAGGCGAGAAGTACCAGGCCGCGCTGGCAATCAAGCCGGACAAGCACGAGGCGCTCAACAACTGGGGCACTGCGCTCGCCGCGCAGGCGGAGACGAAGAGCGGGGCGGAGGCCGATCGCCTGTTCGCCACGGCCGGTGAGAAGTACCAGGCCGCGCTGGCGATCAAGCCGGACAAGCACGAGGCGCTCAACAATTGGGGTTTGGCGTTCGCGGCGCAGGCGAAGACGAAGAGCGGCGAGGAAGCGGACCGCCTGTTTGCCACGGCCGGCGAGAAGTACCAGGCCGCGCTGGCAATCAAGCCGGACAAGCACGAGGCGCTCTACAACTGGGGCGCTGCGCTCGCCGCGCAGGCCAAGACGAAGAGCGGCGATGAGGCGGATTGCCTGTTCGCTGCGGCCAGTGAGAAGTACCAGGCAGCGCTGGCGATGAAGCCGGACAAGCACGAGGCGCTCTACAACTGGGGCAATGCGCTCGCCGCGCGGGCCAGGACAAAGAGCGGGGCGGAGGCCGATCGCCTGTTCGCTGCGGCCAGTGAGAAGTACCAGGCCGCGCTGGCGGTGAAGCCGGACAAGCACGAGGCGCTCAACAACTGGGGCAATGCGCTCGCCGTGCAGGCGGAGACGAAGAGCGGGGCGGAGGCCGATCGCCTGTTCGCCGCGGCCGTCGAGAAGTACCAGGTCGCGCTGGCAATCAAGCCCGACCTGCACGAGGCGTTCAACAACTGGGGCTATGCGCTCGCCGCGCAGGCTCGGACGAAGAGCGGGGCGGAGGCCGATCGCCTGTTCGCCACGGCCGGCGAGAAGTACCAGGCCGCACTGGCGATCAAGCCGGACAAGCACGAGGCGCTCAGCAATTGGGGTTTGGCGTTCGCCGCGCAGGCGGAGACGAAGAGCGGCGAGGAGGCGGATCGCCTGTTCGCCGCGGCCGTCGAGAAGTACCAGGCCGCGCTGGCGATCAAGCCGGACATGCACGAGGCGCTCAATAATTGGGGCGCTACGCTCGCCGCGCAGGCTCGGACGAAGAGCGGGGCGGAGGCCGATCGCCTGTTCGCCACGGCCGGCGAGAAGTACCAGGCCGCGCTGGCGATCAAGCCGGACCTGCACGAGGCGCTCTCCAATTGGGGCGATGCGCTCGCCGCGCAGGCGGAGACGAAGAGCGGCGAGGAGACGGATCGCCCGTTCGCTGCGGCCGGCGAGAAGTACCAGGCCGCACTGGCGATCAGGCCGGACGATGTCAAGGTGCTCAACAACTGGGGCAATGCGCTCACCGCGCGGGCCAGGACGAAGAGCGGCGAGGAGGCGGATCGCCTGTTCGCCGCGGCCGGCGAGAAGTACCAGACCGCGCTGGCTATCAAGCCGGACATGCACGAGGCGCTCAACAGTTGGGCCAGTGCCCTGCTGGCTCAATATCATACGAAGGAGGGTACTTCCGCCGAGACCCTATTGGCTGCGGCCGAAGATAAACTCGGGCGCGCGGATGCAATCAAGCCCGGCTCGGCGAGCTATAACCTCGCTTGTTTGCACGCGCTGCGGGGCAATGATGAGGGGTGCCGGAAACACTTTGAACAATGCCTGGCATCTGGAACCCTGCCGGCACCGGAGCACCTGAATAGGGACCGCGATCTTAATCGCGTGCGCGATACAGATTGGTTCAAGGATATTCTGGGAAGACGTTCTCCAGCGACCGGAGCCAAGCCGGATGCAGGTTCCGCGTCGCGTTAACGCCGGCTCGTAAACGGGATCAGAGTCGATTTCGCGCGCATGAAACCGGCCACGATTGCGGTCAGCGTCGATTTGCGGCCGTCGCCCCCGTCACCCCCGCCCGCGCCGCGCGCACCTCCAGGCGCACGCCCTCCTGCCGTTGCAGGTAGGCCACGATCTCGAAGAGATTGCGCGCCTGCGGGTTGCCCTTCGGGCCGAACATGCGCATGAGGCTCTTGGGCGACCGCTGCGTGACCGAGCCGAGTCCCTCGAATCCGACCGTGGCGTTGATGTAGTCGCGCAGCACGGTCTTGCCGGTCTCCACATCGCCGGCCAGCAGGCTCTCGATTCCCTCCCGAAGAAGCGCCTTGCGGAACGCGGGATCGCGCCGCACCCGCGCCTGAACCGTCTCCTTGAAATCACGCGTCAAGGCCATTCTCACGATCCCTCCTTCTTCCGCCGCTTGTAGTCCTGCCAAAGGGCCCGAGCCCGTTCGATGTCGCTCTGCTGCCGCTTCTTGGTGCCGCCGCCGAGCAGGATCACCAGACGCCCGCCGTCTTTGCCGAAATACACCCGGTATCCGGGACCGAAATCGATCCGGCATTCATGGACACCAGCTCCGACGCCCTTGATGTTGGAGACGTTGCCCTGCTCCATCCTGGTCACCGCCACCGCGACCTTCGCGGCCGCCCGCGGATCGAGGCCATCGAACCACGCGGCGTAGGGACTGCGGCCGTTTGCATCGACATATTCCCGGACCTCGATCATGCGAGATAGTAGCATATATGGTACTATAGTCAAGGGGTCGTTCGCAGGTTCTTGCAGGAACGGGGGTCGCTGCCTCGACCGGTCCGGCGGGCGGGGGCACGCGATATGCGTTGCAATCGACCGCAGTACGCGTATAATCCGCGTACGCCTCTGTTGCAATCGCCGGCCGTGTTATCACCCCGCCACCCCTCGAAATACGGAGAATCCCGCCCATGACCTCACGCAAAACACCATCCTCCCGTGCCGCAAACGCGACCGCGCTGGCTCTCGCCGCCGAGGCCGGCGTGCCCGACCTCGCGCCGGCGGCCGGCCGGGGCGATCCGGCGTCGGGGTTGCTCGCCACCCTGCTCGCGCACGAGCTCGCCGCCGGCCACCGCCTGATGATGCGCCTGGCCGGCCGCGCCGACGCCTTCCTTACCCTTGCCTCGCCGGCGGCCGAAACGCCGCAGGAGTGGCGCATGAGCCTCGAAGCCGCGCGTCTCGCCTCGACCGCCGGCCGCCTGATGGAGCGCTACCGCCTCGGCCTGCTCGCGCTCGCCCGCCTGCGCGCCCCCGACGGCCCCGGCGAACCCGGCGAGCAGACCGTCCGGTTGGTGTGGGGCGGCGGCGGGCGAAGCGACGGGAACGGCTCGGCATCCGGGGGCGGCCCGGCCCCGTCGGATGGCGGCCCGGCGCCGGCCTCGGTCTCGACGGCCGGCCGCGGCCTGCCCGCCGAAGCGCGGAGCGCGAAGGCGGGGCGCCTCAACAACGGCAACCGGCCGGGCGACCTCGCCGCCGTCCCGCGCTGCGGCGCCCATACGCGCGCCGGCCACCCCTGCCGCCAGCCGGCCATGGCCAACGGCCGCTGCCGCCTGCATGGCGGCAAGAGCACCGGCCCGCGCACCGCCGCCGGCCTCGCGCGCTCGCGCCGCGCCCGCCTCGTCCATGGCGCCCGCGCCGGCGACCTTCTCGCGCTCCGCTCCGCCGCCGTCCACAGCGCCCGTCGCCTGGCGCAATTGACCGATCTCCGGCGAGACATTCCCGCCGGACATGGAGTCGATCGCTCGGTTTTCGGTTTCCCGCCGGAGGCAACGAAAACCACAAAGGCACGAAGGCACGAAGGGAGCACCGAGGAGACGAATCCTTTGTGTCGTCGTGCCTTCGTGGTTCAAGGCCAAGGGCGCGCGGCTCGGAGTCGGCCGTCACCGTTTCTTCGGCAACCGGACGAACAGCGGATCGGTCAGTCCCGGCGGCAGGGCGGCGAGCAGCCAGACCGCCGCGAGCAGCGGCCAGGGAAAGGCGATGCGCGCGCGGTTGCGCGCCAGGCCGCGGCGGATCAGGCGGGCGGCCCGGTCGGCGTCCATCAGGAGCGGCATCGGATAGGGGTTGCCGGCGGTCATCGGGCTGGCGATGAAGCCCGGGCAGACCACCGTGACGCCGACCCCGCGCGGGCCGAGCTCGCCGCGCAGCGCCTCGCCCCACACCCGCACCGCCGCCTTGCTCGCGCAATAGGCCGGGGCGCCGGGAAAGCCGCGGAACGACGCCAGCGAGCTCATCAACGCGATCTGCCCGCGGCCGCGCGCCGTCAGACGCGGGATCGCCGGCAGCACGGTGTTGACGACGCCGTCGAGGTTGGCGGCGAGGATGGCGCGGGTCTGCTCGGCGCTTTCGCCGCCGCCGAACGTGCCGGCGGAGATGCCGGCGTTGGCGATGACGAGGTCGAGCGGCGCCGCGGCGTCGGCCGCCGCGACCCAGCCGGCCACGGCCGCGCGGTCGGCGACGTCGCCGACGGCGATGCCGACCTCGGCGCCGCGGGCGCGGCACGAAGCGGCCACCGCCGCCAGCCGGTCGGCGTCGCGCCCGCCGAGCGCCAGCGCCACCCCCGGCGCCGCGTAGGCGCGCGCCAGCGCCGCCCCGATGCCGCTGCTGGCGCCGGTGATCAGGATCGAGCGCGGCTGTTCCATGTCGCACCGTCCTCGGGCTGTGTGCGCGGCCGCCTCGCTTGTTGCCGGCCGGCGCCCCGTATAGAGTGCGCAGCCTGCTAGGCCGGCCGCAATCCATCGGGATAATTGCCGTTGCCCACCGCTCCGCCCATCGCCAGCATGACCGGATTCGCGCGCGCCGAAGGCGGCGACGAGTCGTTGCACTGGGCGTGGGAGGTGAAGAGCGTCAACGGCCGCGGCCTGGACATCCGCTGCCGGCTGCCGGCCGGCCTCGACATCCTCGAGCCGGCGGTGCGCGCCGCGGTGCCGGAGCGCTGCGCGCGCGGCAACGTCACGGTCGCGCTGACTGTGTCGCGTGGCGCCGCGGCCCCGCGGGTGCGCGTCAACCGCGAGGTGCTCGACCAGTTGCTCCAGGTGATCGCCGAGCTGGGCGACCGGGTCGAGGCGTCGCCGCCGCGTCTCGACAGGCTTCTGGCGGTGCGCGGCGTCGTCGAGGTGATCGAGGAGGACGAGGACGAGACGGGTCGCGCGGCGCGCCTGGAACGGCTCGGCGTCGATCTCGGCGTCGCGCTCGACGCGCTGCGCGCCAACCGCGCCGCCGAGGGCGCCCGCCTGGCCGAGCTGCTGCGCGGCCATCTCGACGAGATCGAGCGGCTGCGGGCCGCCGCCGCGGGCGCCGCCGCGGCACGCCCCGAGGCGCTGAAGGCGCGGCTGAAGATCCAGCTCGACGCGCTGCTCGAGGCGGCGCCGGCGCTGCCCGAGGACCGCCTCGCCCAGGAAGTCGCGGTGCTGGTTGCCAGGGGCGACGTGCGCGAGGAGCTGGACCGCTTGGCGGCGCACGTCGCCGCCGCCCGCGCCTTGCTCGCCGCCGGCGGCCCGATCGGGCGCCGGCTCGACTTCCTGTGCCAGGAGTTCAACCGCGAGGCCAACACGCTATGCGCCAAGTCGGCCGACGTCGAGCTGACCGGCATCGGCCTCGAGCTCAAGGCCGCGGTCGAGCGGCTGCGCGAGCAGGTGCAGAACATTGAGTGACGGGGCGATGGGCGCGGCGCGGGCCGAAGGCTCGAACGACGGCTTCGCCGGCATCCGCCGGCGCGGGTTCATGCTGGTGCTGTCGTCGCCGTCGGGGGCGGGCAAGACGACGATCTCGCGCCTGCTGCTCGAACGCGACGCCGATCTCAGCATATCGGTTTCCGTGACGACCCGGCCGAAACGTCCGGGCGAGGTCGCGGGCGTCGACTATCATTTCATCGATCCCACCGAGTTCGACCTGCGGGTCAACCGCCGCGAGCTGTTGGAGTACGCCAAGGTCTTCGGCAACTACTATGGGACGCCGCGCGTTCCGGTCGAACGGGCGTTGACCGAGGGGCGCGACGTGCTGTTCGACATCGACTGGCAGGGCACGCAACAGCTCGCCCAGAACGCGCGCCAGGACCTGGTCAGCGTGTTCATCCTGCCGCCCTCGACGCGCGAGCTGGAGCGGCGGCTGCGCGCCCGCGCCCGCGACAGCGCCGTCGAGGTGGCGGGACGCATGGCCAAGGCCGCCGACGAGATGAGCCATTGGGCCGAATACGATTACATCCTGGTCAACAGCGACCTCGAGGACAGCGTCCGCCAGGTGCAGGCCATCGTCGTCGCCGAACGCCTGCGCCGCGAGCGTCAGGTCGGCCTGCACGAGTTCGTCAAGGGCCTGCGCGAGGGGCATTGACAGCCTGCCCGGCCGCCGCCGGCAGCGCGCGGGCGAGCGCGCAGAACTGCTCGATCGACAGCTCCTCGGCGCGCGCCGTCTCCGGCACCTGGGCGGCGGCGAGAAGGCCGCCGACATCGACCGCCAGCGACCGCAGGCTCTGGCGCAGCATCTTGCGCCGCTGGCCGAAGGCGGCGGCGGTCACGCGCTCGAGATCGGCGTGCGCGGCGGCGCACAACGGTGCCGGCCGCGGCACGAGCTCGACCACCGTCGAGGTCACCTTGGGCGGCGGCACGAAGGCGCGCGCCGGGATGTCGAACAGGCGCCGCGTCTCGGCCAGCCATTGGGTCACGATCGACAGCCGGCCATAGTCCTTGCTGCGCGGGCGGGCGACGAGGCGCGCCGCCACCTCCTTCTGGAACATCAGCGTCAGGCGCTCGAAGGCGCGGATCTTGGGCAGCCATTGCAGCAGCAGGGCGGTGGCGATGTTGTAGGGCAGGTTGGCGACGATCTTCCGCGGCGCCGGGCCGAGCGCGGCGACGTCGACCGTCAGCGCGTCGGCGGCGATCAGCTCGAGCCGGCCGGGATAGGCCGCGGCCAGCTCTTGCAGCGCGGCGACGCAGCGTTCGTCCCGCTCGATCGCCACGACCCGCCGGGCGCCGGCTTGCAGCAGGGCCCGGGTCAGGCCGCCGGGGCCGGGGCCGATCTCGATCACCGTGGCGTGGCCGAGCTCGCCGGCGGCGCGCGCGATGCGCGCGGTCAGGTTGAGGTCGAGCAGGAAGTGCTGGCCGAGCGCGCGGCGCGCGCCCAGCCCGTGGCGCGCAATGACCTCGCGCAGCGGCGGCAGGCTAGGTTCGCCTGCAGGACGGTTCGGCGGACATCGCGCGTCGCCGGCCCTCATACCCGAAGGTCGACATAGGCCGCGCGCCGCAGATCGCGCAGATTCCGGCGCACCAGCACCTCGAGCCGCTCGCGCATGAGCCGCTCGCGGATCTCCTCGCGGCTCGGCAGGCCGCCCGCCGGCAGGTCGCGCCCGCACACCATGTACACCCCGATGCCCGAGGCCAGGCGCAACGGCGGGCTCGGTTGGCCGATCGGCAGATCGAGCGCGATCGGGCGCAGCGCGTCCGGCAGTTCGCGAATGGCGGTGACCCCGAGGTCGCGGCCGGACTGCGGGGTGATCTCGCGTCCGAGCCGGGTCATGTCGTCGCAGCTCCGGGCCCGCTCCCCGACCGAGCGCGCCTGGACGGTTGCCGCCTCGACCTCTTCGGCCGGCGCGTCGGCGGCGAGCGGGATCAATAACTGTTTCATGCTGACGCGGCCGTCCTCGGGCTCGGCGACGGCGGTGCGCCGGGTGTCGCGCAGTTGCAGCAAGTAATAGCCGCCGATGCCGCGGATCGGGCCGGCGACCTGCCCGCGCTGCATCCCGGCGACCGCCGCGTCGAGCTCCGGATCGAGCTGGCCCGGCCGGACCCAACCCAGGTCGCCGCCGGCCGCCGCCGTCGCCGACTGCGAGAACTGGCGGGCGATGGCGGCGAAGTCGGCGCCCTGTCTCATTTCCTCGGACAGGCGCTCGGCCGTCTGCTGCACCTGCGCTTCCTGGCCGGGCGTGTCCGTGACCAGGAAGATCTCGGACAGCCGGTATTCGGGCTTGCCCTGGTTGTCGGCGATCCCGGCCAGCGCCTCGTCGATCTCGTCGTCGCCGATGACGATCGACGGGCGCAGCCGGCGCTGCACGACGATTGCCCAGGCGATCTCGGCGCGTACCTGCTCGGCAAGCGTCTGGCGCAGGATGCCATTGCGCTCGAGCACGGCCTCGAACTCGAGCAGAGTTAGGTTGTTCTGCTTGGCGATATCGGCGATCTGCGTCTCGACGTCGGCCTCGTTCACGACAACGCTCAGGCGCTTGGCCTCCTGCATCTTCAGGCGTTCGTCGATCAGGTTGCGCAGCACCTGCGGGGTCAGGCGACGGCGGATCTCCGGCGTGTCCTCGAGCCGCGAGGATACGATCACCATGCGCGTCCGCACCGCCAGGTCGAACAGCGAGATCACGTCATCGTTGACGATGGCGGCGATGCGCAGGCTGTCCTGGGCGCGCAGCGGACTGGCCAACCCGACGGCGGCCAAGAGAATCAGCAACGGCAGCAGCCTCTTTATCTTCACGGCGGCTCACGTTCTCCAGAATCGTAGGACGGTCGGTCGCGACAGTCGGCCACTATAGGCGAGCGGCCGGGCGCGAACAATCACCGGCGGGCACCCCGCCATCGCGCCGCTCAGAACTTGGCGCCGACCTCGCCCAAGTACTTGAACACCACGGTCAGGAGGACCTTGGTCTCCGGCCCTTTCTCCTCGTCGCGGAAGAAGTTGCGCGTGGCGGTGGCGCGGAACTCCAGGCATTCGTTGCGGAACGTGGCGCCGAAGCCGTAGGACTGCGTGTGATCGGCTTCGATGTCATGCCGGCCGGTGACGTAGGCGTACCAGTTGTCGTTGATCTGGGAACCGAGCACGCCGCTGACCTCCTCGCGATCGGCGAACTCCGCTTCCGCGCCGGCGGTGGGGTGCAGGGACAGGTATGACAGAGACAGGTTGAGCGCCGGCGGTCCGGCCGACAGCGTCACCTCGTTGCGCTCGGTAATCAGCGTCTCCGGGTCGACGCGGAAGCGGTAGAGCAGGTCGAAATACCCCTCGGACGAGGCCTGGATGCGGCCGACGATGTCCGACAGCTTGTCCGACAGGCCCGATCCCGGCCGGAAATTGTCGTTGTCGTCGATCTGGTGGCTCTGGCCGAGGAAGACGCTGCCGTAGCCGCCGTTGTCGCCGATCAGGCTCCACTTCAGGCCGTAGTTGACGCGCTGGCCGCTGTCGACGCGATCGAGGCCGGCGAAGCGGTTGGGCTTGAACAGGTTGGTCTCGTCGAACTCGATGTCGAGGCTGTCCTCGTTGGGGATCTCGCCTTGGTTGCCGGTAGTCGTGGCGGCGACGATTCCTGCCATCGGCTCGATCACTTCCTGCACGCCCGAGTGGTCGCGTGCGAACGGAAAGCGCCAGTTCAGCGAGACCTGTGGGAACAGGCGGCCCTCGAGGCCGCCGAAGTTGTCGCCGGCCGGGTTCGGCTCGTCGGACGTCGGGTCAACGCCGTCGACCCAATAGCCGTCGCCGCGCAGCGTCGCCGCCAGCGTGTAGATGTCGCCCGCTGGGGCCGTATAGGGCAGGGTCCAGCCCGCCTCGACCGACAGCCGTCGGCTGTCCCGGCCCTCGACGCGGGTCAGCACGAGCGCGTTGGCGTCGAGCGTGAAATAGCCGCCGAAGCGTCCCGGCTCGCCGACGTAGTTGTAGTCGAGGATCGGCAGAACGATCGGCGACTCGTCGTTGTCGTCGCTCTGGCGCAGGCCCTGGAAGGTCAAGGCGCGCGCCGAAACGTAATCGCGGCCGTAGAAGCCTTCGGCGAAGGCGCGGCTGGTCAGCGTCCGCTCGTTGCCGAAATCGTAGAATCGCAGATAGGTCTTGTCGGTCGCCCGGTTGGCTTCGAAGCCCCAGCGCCAGTTGTCGTCGATGTCGAAGCGGCCGAAGCTGTCGACATGACCGCGGAACTGGTTCTGCCGAGTGATGCCGCTGCCGCCCGACACCTCTTCCCGGTCGGCGATCGTCCCGCTGCCGCCGAGCGTGATCTGGCCGTCGACCACCCGCTGTCGGTACTCGCCGACCATGACCACGCCCTGATCGGTCGTGAACAGGGGCGAAAAAGTGGCGTCCTTGTCCGGCGCGATGTTCCAGAAGTAGGGGATCTGAATTTGGTAGCCGAGCGTGTCAGAGAGGCCGAAGTCCGGAGCGAGGAAGCCGCTCTTGCGCTTCACCGTCGGGTCCGGATGTTCGAAATACGGCGTATAGAGCACCGGCACGCCGAGGATCTCGATCCAGGCGTCCTCGTACTGCACCATATGCTCTTCCTGGTTGTGCACGACCTTGACCGCCTTGATCTGCCACAGCGGCGCCCGCGTCGGATCGTCGGGGCAGAGGGCGCAGGGCGAAAATACCGCCTTGTCGAACTCCGTGCGATTGCCGTCGGTGCGCCGTCCCGCCGCCGCCGCGATGCGCGTCTGGTCGGCGAGCAGCGCCCGGATATTCTCGATCACGCCTTCCTTCAGATCGTCGGTCAACTCGGCATAGTCGGCGAACAACACCTCGCCCGTGGGCTCGAGCAGGCTGACGTTGCCGGCCGCCGCCACGGTCCCCGCCCGCTCGTTATAGGTAACCGAATCGGCCAACAGGATGCGCTCGCCGCGCACGATCTCGACGTTGCCGGTGGCGACGACGACCCCGAGCTCCTCGTCGTAGGTGACCTGGTCGGCGCTGAGCAGGAATTGATCCTGGTCGGCCGGCGCCTGGCCACGGCCCGGCGTCGCCGCGAGCAGACACAGCGCCACAATGATCCCCCCGGCCCAGCCGCGCATCGCCGGCTAGCCGTCCTCAAGATGCAGCAGCATCGCGACCCCCAGCATCGTGCTCACGCCGGCCGGAGTCCACGCCGCCAGCTCCAAGGGAAGGCTGGCGCTACGCCCCAGATTGAGCACGATGTCCGAAACGAAATAGAGCAGGAATCCGGTCAGCCCGCCAGCCCCGACGAGCCAGGCCGTGCCGCCGCGCCGCGGCGGGCGCAGCGAAAACACGGCGGCGAGCAGCACCATGGCGGCCAGCAGCAACGGCGTCGCGAGCAAGCGGTGCCACTGTATCCTGTGGCCGCGCGCGGCGAATCCGGTGGCTTCGAGCCGTTCGATGTAGCGCGGCAGGCGCCAGAACGAGACAGTGTGCGGTGGCGCAAAGCCGTCGGCGATCCGCTCAAAGGATAGGTCGGTAGCCAGTTGATAGGTCTCGGCGTACGACCCGGCGGCGTTGGGGCGCGTGAACCGCGCGCCGTCGAGCTGCCAATAGCCGTTTTCGAGGCGCGCCGCGCGCGCGTCGATGCGGCCGGCGAACCTGTCGGCCTCGGTGAAGCTGAGGATGGTGACTTGGTAGAGCGTCATCTCCTCCGGCGCCACCCGCCCGGCGTGCAGCACGGCCTCGCCCTGCGCCTCTTTCTGCCGCAACCACAGGCCGTTGGCGGGGGCGGCGAGGAGACTCGGTTGGCGCCTGAAGTACAGGGCCTCCAGACGGTCGGCGCGCGCCGCCGTCGCGGCGGCGACCGTATCGATCGCCAGCACCCGGACGCCGCCGATCGCCGCCGCCACGACCAGCGCCGGCATCAGGAATTGCCACACCGAGACGCCGCTGGCGCGGGCCACCACCAGCTCGTTGAACCGCGTCATTTGCCGGTAGGCGCCCATGGCGCTGGCAAGCATGGCGAAGGGCAGCACCTCCTGCGCCGTGTACGGCGTCTTGAAGGCGGCCATCTGCAACACGCGCGCGAGGCCGATCGTCTCGTGCCCGGCGGCGCGGCGCAGCAGCTCCACCGTCTCGGCCAGGAAGATGATCCCGAGCAGCGCCGCGTAAACGACAAGGAACCAGAGCAGGACCTGGCGCGCGATGTACAGCGAGAGCGTCGGCGACATGAACCGGCCCATCGTCGCCTCACGCCGCCCGCGCGCCGTCGATCAGGCGCCGCCCGCGCGCCCGCGCCGGCCGGGCGAGCGCATACAGTCCCGCGGCGGTCGGCAGCAGCGGCCCGCCGTACATCAGCGGCATCAGCGCCGGCAGCCGCGCCGCCAAGCTGTACAGCGCCACGCTGAGCCCTTGCAGCAGCACGACCGCGGCGGCGGCGGCGGCGATCCGGCTGCGCTGGCTGTGCCGCCGGCCCTGGCCGGCGAGCAGCATCGCCAGCGCCGTCACGGTGAAGGCGAGGCCGTAGAGCGGGCCCGCCAGGCGCTGGTGGCCTTCCGCGCCGAGGCGGGCGCGAAGCGCCTCGTCGGTGCCGGCGTCGGTTGGCCGAAACAGCTCATGGAGAAAGCGCTCCTGCGGCTCGCGCTGGCGATCGCTGGGGGCGCCGGCGAAGTCCGCGAGCGCCACCGTCAGCCGGTCGAATTGCAACACCGACAGCTCGCCGCTCGCCGGGTCGGCCTCCTGGTAGCTGCCGTCGAGCATGACGATGCGCGGGCCGTCGTCGGCCGGCATCAGCAGGCCGCGCGCGGCGGTATAGGTGACCGATCGGCCGGGGGCGCGGGTATCGTGCACCAACACGCCGAGCAGCGTCCCGTCGGGATCGCGCGCGCGGGCGTAGAACGTCAGGCCGTTGCCGATTTCGGTGAACACGCCCACCTGCGGCGTCGCCCGCGCCAGGCTGCTCTGGATCGTGTGCTTCATGTCCTTGAAGGCGCGGTACGAGGCGGGCAGGAAATAGAGCGTCACCGAATAGCCGATGACGGTGGCGGCGACGGCCAGGAGCAGGGCCGGCCGCGCCAGGGCCAGGTGGCTGAGACCGGTCGCGCGCAGCACGACGATCTCGCTGTCGGTGATCAGCTTGTCGTAGACGAACGTCACCGCGATGAACAGCGCCACCGGCAGGATCAGCGCGATCAAGCTCGGCATCATCAGCGCCAGGAAATAGAGCGCCAGGCCGGCCGGCAGGCCGTGCTCGATTACGATGTCGGCGAAGCGCAGCGACTGGCTGAGCCAGATCGCCACCGTCAGGGCCACGGTGACGAACAGCGCCACGAGCGCGACTTGTCCGGCGATGTAGCGCGTGACCCCCCTCATGGCCGGCATGATAGGCCCGCGGCGCCGGCCGGGCCTAGCGGGAATCGGCCTGCCTGCGCGAAGCCGGAGCTTCGCCCAGGATCAGGCGGTGCAGCACGAGAACGGTCAGCCCCATGAAGATCCCGGCGAATACGATGTCGCTGACGAAATGCGCCCCGGCGAGCATCCGCGCCAGCCCGACGAGCGCGCCGAACGCCACGGTGGCGGCCACCAGCGCCGGCCGATGCCGCGGCGCCAGCAGCGCGAAGGCGAGGAAGGTGAAGGCGAAGGCCGCGTCGCCGGAAAAGAACGAACAATTGTGCTCGCACTGATCGGCGATCGCCAGGGCGGGCGTGAACACCTTGGTGCCACCGAACTCGACGATGTGCCCCGGCCGCGCCCGTCCCCAATGCTCCTTGAAGATCAGGTTGGCGATGACGCCGGGCCCGAGGGCGAAACACAACGCCAGAAAGACATAGCGGCGCCGGTCGAGCGACAGGAACGGCCGGCGCGTGATCAGGGTCGCGACCAGGCCGGCCGCCAGGAAAACGATGGTTGCGGTCCACGCGATCCCCTTCACGCGCACGACCGCCTCGCCGGCCGCATTGGCCGCGAGGAAGAACCGGTCCGGTGTAGCGAGCATCTGCCGCGCCACGGCCAGGTCGAACTCCGGGTAGGCGACGAAGACGACGCCGGCGACGACGCCGAGCAGAACGAGCGCGAGTGCGGGGTGCAACGGCTGCGGTTTCCTTTGGTTATCAGTCATCAGTTATCAGTTATCAGTCGTCAGGTATGGGGGTCGGTAGACTGATGACTGATGACTGATAACTAATCATAGCCGCCCCCGGCCGGCGGCGAAAGACGCTGCCGCGACCGACGCCTTTATCCGGGCGCGTCCCTGTGCTATGAGGCTCGCGGTTTCGGCGGCGCCGCCGCCCCCGTTCCCTAAGGAGCCTGCATGAAGATCGCTTTCGCCAAGTCGGAATTGCCGGTGGCCGGCGCCATTGTCGCCGGCGCGCTCGACGACCGCAAACTCGCGCCGACCGCCGCGGCGCTCGATCGGCGCATGCGCGGGGCGCTCGGCCGCGCGCTCGCCGCCAGCCGCTTCAAGGGCAAGCCCGACGACCTGCTCGCCGTGCTGGCGCCGGCCGGCTTGCAGGCGGCCCGCGTCGTGCTGGTCGGATTCGGCAAGGCCGAGGAGCTGGACGATCTCGCCCTGCAGGCAATCGGTGGGCGCCTCGTCGCGCATCTCAACGCGGTCGGCGAGACGCGCGCGGCGCTGGCGGTGGACGATCTGCCCGGCGCCAAGCTGTCGGCGCCGCAGATGGCCGCGAGCCTCGCCTACGGCGCGCGCCTGCGCAGCTATCGCTTCGACCGCTACCGCACCACCGAGAAGCCCGAAAACAAGGCGAGCCTGAAGCGACTGACGGTCATGCTCGACGACCCGGCGGCGGCGCGCAAGCATTACGAACCGTTGGACAAGATCGGCGAGGGCGTGTTTTTTTGCCGCGACCTGGTGTCGGAACCGGCCAACGTCATCCACCCCGAAAGCCTTGCCCTGGAGACGCGCAAGCTCGCCGAGGTCGGGGTCGACGTCGAGCTGCTCGGCGAGGACGAGCTGAAGAAGCTCGGCATGGGCGCGCTGCTCGGCGTCGGCCAGGGCAGCGCCAGGGAATCGCACGTCGTCGTCATGCGCTGGCAGGGCGCGCCCGACGCCAAGGACCAGCGCCCGATCGCCTTCTGCGGCAAGGGCGTCACCTTCGACACCGGCGGCATCTCGATCAAGCCGGCCGGCGGCATGGAGGACATGAAGTGGGACATGGCCGGATCGGGCGCCGTCATCGGGCTGATGCAGGCGCTGGCCGGGCGCAAGGCGCGGGTCAACGTGGTCGGCGTCATCGGCCTGGTCGAGAACATGCCCTCGGGCACGGCCCAGCGCCCCGGCGACATCGTCAAGTCGATGTCGGGCCAGACCATCGAGGTGATCAACACCGATGCCGAGGGCCGGCTCGTGCTCGCCGACGTCCTGTGGTATTGCCAGGACCGCTTCAAGCCGAAGGCGATGATCGACCTGGCGACCCTCACCGGTGCCATCATCGTGGCGCTGGGCAAGGAGCATGGCGGCCTGTTCGCCACTGACGAAACGCTGGCCGAACGGCTGCTCGCCGCCGGCAAGGCGGCGGGCGAATCGCTGTGGCGCATGCCGTTGGGCGAGGCCTACGACAAGCTGATCAATTCCGACGCCGCCGACATGAAGAACGTCGGCAACCGCCACGGCGGCAGCATCACCGCGGCGCAGTTCCTCAAGCGCTTCGTCAAGGACACGCCCTGGGCGCATCTCGACATCGCCGGCATGGCGTGGTCCGACAAGGACGCGCCGACGGTGCCCAAGGGAGCCACCGCCTACGGGGTGCGCCTGCTCGATCGCCTGATCGCCGACTATTACGAGGAGAAATGACCGGCCGCCGGAACCGATGACCGAGATTCGCTTCTACCACCTGCAGCGGACAACGCTCGAATCGGCGCTGCCGCCGATGCTCGAGAAGACCCTCGCGCGCGGCCAGCGTGCCGTCGTCATGGCCGGCTCGGACGAGCGCGTGGAGGCGCTGGCCGCGCAGCTTTGGGTCTATGACGATCGCGGCTTCCTGCCGCACGGCACCGCCCGCGACGGCTTCGCCGACCGGCAGCCGATCTGGCTCACCGCCGCCGACGAGAACCCGAACGGCGCGCGGGTGCTGTTCCTCGCCGATGGCGCCCAATCGGAACGGGTCGCCGGATTCGAGTTGTGCGCGGAGCTTGTGGACGGCAACGACGAAACCGCCGTGGCGGCGGCGCGGCGGCGCTGGGCCGCCTACCGCGCGGCCGGGCACAAAGTCGTCTATTATCAACAGACCGCCGCCGGCCGTTGGGAAGAGAAAGCCGGCGCGTAGCCGGCTTCCGAATTCGCGATTCCCGGTCCTACGCCGCGGTGCGCAGTATCAGCTTGAGGCCGACCACCTGGTAGATGTCGAGCCCGGTGATGTCGACGATCTCGCGCAGGCGCAGCGAGGTCTCGGTGAGCAGGACGCGGGCGTGGTCGCGCGGCTCCATGCGTGCCGGATTGGCTCGCGGGGCGGATCGCGCCCGCGGCGACCGCGGCGCTTCGGGATCGAGCCCGCGCGCCCGTGCGGCGCGGATCGCCGCCTCGCGCCGCAGTTTCGCGGCGTAAATCTGCCAGTCCATGAGATGAACGAATGGCGCCGCCGCGGCGGTGGTCCAGGCAGCGTCTGGCGCCGCCGGGCGCGGTGCGGCGCGAGCGCCGGCCGCCGCCTCGTCCACGGTCATGCCATGGCGCGCCGCGAGCCGCTGCGCCGCGGCCAGCGCGTTCGCGCGCTCGCCCGCGAAGGGGCTCTCGGCGGCGAGTTTGAGCAGGTTGTGAAAGCGCTCGCGCTCGGCGGTGGTGAACGGTTCGTGGGTCACGCCCCCCTCCCAAGGGGTCGATGCTGCACTCGGTTCCAGTGTCCTGCCCCAGAAATTCGGTTTCGAATTTCTGGGATAAGCAGGCCACTAGAATCAAACGTTTAGTGGCCTGTTCACCCCGAAATTCCGTAAAGGAATTTCGGGGACGGGACACTTGTCCGGCCATTTAACGCCACGCTACTTTAACGATCCGTCAACGCCGGCGCCAGCGGCCATCCCGCCACCGGGGGTGCGGCAAGGGTCTCGATTCGATCCCGTTC
>JBBECF010000104.1:1728-3970 GCA_040881945.1 Dongiaceae bacterium | reverse complement strand
AAAGGGAGGGGGAGACGGGCCGATCGAGCAACAATAGGTTAACGTTTTTATAGGAGTATGACCGGCGGCCGGATAACAAACCGGCCCTAAAATGTCCCGCTGGGAGGCGCGAAAGTGATCTTCGGCAGCCGCGCGAAGGCTCGATTCGGCCGGCCGGGCATTTCGGATCGGCAAGCATGACACCACAAGGGCCCGGCGGCGTCGTCTCGTTTCGCCGCAAGATCGGCGTGACGGCCAAGCTGGGGCTGGCCTTCGCCGTCCTGGTCGTCGTCATGGTTATCTACGGTCTCGTTTCCGGCGCCGCAATGTATCGGCTGCGCTCCGAGATCGACGCGGTCGTCGATGTCGCGCAGCCGATGAGCGCGGCCGCCTACGAGATGGAGATCAACACCGTCGGCACCGGCCTCGGGGTGATGAAGTACCTTCACCGCCCCGACCCCGCCTATCGCGGCCGCTTCGAAGATGACCGGAAGGAATTCGAAGAATTCCTCGCCGCCTATCGCCGCCTGGCCCGGACCGCGCGGCAGGGCGAGCTGGCCGCGGAGATCGAATCGCTGTTCGAGGAATATGAACGGATCGGCTCGGCTCTGATCGAGCGGAAGGACGCTCAGCGGCGTGCCTTCGCGGAGCTCGTTCGGCTCGTCACGGAGATGGAGAATATCAAACATGCGGCGCCGGCACTCGATCGGTCCTCGTCGACGGGCGGGAAAAAGGCACAGCTTCTAGCCGAGATCGCGGGCGATCTAGGCGTGGCCTACCTAACTCTCACCGATGCCGTATGGGCGACGTCTGCGGCCAGCATGCAGGCGCTCGATGCGGAAATGACCGAGGTCCGCGACGGGCTCGACGCCTTTGCTCGTCTCGAGCCGACGCCCGACGAGGCGGGCTGGCTTCGGGACATGGCGGATGGCTACGGCGCGGCCATGCGGTTCGTGCAGAGCATTCTCGAGCACGAGAAATCGATCGGTGACGACCTCGCGCGGTTCATCGCATTGAGGGCGCGCCTCGACGACGTGCTCGACGGCGAAGTCCAGGCGCTGACCGCATTGGGCCTGATGACGGCGAACGCCGACGCCCAGGCCACGGTGCGGTGGACCTTCTGGTTCCTCGTTGTGGGCGGCGCCGTCGGCGCCCTGGTTTCGGGCCTCGGCGTCCTGTTCCTGTCGCGCAACATCATCGGGCCCGTGCAGCGCCTGGCCGCTGCCACACAG
The DNA here is from genome assembly GCA_040881945.1 of Dongiaceae bacterium. Lineage (GTDB taxonomy): Bacteria > Pseudomonadota > Alphaproteobacteria > Dongiales > Dongiaceae > JBBECF01. Next base: position 2,759 of record JBBECF010000104.1, on the reverse strand, counting down.
GCAATCAGCGACGGCGACTTCGCCCACCGCATCCAGCTGCCGCGCCAGGACGAACTGGGACGGCTCGCGTCCGCCTTTAACACCATGACCGAGCGCCTGCAATGTGCCCATGGCCGGGTCAACGAGACCACGGCGCAGCTCGAGGCCGAGATAGCAGGGCGCACGCGGGCGCTGGCGCTGGCGAACGATCGGCTCACGCTCGAGCTGGACCTCCGCCAACGCACCGAGCACGATCTGCGCCTGGCCAAGGACGCGGCCGAGGCGGCCAATCAGGCCAAGAGCCTGTTCCTCGCCAATATGAGCCACGAACTGCGCACGCCGCTGAACGCGATCCTCGGCTTCTCGGAGGTGCTGAAAAACAAGATGTTCGGGCCGCTCGGCAGCGTGCGTTACGAGGAGTACGTCACCGACATCAACGACAGCGGCGCCCATCTGCTCAGGCTGATCAACGATGTCCTCGACATCGCCCGCATCGAATCGGGCCGTGCCGACCTGGCCGAGGAATTTGTCGACGTCGCCGCCACCGTCGCCGGCTGCGTCCATCTCGTCGATGCCAGGGCGACGCAGAAGGGCATCCGGCTGGTGACCGACATGCCGCCCGATCTGCCGGCGCTCCATGCCGACGGCACGCGGCTGCGCCAGATCCTGACCAACCTTTTTGACAACGCCGTCAAGTTCACGCCCGACGGCGGCGAGATCCGCGTCTCGGCGGCGCTGTCGCCCGCCGGCGGCATCTGCCTGACCGTGGCCGACACCGGCATCGGCATCGCCACGGCGGACATGCCCAGGGTCCACGAGGTCTTCGGCCAGGTCGACGGCTCGTTCAGCCGGTCGCAAGGAGGCGCCGGGCTCGGCCTGCCCCTGGCCAAGGCGCTGGCCGAGAAGCACGGCGGAACTCTGACGGTGGAGAGCGAGCCAAGCGTCGGCACCACGGTCACCGTCGCCTTCCCGCCCGAACGCACGGTCCCGCATGCGGGCGAGGCGGCAAACGCCTGACAGTTGTCAGTCGTCAGTCGTCAGTCGTCAGTCGT
>JBBECF010000104.1:0-1628 GCA_040881945.1 Dongiaceae bacterium | reverse complement strand
CGCGGATGTCCACCCGCCCGCCCGCGCCGGTCAGCCCTTGCGCAGGCCGCGCAGCCGCTCCGAGCGCCGGCGCAGCAGCTCGACCGAGGTCAGCAGCAGCACCGAGAGGATGATCAGCAGCGTCGCCGCCGCCGTGATGGTCGGGCTGATCATCTCGCGGATGCCGCTGAACATCTGCTTGGGCAGGGTGCGCAACTCCGGGCTGGCGAGGAACAGCACGACCACGACCTCGTCCCAGGAGGTGACGAAGGCGAACAGCGCGCCCGAGATCACGCCGGGCAGGATCAGCGGCAGGACGACCTTGACGAACACCTGCACCGGCGTGCCGCCGAGGCCGGCGCCGGCCCGAGTCAGCGTGTGATCGAAGCTGGTCAGGGTGGCGGTCACGGTGATGACGACGAACGGCGTCGCCAACGCCGTATGCGCGAGAATCAGTCCGGTGTAGCTGTTGGACAGGCCGACCATGGCGTAAAAGAAGTACATGCCCACGGCCGTGATCACGACGGGCACGATCATGGGCGAGATCAGGATGCCCATGACCAGCGCGCGCATCGGAAAGTTCGACCGGCTCAGGCCGAGCGCGGCGAGGGTGCCGAGCGTGGTGGCGAGCGCCGTGGTGGCACAGGCGACGATGGTGCTGTTCTTGAGCGCGGTCTGCCACCGTTCGGAGGTGAAGAACTCCTCGTACCAGCGCATCGACAGCCCGGGCAGCGGATAGGTGAAATAGGGCTCCGGGTTGAACGACAGCGGAATGATCACGAGGATCGGCGCCACCAGGAACAGGAACACGAGCGCGCAGATCGCGCGAAAGACGTAGTACCAGGCGCGTTCGACCGGCGTTGCGTAGGGCGAGACCGCCATGCGCGCTACCCCAGCTTCATCTTGTCGATGCCGACGAGGCGGTTGTAGACGAGGAACAGCACCACAGTGAGCCCGAGCAGGATGACGCCGAGAGCCGAGGACATGCCCCAATTCAGCTCTTCGTTCGTGTAGTAGGCGACGAAATAGCTCACCATTTGGTCGGACGGGCCGCCGACCAGCGCCGGGGTGATGTAATAGCCGAGCGACAGGATGAAGGTGAGCAGACACCCCGCCGCGATGCCCGGTACGGTCTGCGGGAAATAGACGCGCCAGAAGGCGAGGAACGGCCCGGCGCCGAGCGAGCGCGCGGCCCGCACATGGGTGGGCGAGATCGTCTTCATCACGCTGTACATCGGCAGCACGGTGAACGGCAACTGGATATGGGTCATGGCCACGATCGTGCCGCCGCGGTTGAAGATAAGCTGCACGCGCTCTGCCAGGATGCCCGTCCACACCAGGGCATCGTTGATGACGCCCTGGGTTTGCAGCAGCACGACCCAGGCCGTTGTGCGCACCAAGAGCGAGGTCCAGAACGGCAACAGCACGAGGATCAGCAGCAGGTTGCCGATGCGCGTCGGCACCGTCGCCAGCAGATAGGCGATGGGGAAGCCGAGGAACAGCGTGGCCAGCGTCACCGTCAGGCTGATGCCGAGCGTGCGCACGAAGACCGCGAAATAGATGGCTTGGTTCGGCGCCACCCTGCCGATCCGGTCGTCCATGTCCCGCTGCAGATCCATGGCGGCGAGGAGATATTGGCTGGTATAGGG
>JBBECF010000103.1:0-4021 GCA_040881945.1 Dongiaceae bacterium | reverse complement strand
AGGCGCCGATCGTGTTCCTGCCCGACACGATGCAGACGCCGCAGCACCCGGCGCGCCTGCTCTGGCACGAAGACCGCGCCGGGCGTGCCCCGGCGCTGCCGCTGTGGTCGCCGCGCGTCGCCTGCGACGAGGCGCGGGCCACCGCCGCCCGCAGGCATCACCGCCAGGCGGTGGACTGGGAGTACCGCCGCCTGCTCTATGTCGCGCTGACGCGGGCCGAGGACCGTCTCTATATCTGCGGCTGGCACGGACGAAAGGCGCCGCCGGACGACTGCTGGTACAAGCTGATCGAGCGCGGCCTCGCCGGCGCCGGCGCGGCCTTCGATTTCGACGGCACGGCCGAGCTCGGGACCGACGGTTGGGCCGGCACCGGGCGGCGGCTCGCCAACCCGCAGACCGCCAAGCCGCGGGCGGCGAAGGAAGCGGCGCGGGCGGCGGCGATCGACTCCCCTCTGCCCGGCTGGGCCGTCGTCGCGCCCGAGCCGGAACCGTCGCCGGCGCGGCCGCTGGCGCCATCGCGCCCCGAGGGCGACGAGCCGGCGGTGCGCCCGCCGCTCGCCGCCGACGCCGGGTTCGGCTTCCGCCGCGGCCGCCTCGTCCACCGCCTGCTCGAGCTGCTGCCCGAGCTGCCGCCGGAAGGCCGGGCGGCGGCCTGCGGCCGCTTCCTGGCGCGGCCCGCGCACGGCCTCTCCGTCGCGGCGCAGGCGGAGATCGCCGGCGCCGCCCTCGGCGTTCTCGACGATCCGGTCTTCGCCCCGCTGTTCGCCCCCGGCAGCCTCGCCGAGGTTCCCGTGACCGGCGAAATCCGGGGCCGGGACGGCGCGGGCCGGGCGATTTTCGGCCGCATCGACCGGCTCGTCGTCACCGAATCCGCGGTCCTGATCGTGGACTACAAGAGCTCCCGCGCGCCGCCGTCCTCGGCGGCCCTGGCGCCGCCCCTCTATCTCCGCCAGATGGCCGCCTACCGCGCCGCACTCGCCGAGATTTATCCTGGAAAATCAATAAAGTGCGCGCTGCTGTGGAGCGACGGGCCGAGCCTCATGGCGGTGCCCGACGCGGCCCTCGACCGCCATGCGCCTTGACCGCCGCCCCCCGCGTTCATAGATTCCGGCCGTCGGTCGGGACCTGCCCCTCGAGGCGACTCGGGGCCGGGCCGGACCACTCCGGGATGGGAGCGATCATGGCCACGACCAAGACGTCCGATGCGAACTTCGAAGCCGACGTCCTCAAGGCGCCGGTTCCGGTCCTTGTGGATTTCTGGGCCGAGTGGTGCGAACCGTGCAAGGCGATCGCCCCGGCGCTGGAGGCAGTCGCCGCCAGCATGACCGGCAAGATGACCGTGGCGAAGATGAACATCGACGACAATCCGGCGACGCCGAAGAAGTACGGCGTGCGCGGCATCCCGACCCTGATGCTGTTCAAGGACGGCCAGGTGGCGGCGACCAAGATCGGCGCCCTGCCGAAGAACAAGCTGATCGAGTGGGTCGAATCGGTGCTGTAACGCCCACGCCCGCGCGGCGACGAGACCCCGCCCCGATGGGCGGGGTTTTTCGTTATGCGTCCGTCGAGACGCGCCTCCGTCGCATGAAAACCGTTGACGCGATGTATGCAATGCATACAATGTAAACAGCACTGCACCGACCGGGAGGCATCATGGCAGGCCGATCAACGTTGTCGTTCAGAGTCCCGGAGGACAAGGCCCAGCTCCTGGAGGACCTTGCCAAAGCGACGGACCGTCCGAAGGCCTGGCTGCTGGAGCAGGCGCTGGACGCGTACTTGGAGACGCAATCCTGGCATGTCGCCCGCATCGAGCGCGGATTGAGCGAGCTTCGGGCCGGGCAGGGCATTGCGCACGAGGAGATTGCAGCTTGGCTCGAAAGTTGGGGAAGCGATGAAGAACGCGACCCGCCCGGATGAGGATCGTTTGGTCGCCGACGGCTCGCGACGACCTGCGACACCTGCACGCCTATATCGCTCAACGCAATCCGGGGGCCGCCCGATCCATCGCCCGGACGATCCTCGATGGGGTGGGCAACCTGCGTCGCTTTCCGGCGATCGGCCGACCCGGCCGGGTCGCGGGAACGCGTGAGCTCGTCATTACCGGTACGCCCTTCGTCGTTCCGTACCACGTGATCGGACAAGCCATCGAGATCGTCGCCGTGCTCCATGGCGCCCGGCGCTGGCCGGACGACGACGGTTAGGCCGCGCCTTGTGGCCGATGGACCGGCGTGGCATAACTTGCCGCCGCCGGAGGACGAGGCATGCAGAAGTTCACGACGCTGACCGGGGTCGCCGCGCCCTTGCCGATGACCAACGTCGACACCGACATGATCATCCCCAAGCAGTACCTGAAAACGATCCGACGCACCGGCCTCGGCAAGCACCTGTTCGACGAGCTGCGCTACACCCCCGACGGCGCCGAGCGGCCGGACTTCGTGCTCAACAAGCCGGCCTACCGCAAGGCTGCGATCCTCATCGCCGGCGACAATTTCGGCTGCGGCTCGAGCCGCGAGCACGCCCCCTGGGCGCTGCTCGACTTCGGCATACGCTGCGTGATCGCGCCCGACTTCGCCGACATCTTCTACAACAACTGCTTCAAGAACGGCATCCTGCCCGTCCGCCTGCCGCGCGCCGAGGTGGACGCCCTGATGGACGACGCGCGCGCCGGCGGCAACGCCACCTTCGGCGTCGATCTCGCGGCGCAGACCATCGCGCGGCCGAACGGCGGGACGATCCATTTCGACATCGAACCGTTCCGCAAGCACTGCCTCTTGAACGGCCTCGACGATATCGGTCTGACGCTCGGGAAGGCGGCGGCGATCGACGCCTTCGAGACGCGCGACCGCGCAACGCAACCCTGGCTGTGGGCCTGAGCGAAACCACGGCGGCAATGCCCGTGAACAGAAAACTCCTGATCCTTGCCGGCGACGGCATCGGGCCGGAGGTGATGCGCCAGGTGCGGCGCGTCATCGACTGGTTCGACAAGCGCCGCGCGGTGCGCTTCGATGTGGCGGACGGGCTGGTCGGCGGCGCGGCGCTCGACCGGCATGGTGTGCCGCTCGCCGATGCGACGCTGGCCGAGGCGATGGCCGCCGACGCGGTGCTGCTGGGGGCGGTCGGCGGCCCGAAATGGGACGCCGTGCCGTTCGAGCGCAAGCCGGAGCGCGGCCTGCTGCGCCTGCGCAAGGAAATGGACCTGTTCGCCAACCTCCGGCCGGCGATCGTCTTCGACGCCCTGGTCGAGGCCTCGTCGCTGAAGCCGGAGCTGGTGCGCGGCCTCGACATGATGATCGTGCGCGAGCTCACGGGCGGCGTCTATTTCGGCCAGCCCCGCGGCATCGAGGCGTTGCCCGGCGGCGGCCGGCGCGGCGTCAACACCCAGGTCTATACGACCGCCGAGATCCGGCGCGTCGCCCGCGTCGCCTTCGACCTGGCGCGGCAGCGCCGGCGCGCCGTGTGCTCCGTCGACAAGGCCAATGTGATGGAGAGCGGCCAGCTCTGGCGCGAGGAGGTGCAAAGCTTACACGACGCCGACTATGCGGACGTCGCGCTCAGCCACATGTACGCCGACAACTGCGCCATGCAGCTCGTGCGCCGGCCGAAGCAGTTCGACGTGATCGTCACCGACAACCTGTTCGGCGACCTGCTGTCGGACTGCGCGGCGATGCTGACCGGTTCGCTCGGCATGCTGCCCTCGGCCTCGCTCGGGGCGGCGGACGAAGACGGCCGCCGCCGCGCCCTCTACGAGCCGGTGCATGGCAGCGCGCCGGACATCGCCGGCAAGGACCTGGCCAACCCGCTCGCCACGCTGCTCAGCTTCGCCATGATGCTGCGCTATTCCTTCGACCTCGCGGACGACGCGGCGCTGGTCGAGCGGGCGGTCGAAGAGGTGCTGGCCGCCGGCATCCGCACCGCCGACATCGCCACGCCCGGCGCCACGACCGTTTCGACGACCGCCATGGGCGACGCCGTCCTGGCGGCGCTGGACCGGCTGGCGGCCTGACCGTCGCCCGACAATCCC
>JBBECF010000102.1:0-4082 GCA_040881945.1 Dongiaceae bacterium | reverse complement strand
GAAGGTGAAGTCGGGCGACTGCTCCGTCAGCCCGATTCCAGCCGAGGCGAGCAGCGAGATGTTGTCCGTCAGGCCCACGGAGGCCCCGAGCGTGACGCGGCCGTCGTTGGCGTCCGTCCCGGCGATTCCCTCGCCGTCCTGCGACGTTTCCTGGGTAATCTGGTCGACGAACGAAAGGTTTAGGGCGACCTGCTCGCTGATCGCGATGTTGAGGCCCGCGAAAAATTCGAGCGTGTCACCGGGATCGATCACGCTTTCATTGAAACTCCGTTCCAGATTGAACGTGTAGCTGGCCCCCGTGAAGAAGACGACGGGATCGACGCGCCACACGAACGTCGTGCCGGGCCCGACGCCATAGAAGCCGGAACCGGTCGGCGCCCGCTTGAGCACGCGGCGACCCTCCTCGGTCGTGGTCGTGGGAATCTCGAACGCGCTTTCCCCAAACGGAAACCTCGCCCGCGTGCGCAGGATGACGTCCGGTACCCAGCCGTCGCCGATGATGGGCTGCCACGCGGCCGAAACCTCCGGATCCCCGATCCCGAAGCCGTTGATCGTGATCTCCTCCTGGGCGGCGGTACCGAGCCCGAAGATCTCGTCGTCCTCTCGCCACACGCCGGGCGCGCGGGCCTCGATCTGTACGCGGTCGAGCAGGCCGTAGCGCGCCGACAAGGCGCCGGTGACGATGTCCCGTCGGATCTCGTCGACCCGGATGGTGCCGATGACGATGGCCTCGAAGATCGTGAAGCCGCTGATCGCCACCCGATTGCTGGAGATGTGCGTGTATTCGACGCTCGGCTCGATTTGCAGCGTGCCGGGCGGCAACAGCACGCCGCCGGCCTCGACGAGCAGGAGCTCGGGCGGTTTCTCGGACTCGGGTCGCTCCTCGTCCGCCGTCGGCGTCTCGGGCTCGGGCGCCACGGGCTCCGGGGGCTGCAGGGGCTGCAGGGGCTCCATGGGCGCGGGGGCCACCGGCTGCTGCGTCGTCGGCGGCAGGGGGATCGGCGGCAACGGCTGGAGGTCCTGCACATAAGTTTGCGAGCGACGGCCGGCCTGGTCAGCGGCACCTCCCGGGATGCCGAGCACGACCGGCACCACCGCCGGCGGCGCCGGCGGCGTCTGCGCGAACCGCCGTTCCAGCTCGTCGAGCCGGCGCTGCTGATCGAGAAGAAGCTTCTGCTGCTCGGCGACGATGCGGGCCTGCTCGGCCAGCTTGCGCTCCTGCTCGTCGATCCGCCGCTGCGCGCGCGCCAACTCGTCGGCGTCGGCCGACTTGCCGGCGGGTCGGCCGAGGACCGCCTCGTCTTCCTGGGCGGAAAGGCCGGGCGCGATCGCGAGCACGCCGACGACGACAGCCGTCGCGCCGAGCGCGGCTCGGGCGGCCAGGCATGCCACCCGACGCCCGCGCCGCACGCGCCCGAGACCGGCCCCATCAGCGGCCACGCGCACCCCCTATGTAAGGCTAGGCGCGCTAAAGGCCGAGGCCGCTCGTCAGCAGGCTCTGGAGCGCCGGGATGTCGGTGGCGTTCATGACCTCGAAGATGGCGAGCTGCACGAACAGGTTGTTGTTGACGACGTTGAAGTTGCCCGGCACCTCGGCGATCTGGAAGATGCCGCTCGCGCCCTGGAAGTTGCCGATGACGGTCTGGATCTGCACCTGCGTGTCCGTCGTCGTTACCGTGGGAGCGGGGGCGTTCACGTTCGTGCTCACGTCCAGCGTCCCGTTCTGGTTGCCGAGGCTGTCCACCGTGCCGTTGAAGAAGACGCTGAAGGCGAGGCCGGCGAACCCGCCGCGCATGACCTTGAGCTCGTCGTCGCGGACGGACGCAAACTGGCGTCGCAGCTCGTCCAACTGCTTCGACGCGCGCGGCAGGGGGCTGTCCGCCGCCACCGGCGGCGCGACCGCCCACCCCGTCCCCGCGAGGAGCAGCGGAGCCGATGACCCGACGAGCGGCAGGCTCCAGGCCTGCGCCGCGTTGCCGGCCGCGGCCGGCGACGACAGCGCCGCGACGCAGCCTGCGACCGTTATCAGAGCTAGGTTTCGCAACATCGTGTCGCCTCCCTTGCAATCTATGGCCCGTGGGGCGCCGCCCGCGCCGGGCCGTTTTTTCGACCCCGTCAAAACTCTCCCGGCACCCGCACGGGCGGCCGCGCGCCCTGGTCCAGGAACGGGACCACGTCGCCGGCGCGCCCCCGCGGCGTGCCCTCGAAGGTGAACGCGCCGCGGCCCTCGCGCGTGTTGCTGACGAAGACCAGCACGACGCTGTTCCATTCCTTGGCGAACTGCCTGAGCGACCGCGACCGGTTTCCGAACGCCGGGTCCGCCAGATAGACCTGGCCGCCCTGGATTCCCTTGATGACGACGAAGTGCTTGTACCCACCGATGGTGACCAGCGTCAGCGCCGGCACCTTGAGCCGCGCCAGCCTCTCGATGTCGGTGATGCGGAAGCCGCCGGCGGCGAAGCCGAAGAACTCGCCGGCCCGCTTCAGCTCGAGCATGGAGAAGCCGTACCGGTTGATGTTCTCCTTGTCCGCCTCGCTGCTGTTCTTGAGGACGGTCTCGATGATCTGCTGCTCGCCCACCGGCAGGTCGTAGTAGTAGGTGAGGAGCGTGGACAACGCCGCGGCGCCGCAGCTCACGTCATAGGCCTGGCGCACGACGTTCACGAAGCGCAGCTCCATCATCGACTTCACCGGCGCCGTGATCACGGTGCGGCCCGGCAGCGCGACCAACTCCGCCGCCGTCGCCGGCGCGGCCCAAGCGCCGGCGACGAGCAAGGCCGCCAGGGCTGTGCGGCGGCCGGTCATGGCAGTCCCGATCCCACGACGGAGACCCCCATGACGTTGGCGACCCGGTTGAGGTCGCCGGTCGTCTGGTTGACCTGGGCGATGCCGTGGAAGCCGCTGAACGAATCGGCCACCCCCTGGGTCCGCGGCCCCTGGGTCCCCTCCTCGACGAGGGCGTTGTCCGCCTCCGTGCCAAGGGCGCCCAGCGTCGAATCGCCGAGCGCGACGAACTCCGGCCCGACCGAGAAGCCCACGGCGACCGCCAGGGCGTTCACCTGCTGGTTGAAGTTCCCCGCCGACTGGTTGACGGCCACGATGCCGGTGGTGCCGTGGAAGCTGTCCTCGATGCGCGTCTCGCGCGGGCCGCTGTCGCGCACCGTCGCCGAATTGCCGGTCAGTTCCTGCGTCCCCCAGACGTCGGTGAGCAGCACCTCGCCCGCCTGCGCGCCGAAGGCGATGGCGATGATGTTCGCCTGGTTGGTCATGTTGCCGGCATCCTGGTTGATCGTGACGATGCCGGCATTGTTCTGGCCGGCGCCGACCAACAGCACCTGGCGGGCGATGTTCTCCTCCGCGACCGTGCCGCCCTGCACCTTCTGGTCGAACAGGATGTCGGCGCTCTGGGCGCCGGGCGACGGGCCGACCAGCGCCGCCGCCGCGTCCACGCCCGGCATGGTGAAGATGAATCCGGACTCGAGCTGGGTGAAGACGGGATCGGAAACGGTCTGCGCCCGGACGGACGCCGGCGCCGTCATGATGACGGCGATCGCCGCGGCGACCGGTATCCACGCCTTCGGTTTCATCTACGGCCCCGTTCTTCTGCGACCCCCGACGGAAACCCGTCCGCCAATCCGAAGAAATCGATCGACCAAATGGCTAAAGGAAATAGGGGGAGGAAGCGGTCCCGCCGCTTCCTCCCGCCAGTCCTGGCTACTACGGGCCCGCCAGCGCGACCAACGTACCCACGGCGTTCGCTGAGGCGGCGATGCTCACCGCGCCCGACTGGTTGTTGTTGGCGCCCGCCGATTGGTTGACGCTGACGACGCCCGTGTTGTTGTTGACGGAGCTTTGGATCAAGTCGCGCTTCAAGGTGTTCGTGTCCTTGACGTAGTTGTCCGAGTTCTCCTGGCCGAGAGCGGTCTCGGCGAGGGCCAGCCCGGCGTCCAACCCGGCCGCCACGGCGACCGCGTTGGTCTGGTTGTTGTTGTTGCCGCCGTTCTGGTTGACTCCCACGATGCCGGTGTTGAAGTTCACCGAATCGAGCATCTCCACGTTGGTGTGGAACGCGCTGCCGGGCA
>JBBECF010000101.1:0-4291 GCA_040881945.1 Dongiaceae bacterium | reverse complement strand
AACCTCATCCTGAGGAGCGCCCCGAAGGGGCGCGTCTCGAAGGACGCAACGACGCGGATGCAATACTTTCACAAGCTCCGAGCGCACACCAAAGCGGCGTCGACGGCCGGAGCCCCACGACGGGGCGCCGGCCGCGTCGCATGATTATTCGCTACGGCCACGACTCACGGATGAACGTCGAAGCGCTCCCTCTCGAAGCGACCGGCCCGGCCGGGCGCGACCGGCGCCGGGCCGGCGTCTGGCTGTGGCGGGCGCTGTCCGTGGCGCTGGTCTGCGGGATTTGGGAGGTTGCCGGGCGCATCCCGGTCAGCATCGCCTTTCCCGGTTTCGCCGAGACCATGGCCGGGATGGCCCGCATGGCCGCCGACGGCAGCCTCGCCAAGGCCTATCTGTCGACGCTTCAGCCGCTGGTCATCGGCGTCGTCATCTCCGCCGCGCTCGGCGTCGCCATCGGCGTCGCCATGGGTTTGTCGCGGACCTTCGAGTGGTTCGGCGCCTCGGTGTTCGTGGTGATGCAGGCGGCGCCCATGGCGGCGCTGATTCCGCTGATCACCTTTCTCTACGGTATCGGCCTCACGGCGAAGGTACTGGCGGTCTGCATGCTGGCGATGCCGGTGATCGTGCTCAATTCCTACAAGGCCGTGCGCAACGTCAACGCCTCGCTGCTGCAGATGTGCCGCTCGTTCCAGGGGACGCGGTTGCAAGAAACCGTCAAGATCGTCATCCCGGACGCCAGCCCGGTCATTTTCGTCGGCTTGCGGCTGGGCGTCGCGGCCGGCTTCATCGGCGTCGTCCTGGCCGAGTTGCTGATCACCCCCACCGGCATCGGCGACCTGATCACCTATCACCGGGCGGTCGCCAACTATGCCGAGATGTACGCCTCGATCCTGTCGATCGTGGTGTTTTCCGCGGTCACCGTCGGCGTCCTCGAGAGCGCCGAGGTCGCCCTGTTCCGTCCGGAGAAGAAGGCGCGATGATGGGCGCCGAGACGCGCGAGCGGCCGCCGGCGACGCCGGCCGCGCCGAGCGCCGACATCGTCGAGGTACGCGGCATCGCCAAGACCTACGAGGGCGGCGTTCAGGCGCTCCAGGGCGTCGATCTCGGCTTCCCCGAAGGGCAGCTCACGACGCTGCTCGGCCCCAGCGGCTGCGGCAAGACGACGCTGCTCAAGATCATCGCCGGTTTGCTGCAGCCGAACGCCGGCGACGTGCTGGTGCGCGGGCGCAAGGTGACCGGCCCCGGCCCGGAGCGCGCCTTCGTCTTCCAGGACTTCGCCCTGATGCCCTGGGCGACCGTGCTGCGCAACGTGGCGTTCGGGCTGGAGTTGCGCGGCGTGCCGGGCAAGCGGCGCCACGAGGTCGCGCGACGCTATATCGCCGAGATGGGCTTGAGCGGGTTCGAGGACCGCTATCCGCACGAGCTCTCGGGCGGCATGCGCCAGCGCGTCGGCCTCGCCCGGGCGCTCGCGGTCGACGCCGATGTGCTGCTCATGGACGAGCCGTTCTCCGCGGTCGACGAGCAGACGCGGCGCAAGTTCCAGGAGGACCTGTTGCACCTGCTGCAGATCGAGAAGAAGACGGTGATCTTCGTCACCCACAGCATCGAAGAGGCGGTGTACGTCTCCGATCGGGTCGTCCTCCTCTCGCCGCGCCCGGGCCGCGTCTCGCGGATCATCCGGACCGACCTGGCGACCGCCGGGGCGCCCGACGAGATCCGCCGCGACAAGGTCTATCTCGATACCGTCGAGGAGATCTGGCAGATGCTCAAGCAATACCTGACCTAGCGGCGGGATCGGCACCCATGCGGGTCTTCGGCTATCGCCTCCCGATGATGCTCTCGCTGCTGTTCTGGGCCGCGGTCTGGGAGGCGGTCGGCCGCGCCGGCCTCGTGTTCCTGATTCCGCCCTTCACCGACGTGCTGGCGGCGGTCGCGGAGCTGGCGCACAGCCGCAAGTTTCTCGCCGCCGCCAAGGTCACGCTCTCGGCCTTCGCCGAGGGCATGGGAATTTCCGTCCTGGTCGGCGTTCCGCTCGGCTTCCTGATGGGCCGCATCGACGCCGTCGACCGGCTGCTCGGGATGTGGGTCAACGTCTTCGTCAGCGCCCCGCTGACCGCGCTGGTCCCGGTCATCATGATCCTGTTCGGCCTCGGACAGACCACGATCGTCATGACCGTGGTGCTGTTCGCCATGTGGATCATCGCGCTGGACACGCGCGCCGGCATTCGGCAGGTCAGCCCGTCGCTCATCGACATGGCCCGATCGTTCGGCGCCGGGCGCGGCCAGCTCTATCTGAAAATCCTGATCTGGGCGGCGCTGCCCGAGATCCTTGCCGGCATCCGCCTGGGCCTGATCCGCGGCGTCAAGGGCGTGGTGATCGGACAGCTCCTGGTCTCCATCGTCGGCTTCGGCGAGCTGTTCGAGCTGTACTCGCGCAACTTCCTGATGGAGGAGTTCTGGGCCCTGACCATCCTGCTGTTCGCCTTCGCGGTCACCGCGTCGGAGCTGATCGGGATGGTCGAGCGGCGCGTCGAATATTACGCCGGATCCCGAGGGTAGAAAAATGTCCGTGGACTATGTCGTCGCGCCGCCCGCCATTCCGACCCTGCCGGTCGTGGGGCTCGAGGGGGTCTTCCCGATCCGCCGGGTCTTCTGCGTCGGCCGCAACTACGCCGCCCATGCGCGCGAGATGGGGTCCGATCCGGACCGCGAGCCGCCGTTCTTCTTCATGAAGCCGGCCGACGCCGTCGTGCCGAGCGGCGCCGTCGTCCCCTATCCGCCGGCGACGCGCGACCTGCAGCACGAGATCGAGCTGGTCGTCGCCATCGGCCTGGGCGGGCACGATATCCCCGCCGGGGCGGCGCTGAGGCATGTTTACGGCTATGCCGTCGGCCTCGACCTGACCCGGCGCGACCTCCAGGGCGAAGCCAAGAAGACCGGCCGGCCCTGGGACATGGGCAAGGGCTTCGACGCCTCCGCGCCGTGCTCGGCGGTCGCCCCGGCGGCGCGCATCGGCCATCCCGCTTCCGGGGCCATCTGGCTCAAGGTCAACGGCCGGATGCGCCAGAGCGGCGACCTCGCCATGCAAATCTGGAGCGTGCCCGAGACCGTCGCCATCCTGTCCGGGCTGGTCGGCCTCGCCCCCGGCGACCTGATCTTCACGGGGACGCCGGAAGGCGTCGCCGCCGTGGTCGCCGGCGACCGGCTCGAGGGCCATGTCGACGGCGTCGGCGACTTGACGGTAACGATCGGCTGAGTCCCGGAACTAGACCGCGAGGCTGATGGCCGCCGGCGCGTTGCCCGGCAGCGGCGGCTCGCCGCCGGCGCGCCGATAAGCGGCCTCGCCCAAGCGCCACGGCTCGCGGTGGAGGCCGGTCGGCAACACTTCCTGGGCGATGTACTGGGCGAGGAAGGCGAGCGGGCTGTCGCGGCCGATGATCGTCAGCCCGGCGACGCCCGGCACGGGCGCGCGATCCCCGGGCCGTTCGGTCGCGTGCCCGGGCGCACGGTCTGCGAACGCAACCAGCCGCTTGTCGGCCGGCGTCCGCTCGTCCTGCCCGGCGCGGATCGGACGAGTCGGGCCGACGGCGGCGGGTCCGAACTGCGCGGCAGTCGGACCGCCGCCCGTCGCCGCCGGCGGCAGCAGGACGAGTCGCGGAGAATCGATCATGCGCAATCCGGCTCACGTCGCATGAATACAATTATAGACAATTGCGTCGATTTCGCAAGATAAAATTTGCCTTCTGATAGAAAAACATCGTCACGTTGCATTAAGGACGATTTTTTATCTTAACATAGACAAATCTCGGTTAATTCAATGTTTCCGTGCTTCGGTCGGAAAGGATCGGTGGCGCCGCGTTTTAGAGCTTCTTAAGGGGTCTCCGGCTAGGTTGCTCGACCAGGGCTGCGAGCCATCGCCGCCCGAACGAGCCGACTCCAGGTAGGAGGTCGAACCGATGCGAGCCATGGTCGAGCCGCCGCCCGAAGCGGAGCAGTTGCGTTGGCTCCTCCGCGCCATCGAGGCCGCTGGCGACGTTGTCTATGATTGGGATCTCGCCACCGACACCATCGTTTGGGCCGGCGCGGCGGGTGAACTCTTCGGAGTCGGCTTGCCGGCCACCGGCGAGGCCCTCAACGGCCGCGTCAACCCCGAAGACCTGCCGCTGCGGCTGAAGACGCTGTCCGACCACGTCACCCAGGCGCAAGCCTATGACTGCGAGTACCGCCTGCGCGGCGAGAGCGGCGGGTTTGCCTGGGTGCACGATCGCGGCGCCGCCCAGCTCGACCCGACCGG
>JBBECF010000100.1:26025-27540 GCA_040881945.1 Dongiaceae bacterium | reverse complement strand
GCGGTTGACGAGCCCGGGCGGCAACAGGCGGATGGTCATGGCGCCGCGGAGATTAGCAGACGCGGCCGGCCGCGGCCAGTTACGTCCCGTCGTCGGGCGGCGGGTCTTGCGTCGCGGTCAGGCCCTCGGGCTCGCCGACCACGACGACGGTGAGGCGCGCCGGATCGAGCAGGCGGCGGGCGACGCGGCGCGCGTCCTCCAGCGTCACCGCCTCGATATAGGAATTGCGCCGCTCGATGTAATCGATGCCGAAGCCCTCGAGCTGTACCGCGGCGAGCACGCCGGCGGTGCTGGCCGTGCTGCTGAAGCGCAACGGATAGGAGCCGGTGAGATAGGTCTTGGCGTCGGCCAGCTCCTCGGGCGTCGGCCCGGCTTCGGCCATGCGCCGCCATTCGGCGCGGACCAGTTCGAGCGTCTCGGCGACGCGCGCGTTCTGGGTCGCGACCTGGCCCTGCACCAGCCCGACGCGGTCGAGGGTATTGAGCCAGGTGCCGATCGAATAGGCGAGACCGCGCACCTCGCGTACCTCGTGGGTCAGGCGCGAGGAGAAGCCGCCGCCGCCGAGCACGTGGTTGACGACATAGGCGGCGTAGAAATCCGGGTCGTCGCGCTTGACCCCCTGCTGGCCGAACAGGACGACGCTCTGCGGCACCCCCTTCGGCACGACGACGAGAGCGCCGGCAGCTTCCGGCGCCGCCTCGGGCAGGGCCGCCGGCGCCGCCGCCGCGGGCAGGGCGCCGAAGGTGCGGTCGAGCAGCGGCGCGAGCTCGGCCGCGGTGATGTCGCCGACGACGCCGACGACCAGATTGTCGCGGGCGAAGCGCTCGGCGACGAAGCGGCTGAGGTCGTCGGGCGCGATCGCCCCCAGGCTGGCGACCGTGCCCTCGGCCGGGCGGCCGTAGGGATGGTCGGGGAAGCTGGTACGCCACCACACGCGGCCGGCGATGTCGCCCGGATCGTCGGCCTGGGCGACCAGCCGCGCCTGGAGCTGGCCGCGCAGGCGGTCCACGGCTTCCTGGTCGAAGCGCGGCGCGGTCAAGGCGAGGCGGAGCAGGTCGAAGGCGTCGTTGCGGCGGTCGGAAAGGGTGCGCAGCGAGCCGCTGAAGTCGTCCATGCCGGCGTCGAAGCCGAGCTCGATCGCGAGTTCGGCGAGGCGGCGCTGGAACGCCTGGGAGTCGAGATCGCCGGCGCCCTCGTCGAGCAGCACGGAGACCATCTGGGCCAGCCCTGCCTTGCCGGCCGGGTCGAGGGCGGCGCCGCCGTGGAAGCCGATGGCGACGGAGACGATCGGATTGCCGTGGTCCTCGACCAGCCAGGCCGCGACGCCGCTGGCGCCGACGACGCGCTGGATTTCGACGGCGAAGGCCGGCGGCGCGGCGGCGAACAGCGGCGTCAGCAGCACCACCGCCAGGGCCAGCCCGCGCGCTGCCGCCCCCACCCCGGCCCTCCCCCAGCCTTGCTGGGGGAGGGAGGGACCCGCGGCGTCAGCCGCGGGAGGGTGGGGGAGCGTCCAGC
>JBBECF010000100.1:3181-26015 GCA_040881945.1 Dongiaceae bacterium | reverse complement strand
GGGGGGGGGGCCGGGGGGGGGGGGGGGGGGGTGGGGGGGGGCATGGCCGAGGCATGGACACGACCTAGCTCGTCGGCTTGGGCAGCAGCAGGCCGCTGACCGAGCCCTCGGGGCGCAGCACGGCGCGCGCCGCCGCGTTGACCGCTTCGAGCGTGACGGCGCCGATGCGCTCCGGCCAGGCCTCGACGTCCGCGACGGTGCTGCCGGTGGTGAGCGCGGTGCCGATCGTGTGCGCCGGACCGCTGAGGCTGTCGCGCGCCTTCGCCGCCCCGGCCTGGAGCATCGATTTCGCCATCGCCACCTCGTCGGCCGTGGCGCCATCGGCGAGCAGCCGCGCGATCTCGGCCTCGGCCGCCGCCTCGACGTCCTCGGCGCGGCCGCCGGACTGCGGGCTGCCATAGAAGCCGAAGCTGGCGAGGTCCAGGGCATCGGCGCCGTAATAGGCGCCGGCCGACGTCGCCACCTTGTCCTCGACCACGAGGCGGCGGTAGAGGCGGCTGGTCGGGCCGCCGCCGAGGAGCTCGGCCAGGACCTCCAGGGCATAGGCGTGCTCGGTGGCGCCGCTTGTGTAGCTGGGCGCCACGTAGAGGCGCGACCACGACGGTTGCTGCACCAGCGGGCTTTCCAGGACGACGCGGCGCGGCGCGAGCTGGGGCGGCTCCTGCAGCCGCTCGCGCGCCGGAACCGCGCGCGCCGGCAGGGCGCCGTAATATTTCTCCGCCAGCGCCCGCACGTTCTCCGCCGTCACGTCGCCGGAGACGACGAGGACCGCGTTGTTGGGCGCGTACCAGCGGCGGTAGGAAGCGATCGCGTCCTCGGTCGTCAGGCCGGCGATCTCGTGCGCCCAGCCGATGACCGGCAGGCGATAGGGATGATTGCGGAACAGCGCCGCGCGCATCGCCTCGGCGAGTTGGCTGCCGGGGTCGTTGTCGGTGCGCTGGCGGCGCTCCTCGAGCACGACGTCGCGTTCGGGCAGCACGACGGCGTCGCTTAGCGCGAGATTGACCATGCGGTCGGCCTCGAGCCGCATCACCAGCTCGAGGTGTTCCACTGCCACCGACTGGAAATAGGCGGTGTAGTCCTGGGCGGTGAAGGCGTTTTCGTTGCCGCCGCGCCGCGCCACTTCTTCCGAGAATTCACCGGGCGCCAGCGTCGCCGTGCCCTTGAACATCAGGTGCTCGAGGAAATGCGCGATGCCCGACTTGCCGGGCGGATCGTCGGCGGCGCCGACCCGGTACCATATCATGTGGGTGACGACCGGCGCCCGGTGGCTGACGACGACCACCACCTGCATGCCGTTGTCGAGCGTGAAGGTTTCCGGCTCGAAGACGGCGGCCGCGCCCGGCCGCGCGGCGAGGAACAGAAGCAGGGCGGCACAACCGAACCGCAGTCGGGCGAAGCGGCGCATCAAGCCTCCCTCGGGAATCGGGCGCGTCGGCCGGACCGGCGCCCGGCCGCGATCCTGCGGCGCGACCGTTAACGAAACCTTTGCGGCGGCGCAGAAGCTAGAAGATTCCTTCCAGCAGCGCCCGCCGCTTGCGTTCGATCGTCGGCGTGTCGCCCGCGGTCGCCGGCCGCCCGAGCGCCGCGTTCTCCTGCAAGCGCTGCTGCTCCTGCGCCGGATCGACGACCGTGCCGTAGGGCGCCGGATCGCGCCAGAAAATGAGCCGGTCGATGAACCGTTTGTCCTGCTCGATCAGCGCGGCGGTCTCGAGATCGACCTGGCGGCGGATCGTCGGATCGACATCGACGGCGCCGGCATTCTGGAGCAGCGCCGATTCGCCCGGCGACGCCGCCGAGACCGCCGGCGCGACGCCGTAGCCGAGCGCGCCGCCGAGTTCGAAGCCGCCGCCCGAGGCGTCGCCGAAGACCGCGCTCTTGGCCTGATCGCGCGTCGTGCCGTCCTGCGGCCGCGCGACGCCCGGCTGCGGCGGCAGCAGATTGTAGTCGGGCGGCAGGCTGAGCGGCGCCCGCGCCACGACCTGGAATTCGTCCGGCGCCGTCTTCTCCAAGCCAAGCGCCTGGCGCGTCTGCTGGCAGCCGCCGAGCGACGCGGCGAGTGCCACGGCGGCGAGGCCGCCGATCATCCATCGGACATTGCGCATTCTTTTTCCTCCCTGCGGTCCCCTATTTAGCTCGTTCCGGGCGCGCAAACAACCCATCCGCGAGAAGCACCGCGACGCCGACCGAGATGGCCGAATCGGCCAGGTTGAAGGCCGGCCAATGATAGCCGGCGAGATGGACATCGAGGTAATCGACGACCGCGCCGAAGCGCAGGCGGTCGACGACGTTGCCGAGCGCGCCGCCGATCACCAGCCCGACGCCGAGCGCCGGCCAGCGGCGATCGAGCCGGCGCAGCCACCAGACGAGCCCGGCGACGATGCCGAGTGCGAGGCCGGAAAGAATCCACGGGGCGGCCGGCGAGCCGCTGTCGAGCAGGCTGAAGCTGATGCCTCGGTTCCAGGCCAGCACCAAATTGAAGAACGGCGTGACCTCGATGATCCGCGGCGGCCGCATGACCCAGGCGAGCATGAGCCACTTGCTGGCCTGGTCGAGGACGAGGACGGCGAGCGCCGCGCCGCCGCCGAGCCGCCACATCGCGGGCCATGCACGCATCGGGGCCTAGGCGCCCGCACCGGTCATCGTCGCCGCCGCGCCCTGCGCCGCCACTGCGTCGGCGCAGCGCTGGCACAGGTCCGGCCAGTCGGGTCGGCCGCCGACCTCGGGCAGGACGCGCCAGCAGCGCTCGCACTTCTCGCCCTCGGCGAGGTCGATGCGGACCCCGACATCGGGCAGTTCGGGCAGGGTGAACGCGCCGGCCGGCGGCGGCCCCTCGACCAGGGTGACGTCCGAGGTGATGGCGATTTCGGCGACGTCGACGCCATCGAGCACGGCCAGGCGGTCGGCCGCGGCATGGAGGACGGGGTGCGCCTGCAAACCGGACCCGATCCGCTTGTCGGCGCGCGCGACCTCGAGCGCGCCGGTGACGACGCGGCGCAGCGCGCGCACCTCTTCCCAGCGCGCCGCCAGCGCGTCGTCGCGCCAGGCCGCCGGAACCTCCGGGAACAGGCGCAAGTGCACGCTGTCCTCCGGGCCGCCGCCGCGCGACAGCCACGCCTCCTCGGCCGTGAAGCAGAGCGTCGGCGCCAACCAGGCGGTAAGACAGGAGAACAGCCGGTCGAACACGGTGCGCACGGCGCGCCGGCGCGAGGAGTCCGGCCGGTCGCAGTAGAGCGCGTCCTTGCGCACGTCGAAATAGAAGGCCGAAAGATCGACGGCGCAGAAATTGTACAGCGCCGTGAACTGGGCGTGGAAGTCGTAGGCCTCGGTCGTCCGGCGAACCAGCTCGTCGAGCTCGGCCAGGCGATGCAGCACCCAGCGCTCCAGCTCCGGCATCTCGGCCGCCGGCAACCGTTCGCTCTCGTCGAACCCGGCGAGCGCGCCCAGGATGTAGCGCAGCGTGTTGCGCAGCCGCCGGTAGGCCTCGGCATGATGCTTGAGGATCTCGGGGCCGATCTTCAAGTCCTCGGCGTAGTCCGAGGCGACCACCCACAGCCGCAGGATGTCGGCGCCGTGCTGCTGCATCACCTGTTGCGGCGCGACCACGTTGCCGAGCGACTTCGACATCTTGCGGCCCTGCTCGTCGAGCACGAAGCCGTGCGTCAGCACCGCCTCGTAGGGCGCCACCCCGCGCGTGCCGCAGGATTCGAGCAAGGAGGAATGGAACCATCCGCGATGCTGGTCGGAGCCTTCCAGATAGAGCGACGCCGGCCAGGCGAGGTCGGTCGCGGCGCGCGGCTCGAGCACGTAAGCATGCGTCGAGCCGCTTTCGAACCACACCTCGACGATGTCGGTGACGGAATCGTAGTCGGCGGCGTCGTAGTCGGGGGCAAGGAAGCGGCCGGGATCGCCGGCGAACCAGGCGTCGGCGCCTTCGCTTTCGAAGGCGGCGGCGATGCGCTCGATCACCCGCGCATCGCGCAGCGGCTCGCCGGTCTTGCGATCGACGAAGACGGCGATCGGCACGCCCCAGGCGCGCTGGCGCGAGACGCACCAGTCGGGCCGGCTTTCGATCATCGAATAGAGCCGGTTGCGCCCCTGCGGCGGCACGAAATCGGTCGCGTCGATCGCGGCCAGCGCCTTCGCCCGGAGGTCGTTCGTGGCCATCGAGATGAACCATTGCGGCGTGTTGCGGAAGATGAGCGGCGCCTTCGACCGCCAGGAATGGGGAAAGGAGTGGGTGAGCCGGCCCTGGGCGAGCAGCGCGTCCGCCGCGGCCAGCGCCCCGACCACGGCGTCGTCGGCGTCGCCGGTCTTGCCGAAGGGGGTGAGCACGCGGCGGCCGGCGAACAGCGGCACATGGTCGAAATAGGCGCCGTCCTCGCCCACCGTCTGCGGCACTTCGATCCCATGCGCGCGGCCGAGCTCCCAGTCGTCGGCGCCGTGGCCCGGCGCGATGTGGACGAAGCCGGTGCCGTCGTCGGCGCTGACGAAGCCGCCGGGGAGAAGCGGCACGTCGAAATCGTAGCCCTGCCCGCGCAACGGGTGGGCGCAGTGCGTGCCGGCGAGCGCCGCGCCCGTGCCCGACCAGACCGGCACGCTGTCGACGATGCCGGCCGCTTCCTCGAACTCGGCACGGAGATCGGCGGCGACGACGAAGCGGCGCTCGGGGCGGACGCGGCCGCCTTCGCGCACCGTCCGCACGTCGAGCGCGATATAGTCGATCGCGGCGCCATAGGCGACCGCCCGGTTGCCGGGAATCGTCCACGGCGTCGTCGTCCAGATGACGACGCCCGCGCCCTGCAACTCCGGCACCGGCGAGGCGACGACCGGGAAGCGCACCCAGATCGTCGTCGAGACGTGGTCGTGATATTCGACCTCGGCGTCGGCGAGCGCGGTGCGTTCGACCACCGACCACAGCACCGGCTTGGCGCCCTTGTAGAGGCCGCCGTTGGTCAGGAACTTGCCGATCTCGCGCAGGATCTGCGCCTCGGCCGCCGGGGTCATGGTGGTGTAGGGATTGTCCCAGTCGCCTTCGACGCCGAGGCGCTTGAACTCCTCGCGCTGGACGTCGATCCAATGGGCGGCGAAGTCGCGGCATTCGCGCCGGAACTCGAGAATCGGCACGGCGTCCTTGTCGCGCCCTTCGGCGCGGTAGCGCTCCTCGATCTTCCATTCGATCGGCAGGCCGTGACAGTCCCAGCCCGGGACGTAGTTGGCGTCACGCCCGAGCATCTGCTGCGAGCGGTTGACCACGTCCTTGAGGATCTTGTTGAGGGCGGTGCCGATATGGATGTTGCCGTTGGCGTAGGGCGGCCCGTCATGCAGGATGAACTTCGGCCGGCCGCGCGCCGCCGCGCGCAGCCGCTGGAACAGGCCCATCGCCCGCCAGCGCGCTAGAGTCTGCGGCTCGCGTTCGGGCAGGTTGGCGCGCATCGGGAAATCGGTGCGCGGCAGGAAGACGGTCGATTTATAGTCCACGCCTCACCTCGGTCGGCCGTGATCCCCGGCTTTCGGCCAGCTCGTCGTCGGGCCGCGACCGCGCCGGGCGCGGCGGCAGCGGCACCACCGCGCCCGGCGGCGGCCCGTCATAGGCCGCGAGGCGCCGGCGCGCCTCGGCCGCGTCGGCGGCGATCTGTGCCCGCAATTGCCTGACGTCGTCGAATGTCGCGTCGGCGCGGATGAAATCCACGAACGCCACGCGCAGATGCCGGCCGTAGAGATCGCCGGCGAAATCGAACAAATGCGCCTCCAGGAGGACGCGCTCGCCGGCGAAGGTGGGGCGACGGCCGACATAGCCGACGCCGCCGCGCCAGGTCGTGCCGCGCCCTTCGTCGATGCCGGCCTCGATCGCGTAAATGCCGAGCGCCGGTTGCAGGTAGTCGCCGAGCGGCAGATTGGCGGTCGGGAAGCCGAGGCCGTGACCGCGCCGGTCGCCGCGCTCCACCCGGCCTTCGATCTCCCACGGACGGCCGAGCTGGGCGGCGGCGGCGAGCGGATCGCCGGCCGCCAGCGCCTCGCGCGCGCGGGTCGAGGAGAACGGCTCGCCGGTCGCGGCGCGCGCCGGGTCGACAACGGTCGTGCCGAACCCCTGGATCGCGCCCAGTTCGCGCAGCAGGGCGGCATCGCCGCGCCGGCCGTGGCCGAACACGAAGTCGTAGCCGACCACGACATGGGCCACGCCCAGCCCTTCGCCGAGCACCTCGACGACAAAGGCCTCGGCGCTCTTGCCCGCGAGCTCGGCGTCGAAGGTCAGCACGAACAGGCTGTCGACGCCCATCGCCTCGAACTGGCGCGCCTTGATGCGGAACGGGGTCAGGCGAAAGGGCGGCTGCGCCGGCCGAAAGAATTCGCGCGGGTGGGGCTCGAAGGTGAGCACGGCGTGGCTGACGCCCAGCTCGCCGGCCAGACGCGCCGCCTCGCCGACCACCGCCTGGTGGCCGCGGTGCACGCCGTCGAAATTGCCGAGCGCGACGACGGCGCCGCGCGCCTCGACCGGGACCTCCGTGTAATGGCGAAACAGCCGCATCGGCCAAGCCGTCCTTCGGTCGCGCCGGGCGGATCGCCGGCGGGCGCGCCCGAAGATATCGCTAAGGCGCCCGCCCTGGATAGGGCGTTCGGCCCGACGGCGCCCCTTCTGGCGGTCCTATTCGGCGGCTTGGCGCGTCGGGCGGCGCGGCACCACGAGCTGAGCCTCGCCCTCGATGACCACGGTAGCGCCGACGCTGCACAGGGTCTCGATCGTGACCCGCCCGCGCGCCTGATCGACCGCCGTCACCGCGGCCCGCGCCGTCACCGTGTCGCCGACCCGGACCGGCGCCTTGAATTTCAGATTCTGGCTGACGTAGATGCAGCCGGGGCCGGGCAGCTTGGTGCCGAGCACGGTCGAGATGAAGCTGGCGGTAAGCAGCCCATGCGCGATGCAGCCGCCAAAGATCGTGCCGTTGGCGAATTCCTGGTTGAGATGCATCGGGTTGATGTCGCCCGAGATGCCGGCGAAGAGGACGACATCGGCTTCGGTCACGGTCTTGGCGTAGGCGGCGGTCATGCCGACCGCCATGTCCTCGAGGTAGTAGCCGTGCAGTTCGTCCATGCCGGGAACCCTTCGAAAGGCCGGCGGCGGCCCCATTGGGGTTTGCGCCGCAACAATGCCGTCATATTGCAGCGCAACGATAGACGAGGGCGAACCCCGCGGCAAGCCACGGTTTTGGTTAATTTGCAGGGCAAGAATTATCGGGCGGTTACAGAACGAAACAGGAACTATTACGCACCTGCGAAACCGGCGGCCGGACCCCGGTCAGGCGAGCCTGAGGTCGCAATGCCGTGCGAAGTGCCCGAAGTCGCCGTCGCGCGTCACCAGAGCCAGATCGTGATCGAGACATGACTGGCAGATCAGAACGTCGGCAAGCGGCGCCCGCAAGCGGCGGGCAAGCAGCCGGCGGCGCAGTCGACCGGCGCGTTCCCAATAGCCGTCGGCGATAGCGAGGATCGGCAGCGCCAGGATGATGCGTTCGACCTGCGCCGAAGCCCGCGGTGCGCTCAATATCTCGGAGACGACGACGGGCGGCAAGCGGGCGCGATCATGGGCGAGCGCCGCGTCCAGGGTCTCGACGTCGCGCCCGTTCTCTCCGGCGAGGAAGGCAACGAGCGTGCTCGTGTCGACCGCGATCACTGTCGATCCCGGCGCAGCTCCGCGAGGTCGAGGTCGAGGCGCACCTTGCCCCGCAGGCGGCGCAGCTCCTCCGCGGCCTTGGCCGAGGCCAGGCGGTCGAGGCCCTCGCGGACCGTCTCGGTGACGCCCTTGCCGGTGGCAGCCCGCGCCCGTCGCAGCAGATCGACCGGGACGTGCGCCGTAATCTTTTGCGTCTTTTCCATACGGCAACAAATACCGTAACATCGTGCCGTCGTCAAGCGCCTGTCCGCCCCCGTTGTCCGACCTCGGGTCGGGACGCGGGGCGGGATCTAGGGTTATACCGGCACCCCGCCTTCTTGCTTTCGCCGGGCGACGAAGTCCTGGAGCGCCTCGTCGATCGCCGGATCGAGCGGCGGCGCTTGGTGGTCGGCGAGCAATTGCTTCCAGACGCGGTTGGCGCGCTGCGCGGTATCCAAGGCGCCGGCCTCGCGCCAGCTCTCGAAATTGCGCCAGTCGGAGACCAGCGGCGCATAGAACGCGGTCTCGTAGCGCGCGAGCGTATGGGCGCAGCCGAAGAAATGCCCACCGGGCCCGACCTCGCGGATCGCGTCGAGGCCGAGCGTGTCCTCGGTCACCTCGATCGGCTGCAGGAATTCCGCCATCATCTGCAACAGCTCGGCGTCGACGATCATCTTCTCGTAGGAGGCGACGAGGCCGCCTTCCATCCAGCCGGCGCCGTGCAGCACCATGTTGGCGCCGCCCATCACCGCGCCCCACAGGGACATCTCGGATTCGTAGGCCGCCTGGGCGTCGACGGCGTTGGCGGCGCAGGCGTTGGACGAGCGGTACGGCAGATTGTAGCGGCGCGCGAGTTGGCCGCCGGCCATGGCGGCGCGGGTATATTCCGGCGTGCCGAAGGCCGGCGCGCCGCTGCGCATATCCACGTTCGAGGTGAAGCCGCCATAGAGCACCGGCGCGCCGGGGCGCACCATCTGGGCGAAGGCGATGACGCCGAGCGCCTCGGCGTTCTGCTGGGCGAGCGCGCCGGCCAGCGTCGTCGGCGCCATCGCGCCGGCGAGCGTGAACGGCGTGACCACGACCGCCTGGCCGGCCCGCGCCATGGCCATGAGGCCGTCCACCATGGCGCCGTCGACGCGCAGCGGCGAGTTGGTGTTGACGACGGTGATCAGGCCGGGCCGTTCGGCCAGATCGTCCGGCGCGAGGCCGCGCGCGATCGCGTTCATGGCGATCGCGTCGGCGACCCGGTGCGGCCCGATCGCCGAGGGCGACCAGACCCGGTCGGTCAGCGCGATAAAGGCGTAGTGGCAATCGAGGTGGCGGGTCGCCGGCGGCAGATCGATCGGCTCCACCGGATAGCCGGCGGCGAGATGGATGACGTTCAGCCCCTGCAGGATCTTCAGGAGATTGCTGAAGTCGACGAAGCTGCCGGGCCGGCGCCCGTCGTCGAGGTCCGAGCAATTGGGCGCGCCGGAGACGGCGCAGAAGACGACGCGGTCGCCGCCGATGACGACGTCGCGCGCCGGGTTGCGGGCGTGCAGCGTGAAGCGCGCCGGCGCCTTGGCGACATGCTCCGCGATCAGGCCGCGGTCGAAGCGCACCCGCTTGCTCGCGCGGTCGACCTCGGCCCCGGCCCGCGCCAGGATGTCGAGGGCGGCGTCGCTGAGGAATTCGAGGCCGACGGTTTCGAGCAGCCGCATCGAGGCGTCGTGGATCGCCTCGAGCCGGTCGGGCGTCAGCACCTCGACCGGCCGGTAGGGGTTGACCAGGTTGCGCCAGGGTGGCTGGGGTGGCGACCCGGTGGCGCGGCGCGGCCACCGCCGCGCGCCTTCGCCCCCCGCCCCGCCCGTCGCTGCGTTAACGATCGTCATCGCACTGCCTCGCGGTTGCCGGCCGGCGAACCGGTCGATCGGCTGCCGCGCTTGCGCAACGCGGCGTCTCTGGCTATTCCCTGGGCCGCCCGGCCGCGCGACGGCGCGGCCGGGCGGCCCAGCGTCCGTCGAGCGATTCTCCCACCCTGGCCATGCACGTCAACCATCCGATCTGGCTGAGGGCGGTGAGCCAGCCCGGAGCGCTGGTCTTTGCCATCCTGTTCACGCTGGAATCGGTGGCGCGCGCGACGCTCGCCACCCTGATCCCGCTGCAGGCCTATGCCCTGCTGCAGGACGCCCGCGACGTGAGCGGATTGTACTTCGCCGTCGGCGCCGTCGGGCTCGCCGGGAGCTTCACGATTCCGCTGCTGATCCGCCGCTTTCGCCGACGCTGGGTCTATTCGTTGGGGGTAACGCTGGCGATCGTCGCGGCGGGACTGCTCGCCACCGGCAGTCTGAGCGGGCTGATGTCGGGCATGCTGGTGCGCGCCTTCGCGGCGGCCGCCACCAACATCACCCTCAGCCTCTACGTCATGGACTACATCCGCAAGCGCGACTTCGTTCATTCCGAGCCGCTGAAGCTGATGCTCAGCGCCGCGGCATGGACCGCCGGGCCGACGATCGGCGTCGCGCTCTATCACGAGTTCGGCCGCGGCGCCGCGGAGCTGCTGAGCGCCCTCAGCGCCGCCGCGCTGCTCGCCTATTTCTGGTATCTGCGCCTGCAGGAAAACCCGGCCGTGGCCGCCGCCACGAAGCCGCCGCCCAACCCGCTGCGCAGCATCCGGCGGTTCCTCGCCCAGCCGCGCCTGCGGTTGGCCTGGCTGATCACCTTCGGCCGCTCGTGGTGGTGGGCGATGTTCTTCGTCTATCCGCCGCTCTACATGATCGACGCGGGCCAGGGCGAGTTGGCCGGGGCGCTGCTGGTATCCGCCGGAAACGCCCTGCTGATCCTGACCGTGCCGGTCGGCCGCGCCGCGGCGCGGTTCGGCATACGCCGGCTGATCATCGGCGCCTTCCTCGCCGCAGGGGCGACGACCATCCTGGCCGGCGCCGTCTTCGCCTTTCCCATCGCCGTCGCCGCCTGCATGCTGGGCGGCGCGCTGGCCGCCGTGACGCTCGACGCCCTCGGCAACATCCCGTTCCTGCGCGCCGTGCGCGCCTACGAACGGCCGCAGATGGCGACCGTCTTTCGCACCTACATCGATTTCGCGGACCTGTTGCCCGCCGGCCTGTTCGTGCTGCTGCTCAGCGTCTTCGACCTGCGCGCCGTGTTCATCGCCAGCGGCCTGGCCATGCTCGTCGTTGCCCATTACGCCCGCTACCTGCCGCGCCGAATGTAGCCGGCGGCCTCAGCGCAGCGCGAAGCCGACGGCGGCGGCAAGCAGCAGGACCGTCACTCCCCAGTAGGTCGCGAAGACGAGCCGATGGCGCACGGGGCGTCTCCCTAACCGTAGCTGAACTTCTCGGACACGATCTGGCGCGACGGCACGCCGAGGCGGCCGAGCGCGGCCCCGACGCTCTCGATCATCGGCGCCGGGCCGCAGACGAAATAGAGCCAGCGCTTGCGCCCCGCAAAATCCAGCCGGCTGCGCAGCAGGTCGTCGTCGATGTCGCCGCGCGCCCCCGTCCATCCGGGCGGCGGCGATCTCAACGTATGGCAGATCTCGAGCGCCAGCGCGTCCTGCATCTCGTCCAGCTCCGCCTCGTACATGATCTGCTCGCGGACGCGGTTGCCATAGATCAGCTTCATCGGCCGCGGGTCGGCCTCCGCCCGCAACTGGCGAAGCATGCTCATCACCGGCGCCAGGCCGACGCCGCCGGCAATGAACACGAGGCCGTCCCCGGTCCGGTCGGCCAGCGTCAGATTGCCATGCGGCCCTTCGACATAGGCGCGCGCCCCGACCGGCGTGGCGCCGATGCGGTCGGTGAAGTCGCCGGCCTGCTTGATCGTGAAGGCGATGCGCGGGCGATCGGCCGGGCAGGAGCTCATCGAGAAGGGGTGCTCGGTGATCGCGAAGGGCGAGCGGCCGAGCGTCAGCCAGACGAACTGACCGGCCTCGAAGCGCATCGCCGCGCCGCGCCGGGGCTCGACGACCAGCTCCCAGGTCTTGAGGGCGACGCGCCGCACGGAGCCGACGCGATAGGGGTGGCGCAGCTGGCGCAGCGGCCGCAGCACATAGACATGCAGCAGCGTGAACAGGGCCACCGCCACCATGGCCAGCCACAGGGCCGCCAAGTAATCGTGGCCGCTGTAGCGTCCGGCCTCGAGGGCGTGATGGGCGCCGAGCACGGCGAGCGCCCCGGCGCCGAGGCCGTGCGTCAGGCGCCAAGTTTCGTACCGGTACGGCAACTTGTCGCGATAGATCCCCGAGACGACGAGCGCGACCAGCAACAGCCAACCGACGATGCCGGTCGCCGTCGAGGCGGCGGTGAGCCCCAGCGTAAGCGCCCCGGTTGTGTCCCACGGGCGCGGATGCGCAATCGGCGTGACGTAGAGGAACGGATGCACGAGGATAAAGACCGTCAGCGAGCGGGCGACGAGCTGGTGGAACCGCATCGTGAGGTCGATGCCCATATGGGCCGAGACGACGCGGAATCTGCCGGACAACACGAATTCGACGAGCAGCATGGCGAAGGCGATCAGCGCCAGCGCCGACGACAGCTCGTCGCGGAACGGACGGGGCGGCGCATTCTGCAGCACGGCCAAGCCGAGCGGCAGCAGGGCCACCAACAGGTAGGCCGCCAGCAGCGTCGCGGGATGCTGGACCCAATGCACTCGCCGGCGATTCGCCCTGGTCATGGTGGCGTATCGAAATCCGCGCTGACGATCCGAACGACCGGCACCGTTCGACGCACGGTTCGGCGCAGACGGCACAGGGACCCGCGGACGCTAGCAGGGCCCGAGCCGAATAGCCACCGGGGGGGGAGGCCGGGCCCGAGGCGGCGCGCGGCCGGCGCCCGGCGGAACGCCGTTTTTAGCCCAATGTTAAGGAGAAGACGCCAATTCTGCGGGCAATGACCGACAGTCTTGCTACTTTTCCGAGAGACGGCGCGCCCTCCGCCCGGCCGGCCATGAAGCGGGGCGTCGCCGCCGTCGGATTGGCGCTGGTCGCGCTGATCCTGTCGCTGCTCGGTTACGACCTGTGGCGCGAGCGCGAACGGGCGCTCGATGGGGCGCGCCAGCAGACCGAGAGCCTCGCGCGCTTCCTGGAACAGCATGTCGCGCAGACGATCGGATCGATCGACCTGACGTTGACGGTCGTCGCCGATTCGATTGCCGCGGCGACGCCCGCCGCGCGACCGTTCGACCCGGAGGTCCGCGCCATGCTGCGTCGCTGGCTGGTCGCCGCGCCGGATATCCGATCCATCGTCATCCTGGACCAGGCGGGCAACCTCGTGCACGCGCCGGACGGCGCACCGGACCGACCGATCGGCCTGTCCGACCGGGATTTCTTCACCGCCCCGCGGGACCTTCCGGGCACCGGCCTGCACATCGGACGGCCGTACCGCGAGGCCGACGGCGGCGCGTGGTCGATCGCCCTGAGCCGGCGCCTGACACGACCCGACGGCGGCTTCGCCGGGGTCGTGGCGGCGATGGTCGACCCAACCTATTTCCGCAAGTTCTATCAAACGATCGACCTCGACCGGGGCGGCCTGATCCAGCTCCTGCGCCGCGACGGCACGACATTGGCGCGGCAGCCCTTCGACGCCGCTTCTTACGGCGGCGCGGCACCGGGCATCCCGATCCTCCAGGAACGGATGCAGTGGTCCCTGCGCGGCGGCCTGGTCGCGGCCATGCCGCCCGACGGCGTGACGCGCATCCTCGCCTATCAGGCGGTCACGAACCTGCCGCTGGTGATCGTCGTCGGGCTGTCCGTCCCGCAGGTGCTCGGCGAATGGGAATCGGACGTCGAGGCCAAGCTTGCCATCGGCGTGGTCATCGCCGCCGCGGTCTTCCTGCTGACCCTCCTACTGATCCGGCAGCTCGCCCGGCGCGAGGCGTCGGACGCGGCGCTGCGCGACAGCGGCCAGCGCTTCGATTTGGCGGTGCGCGGCACTTCGGACGGCATCTGGGACTGGGACCTCCTGACCGGCGAGCAGTGGGGCTCGCCGCGGCTGAAGGAGTTGCTCGGCTACGGCGAGGACGATTTCCCGGTTGGCGCGGCGGGCTATGAGTCGCTGATCCACCCGGACGACCGCGAGCGCGACCGCAGCGCCCTCGAGCGCCACTGGCGGGAACACCGCCCCTTCGATATCGAGTACCGGCTGCGCCGGCGCGACGGCGCCTATCGTTGGTTCCGCGTGCGCGGCCAAGCGATTTGGGACGAGGCCGGGCAGCCGGTGCGGATGGCCGGATCGGCCAGCGACGTGACGCAGCGCAAGCAGGCCGAGGGCGCGTTGGTCGCCGCGCTCGACGACCGGCGCGACAGCGAGGCGAAGCTGCGGTCGCTGATCGGCAACGTCCCGGGCGCCTGCTACCGCTGCGCCGGCGCCGAACCCCGCGTCCCGCTGTTCATCAGCGGCGCGATCGAGGACATCTCCGGCTACCCGCCCGAGGATTTTCAGATCCTCCGCCGCCAGAACCTGTCCAGCTTGGTCCACCCGGACGACGCGACGACGGTCGAGAACGCCTTGACCGACGCCATCGATCAGCGCCGCCCGTTCGTCGTCGAGTACCGGCTGCGGCATCGTGACGGCAGCATCCGCTGGGTGTACGAGAAGGGCCAGGGCATCTTCGAGCCGTCGGGCCGGCTGCTGTGTCTCGACGGCGCGATCTTCGACATTACGGAGCGCCGGCGCGTCGAGGAGGCGCTACGCGAGAGCGAAAGCCGCTACCGCTCGGCCGTCGGCAACGTCAAGGACGTGATCTTCCAGACCGACGCGCGGGGCGTCTGGACCTTCCTCAACCCGGCCTGGGAGGAGATCACCGGTTTCGGCGTCGAGGAAAGCCTGGGCATGGGCCTGGTCGATTTCCTCCACCCCGACGACCGCGATCGCGGGCGGGAGGAGTTGCGCCACATACTGGAGCACGACACCGACGGCGCGCGGCACGAGGTCCGCTGCCTCACCAAGGACGGCCAATTCCGCTGGATCGAGGCGCACCTGCGGCCGACGCTGGCGGAGGACGGCCGGCCCACCGGCACCACCGGCAGCCTGCACGACATCACCGAGCGCCGGCGCGCCGAGGAGAACCTGCGCGCCGCCAAGGAGGCGGCGGAACGGGCGACCGTCGCCAAGTCGGGCTTTCTCGCGACCATGAGCCACGAGATCCGGACACCGATGAACGGCATCCTGGGCATGACCGGGCTGCTGCTCGACACCGAGCTCGGGCCCGAACAGCGGCGCTACGCGGAGACCGTGCAACAATCGGGCGACGCGCTGCTGACGATCATCAACGACATCCTCGACTTCTCGAAGCTCGAGGCCGGCAAACTGAGCCTCGAGACGATCGACTTCGATCTCGCGCGGACGGTGGCGAGCGTCAACGAGCTGTGCGCGCCGCGCGCCCACGCCAAGAACATCGAACTCGCCGCCTTCGTCGCCCCCGACCTGCCGAACGGGCTCAGCGGCGACCCCGGGCGGCTGCGCCAGATCCTGCTCAACCTGGTCGGCAACGCCATCAAGTTCACGGAGGCCGGGGGCGTCGCCACTGAGGTGACCAAGATCGGCGAGACGGCCGACGCGGTGGAGCTGCGCTTCAGGGTGATCGATTCCGGCATCGGCATCCCGGAGGAGGCGCGCGCCCGTCTGTTCCAGAAGTTCACGCAGGCGGATTCCTCGACGACGCGGCGGTTCGGCGGCACCGGCCTGGGTTTGGCGATCTGCAAGCAGCTCGCCGAACTGATGGGCGGGGAGATTGGCGTCGAGAGCCGGGACGGCGGCCGCAGCGTCTTCTGGTTCACGGTCCGTCTCGGGCGCAGCGCGGCACCCGAGGCGCGGGCACCGGCGGACCGCGCCGCCCTGCGGGGCTGCCACGCCCTTGTCGTCGACGACAACGAGGTGAACCGGTCGATCTTCCGCCGGCAACTGGAATCCTGGGGCATGACCGTGCATTGCGTCGACGGCGGCGCGGCGGCGCTGGCCGCGATGCAGGACGCGACCGCCCGCGGCGCCCCGTTCGAAGTGGCATTGCTCGACCAGCAAATGCCCGACATGGACGGCATCGAGCTCGGCCAGCGCATCCGTGACGACCCGGCCCTGGCCGCGACCGGGCTGGTGCTGACCGCATCGCCCGATACGCATGACGACGCGGCGCGCCTGGCCGCCGTCGGCTTCGCCGCCGCACTGAGCAAACCGGTGGCCGCCGCGCGCCTGTTCGAGACCCTGGTCCATCTGCGCGCCGGAACGACGGTCCCCTCGTCGCCCGGCGCCGCCCCGGCTGGCGACGACAGCCGCGGTGCCCCGGCGCGACGGCCGTTGCGCATCCTGCTCGCCGAGGACAATCAGGTGAACCAGATGTTGGCGGTGGCGATGCTCGGCCGCGCCGGCCATCGCGTCGATCTGGCCGGCAACGGCATCGAGGCCGTGGACGCCGTACACAGCCGGCCCTACGACCTCGTGCTCATGGACGTGCAGATGCCCGAAATGGATGGCATCGAGGCGACCCGCCGAATCCGCGCCATGCCCGGCAAGAAGGCCCGCATCCCGATCATCGCCCTCACCGCCAGCGCCATGAAGGGCGACCGCGAGCGCTTCCTCGAGGCCGGCATGGACGACTACATCGCCAAGCCGATCGACCGCGGGCTGTTGATCGAGGTCGTGGCGCATTGGGGCGATGGCCGGCCGCCGACGCCGGCCCCGACGCCGGAGCGGCGCGCGGCCGAGCCGGCGCCCGCGGGCGAGCCGCCGACCGCCGAGGCCGAGGCGGCGCTCGCCGCCCTGCTCGGAACGATCAGCGGCCTGCTCGAGGACAAAAAGGAGACCCGCCAATGAACGAAGCCAACAAGGCGCCCGCGGCGCCCACTATCGCCGGGGAAACCCCGCCGGCGCCCCCGGCCGGCGACGCGCTCGCCGCGGCGGAGGCGGCGGTGGCCGAGCTCGCCGCCAGCTACACCCTGTGGGCGACGCAGGACCTGGCCCGGGCGCAGGCCGCGCTCGACAAGGCCAAGGCCGAGCCGGCGCGCCGGCGCGAGTACCTGGCCGAGATGCACCGCATCGCCCACGGCATGAAGGGCCAGGGCGGCAGCTTCGGCTATCCGCTGATCAGCCGCGTCGGCCAGTCGCTGTGCCGGTTCGTCGGTCACGACAACGAGCGGGACGAGACCGACTTCCCGGTCATCCAGGCCCACCTCGACGCGCAACGGCTGATCCTCGAGAAGGGCATCCGCGGCGACGGCGGCGAGGCCGGACGACGGCTCGCCGAGCGGCTGGAGACGCTGACCGCCGGGGCCGAAGGCTGACCGCCGCCGGCGGTCACTTGGTGCCGAACAGCCGGTCCCCGGCGTCGCCGAGGCCGGGCACGATATAGGCGTGATCGTCCAGATGGTCGTCGAGCGCCGCGGCATAGACCGGAATGTCCGGGTGAGCGTCGCGGAACACCCGCATCCCTTCCGGCGCGACGACCAGCGCCATGAAGCGGATCTGGCTGTCCGGAACCCCCTTGCGGTTCAGGATGTCGACCGCGGCGACCGCGGAGTGGCCCGTCGCCAGCATCGGATCGACGAGGATGAACAGGCGGCCTTCCGGCTCCGGCAGCTTGACGAAATATTCGACCGGACGCTTCGTTGCCGGGTCCCGGTAGAGCCCGATATGGCCCATGCGCGCCGACGGGATGAGGTCCTGCAGCCCCTCGGCCATGCCCAGGCCGGCGCGCAGGATCGACACGACGGCCACCTTCTTGCCGGCGATCAGCGGCGCGTCGATGACGGCGAGCGGCGTCTCGATGCGTTCGCTGCCGAGCGGCAGCTCGCGCGTGATCTCGTAGCCCATGAGCAGGGCGATCTCGCACAGCAGCCGGTGGAACTGGATGGTCGGCGTCCGCTTGTCGCGCATCAGCGACAATTTGTGCTGAATCAGCGGGTGGTCGAGCACGCGGAGGTTCGGGAATTCATGCGGCCGGGCGGTCATCGCTGTCTCCTCGGGTCGGGGGTCGGCGCCGGGCGAGCGACGCGGCGATCGCGGCGCCAACCAGCGCCAGCGCCGCCATCGCAGGTCTGTTCTATCGGCTAGCGTCGCGCGCGGCAACGCGGGCGCACGCGGCGCGCGGATCGGATCGGTCGATCGAGGCAAGGCGCCGGCGCAAGCGCCGCACCGGCGAGGCGTCCGGCGGCTGTCGAAAGGTCCGGAGAGCCTGGAGGGTCTGGGGGATAAAAAAAATCCGCAGGGGACCGGGCGCGGAGCCCGGCCCCCTGCGGGTGGCCGTATCGGGCCCGGCGGCGACTGCCGCGGGGCCGGGGGTTCGCCTGGCGGCGGCCCCTTAGGTGATGGCGGTGTTCAGTTCGGTGGCGACCTCGTTGAAGATCCCGTCGAGCGCGTTACCCAGCGCCGTCAGGGCTCCGATAATCACCACGGAGACGAGAGCGGCGATCAGGCCGTACTCGATGGCGGTGGCGCCGGACTCGTCGTTGGCGAAACGGCGAAATACCTTGGTCATGTTGCGGCTCTCCTAGCTAGTTGATGCCGGGTGAGAGCATGCCAGCAACATATGAACGAATACTTAAATCCAGTGACTTTCCCTGATGCTCGTGTTGATTCGCGGGACGCCTGACTTGCGAAGATACGCGTAAAACTGTTCCGGTTTTTTCTTCATCTTCTACATGTCTAGCTGCGGCGCGGGTTCGGCCGGGCGGCGGCGCAGAACCAGCGCCCGGCCGTCGTCGAACAGGACCTCGAAGCCCGGGTCGGCCTCGAGGGCCTGAGCGAGCGGCCACTTGCGGTCGAGCAGGGCGGTGTCGATCGTCCACCGCGCGAGGGTACGGTCCCACCCCGGGCGCAGCATCAGCGCCTGCGCAACCTCGGCGACGAAGTCCGCGCCGTAGAAGTCGAAACGGGTGTCGATGAACACCCGTTGCGCCGAGTCCTGCGCCAGCATGCAGCTCCCCGCGACCGCGTCGTTGAACAGGCGGTCCGTCGGTCGCTTCAGCGCGGCATAGGCGGCGATCGCCGGGCGCAGGGACGCGCAGGCCCCGCCGAAGGGCGTTTCGCTCGGCGCCAGCCACAGGCCGGCGGACGGCAGGAAGCTGACCGCCACAAGGGTGGCGCGCAGGACGCCGGCGCGCAGGCCGCTCAACGGACCCGCGCCCGGAGCCGCGCGGGCGCCGCCCGCCGAGACATGGTGGAGGGCGCGCGGCAGGATCAGCACGAAGAACAATACCGACCAGACGACGAAGCGCGCCGCGTAGAAGGTGGCAAGGGTGAAGACGACAAGATGCAGCAGGTCGCCCGCCGACAGGCTGCGGCCGGCGCGCGTCAGCAGGGCCGCGAAGGTGGCGACGAAGATCAGATAGCAAAGGAACTGCGGGCGGTGGAAATCGGGCGAGCCGAGTTCCACGATCGCGTCGTTCAGGTATGTGCTTGAGGAAAGATCGAAGACGTAGCCGTAGATGCCGACGCCGTAGGGGTTGAGCAGGCTGAACAGGGCGGCAACCGCGAGCAGCAGCAGATACCGCGGCCACGCCAGCGGCCGGCCCTCGATCTGCGGATCCGCGGGCTCGAAACGGTAGAGGCCGCGCCGCTCCGCAAAGTCGCCGGCGGCGAAGAGGGCGAGCGATACCAGGCCCAGCACGACCCCGGTGTGCGTGTTGCCCCACAGGGCATAGAGCGGCGCCAGCAGCAGCACGGTCGTCGGCCAGGCGGCGTGGCCGCGACGCAGGCGCTGCACCACCACATATTGAAGCAGCAGCAGCGCCGCGGTGACGATCATCGGCCGCAGCGACAGGTTGACCAGAACAACCAGCAGGCCGAGCGCCGCGATCGGAGCGACGGCAAGCGGCGACACCCGACGCGGCACGGCGCCGCAGAACGGGGCGAGGAGGTAGATCGCCAGGGCGACTCCGGCGTAAACGACGAACAGGCCGCGCAGGCCGACCCATTGCTCGGCCTTGGCGATCGCGACCTCGAATAGCCACTGGTAGAGCACCCAGGGCTGCCCGGGGAAGGTCCAGGAAAAGATGTCCCCGGCCGGGAGTTCGCCGGTCCGCAGAATGTATTGGCCGGTCCGCCACAGCCACGGGAAGTCGGGCGTATAGGCGCCGTGCCACATCGCCCAGCGAAAGAAACTGACCGGCCCGGCCGCCAGCGTCAGCGCGACCAGGGCCAGCGGCAGCACTGCGCGGACGGCGACGCCGGCCGCCGCCGGCGCCCCGGGCGAGAGCCCCGGCGACGGGCGGCCCGAAGTCGGCGCCGCGATGCGGGCGAAACGGGCGCCGCGCGCCGGCGGCGCGCGGTCCCGCCCGGGCATCGTCACTGATCGACCCTCCCTCGGTGCTTGGTTCGGGCCGATCCCATCATGGTACGGTTAATCAACCGTAAGCGCGGCGCTGGCCGGCGCCGGCCGCGGGCGCTAGTGTCCCGTCGCCCGTCGGGAGGAGGATGGAGATGCCACAGTCGCAGAGCGCGCTCGTTGTCGGAGTCGGCCCCGGCCTCGGCGCGGCGCTCGCCCGGCGCTTCGCCCGCGCCGGGCTGCCAACCGCCGTCGCCGCCCGCGATGGTTCGCGCCTCGACGACTTGGCGCGCGAGATCGGCGGCCGCGCCTATGGCTGCGACGCCACCGACGAGGACCAGGCGACGGCGCTGATCGAACGGGTCGAGGCGGAGATCGGCGCACTCGCCCTCGTCGCCTACAACGCCGGCGCCTTCCTGCCCAAGAGCGTGCTCGACACGCCGGCGGCGGAATTCGAGCGCTGCTGGCGGGTCGGCTGCCTGGGCGGCTTCCTGATCGGCCGGGCGGCGGCAAGGGGCATGGCGGCGCGCGGCGCCGGCACGATTCTGTTCACCGGCGCCACCGCCTCGTTGCGCGGCAGCGCCGGCTTCGTCAACCTCGCCGTCGGCAAGTTCGGGTTGCGCGCGCTGGCTCAGAGCATGGCGCGCGAGCTCGGCCCCAAGGGCGTCCACGTCGCCCATGTGATCGTCGACGGCCAGATCGACTCCGAACGCTACGCCCGCCTGCGCGCCGAGCGCGGCCCCGATGCCCTGCTCCACCCCGACGCCATCGCCGAGAGCTATTGGCAACTGCATCTGCAACCGCGCAGCGCCTGGACGCAGGAACTCGACCTCCGGCCGTGGTCGGAGAAGTTCTGAACGGCCGAGCCTGGGCGACGTCCGCCGCATCGAGGTCCGTCATGCCCTCCCCCGCCGTCATCACCGTCGCGATCACCGGGAGCCAGCCGACCAAGGCGCAGAACCCCGCGGTCCCGATCGCGCCGGCCGAGCAGATCGAGAGCACGGTTGCGGCCTTCGAGGCCGGCGCGGCGCTGGTCCACGTCCACGTCCGCGACGCGCACGGGCAGCCGTCCTCGGACGCGGACCGCTATGCCGCGGTGCAGGAGGGCGTGCGCCGCCGCTGCCCGGGCATGATCGTGCAGTTCTCCACCGGCGGCCGCGGGCGCCAGGCGGCCGAGCGGGGCCTGTGTCTGAAACACCGCCCGGACATGGCCTCGCTGGCCACCGGCTCGGTCAATTTCGCCAGCGCGATCTACGAGAACCCGCCGGCGATGATCGAGGAGCTGGCGCAGACGATGCAGGCGTTCGGCGTCAAACCGGAGATCGAGGTGTTCGACCTGGCGATGCTGTACAACGCCCGCGCCCTGGTCGAGCGCGGCCTGATCTCAGCCCCGGCGCACGTCCAGTTCGTGCTCGGCATTCCCAATGCCCTGCCCGCGCGCGAACGCACGCTCGACTTCCTGATCGAGGAGCTGGGCGAGTTACTGCCGGGCGCGACCTGGACGGCGGCCGGGATCGGCCGCCACCAGCTCACGGTCAACCGCTGGGCGCTGGCGCGCGGCGGCCACGTCCGCACCGGCCTCGAGGACAACATCCACTTCGAGCGCGGCCGGCTGGCCGCGAGCAACGCCGAGCTGGTCCGGCGCGTCGCCGAGCTGTGCGCCGAGCACGGCCGCCGCCCGGCGACCCCGGCGGAAGCCCGCGCCCTGCTCGGCCTGGCAGGCGCGCCCGCGGGCAACGCCTGACCATCGCCGGCGCCGCCCTTCAGCGCCGCGCCCCGAACACGAGCAGGGCCAGCTCGGTCCGGTTCTTGACCTCGACCTTTCGCAGGACCTTGCTGACGTGGACCTTGACCGTCGCCTCGGCGAGGCCGAGATCCCGCGCGATCGCCTTGTTCGACATGCCCGTTGCCACCAACTCGACCACCTTCGCCTCGCGCCGGGTGAGCCGTTCCAACCTGCCCCGGCGGAGCATGCGGCGCGATTCCACGGCAGGGGATCGCGCGCCCTTGCCCTTCGAGACCGTGGGCGGGATGAAAATCCCTCCGGCGGCGACCAGGCGCAAGGCCGCGACGGCGATGTCGCCGCCCGACGTGGTCGGGATCACGCCCTTGACGCCGTGGTCGAGCATCCCGGCGACCAGGGCGGCATCGTCACTGTCCGTGTGCATGATGACCGGGACCGGCGACAGCGTTTCGCACAGGTCCCGCAGGGTCGAAAGCTCCAGGCTCCCCGAGCAGACGGCGCTGAACAGGACGGCGTCGATCCGCCTGCCCTTGCGGCGGAGCGCGGCGATCTCGCGCGCGCCCGCGACCTCGACGACCTCGATATCGTCGGCGAGCTCCTTGAAGAGCAGCCGCAGACACTGGCGGCACAGCGCGCGATCGCTCAGCGAGGCGACGCGCAGTGTCCGTTTCGCCCGCCGAGATCGGCGGGCGGCTCGCTCGGGATCGACGCCGGTCTGCTCCATCTAGGACCCTCCAACATCCCGCGCGCTTCGCGACGCGGCGGCCACGACCCGCGCGGGGGAACCGCGCGTAGTACTTTAGAACGATTGCGGCAGCAATTGCCGTACTACTCCAGATGTATGCACGAGGTCTGCAATTCTAACTTTTCGTTAACCTTCTTCTTCTAAAACTTCTCTTAAGTATAGCCGATCTTTCGCGATAAAGGGCAACCGAAAGCCCGAAAAACCGGTGTGTGGCCCAGGCCGCGGCGCCGGGACAACCGACATCGGCGCTCCGCCCCCGAAGGGCGGGGGCCGATCGCCGCCGCCCGTAGCCGTCCGGCCACATTCGCATAGGAGAAAACCGCGATGACCACAGCCCATTCCGCCAAACTGCCCAAGATCCGGCTCAAGGTCCGCGGCCGGATCGTGGCCGGCTTCGCCGCCGTCTGCCTGGTCCTCGCCGCCGCGGTCGGGACGACCGTGT
>JBBECF010000100.1:0-3081 GCA_040881945.1 Dongiaceae bacterium | reverse complement strand
GCCGGCTTCGCCGCCGTCTGCCTGGTCCTCGCCGCCGCGGTCGGGACGACCGTGTTCATGGTCGGCGGGGTACGCACCAACACGGCGCAGATGGTGGAGCTGCGCATGCCCACCGCGCTGGCCAGCTCGGACATCGTCAAGGAGGTCTACGCCTCGCTGGCGGCGCTGCGCGGCTGGATGATCACCGGCAACCCGGCGTTCAAGACCGAACGCGAGGCGATCTGGACGGCGATCGATACGCTGCGCGCCGACCTGGACGGCCTGGCCGGGAAATGGACCAGCGAGGAGAACAAGCGGATCTGGACCGAGTCGAAGGCGATCCTCGACGAGTTCCGGGTGGCCCAGGGCCAGATCGAGGCGGTCGCCAACACGCCGGACGAGCAGCCCGCGACCAAGCTGTTGAGCACCGAGGCGGCGCCGCGCGCGAAGGTGATGACCGGCGAGATCACCCGGATGATCGACCTGGAGCTGGCGCAGCCCGCCACCCCCGAACGCAAGGCCTTGCTCGGCATGATGGCCGACGTGCGCGGCTCGACCGGCCTCGCGCTCGCCAACATCCGCGCCTACCTGCTGACCGGAGACGAGCAGTTCAAGACGGCGTTCGACGGCTTCTGGGCGACCAACGAAAAGCGGTTCAAG
The DNA here is from genome assembly GCA_040881945.1 of Dongiaceae bacterium. Classification (GTDB taxonomy): domain Bacteria; phylum Pseudomonadota; class Alphaproteobacteria; order Dongiales; family Dongiaceae; genus JBBECF01. The sequence continues at coordinate 2,442 of JBBECF010000100.1, read as the reverse complement.
GACCTCGCCGACAACCGGTTCCTCCTGATCGCCGAGCAGGACGCGGCGTTCGAGCAGTTCGCGGCGGCGCGCGAGGCGTTCGCGCCGCTGCCGCCGCAGATGTTCGAGATCCGCGGCTCGGACCGGTGGAACATGGCGACCTACCTCCTGAGCACCGAGGCGGCGCCGCGGGCCAAGCGACTCCTCGACCTGCTGGCCGGGGCGGCGACGGACAGCGGCGAGCGCGCCGGCGGCCTGGTCGGCAATCAGCTCGGACTCCTCGAGACCGACGCCGGGGCGGTGGCGGCGGAGACCGCCTTCCTGCTGTCCATCGAATGGGTTCTTCTCGCCGCCGGGCTGGTCCTTGCCGGCGCGGTCGCCTTCCTCACCGCGCGATCCATCGTCGGCCCGATCGTCGCCATGACCGGAGCCATGACGAAACTGGCCGGCGGCGACAAGACCATTGCCGTGCCGGGCGTCGACAAGACCGACGAGATCGGCGAAATGGCGAAGGCCGTCCTGGTGTTCAAGGAGAACGCGATCAAGGCCGACGAGCTGGCCGAACAGCAGCGGGCGGAGCAGGAGGTGAAGGAACGCCGCGCCCAGGTCATGGAACAACTGACCCGCGAATTCGACAGCAGCGTCAGCGGCATCGTCCAGGCGGTGTCGGCGGCGGCGACGCAGATGCAGTCCAACGCCCAGTCGCTGTCGGCGACCGCCGAAGAGACGAACCGCCAGTCCGTGGCGGTCGCGGCGGCCTCGGAGGAGGCCTCGACCAACGTCCAGACGGTGGCGGCCGCCTCGGAGGAGCTCGCCAGCTCGATCGCGGAAATCAGTCGCCAGGTGACGCAATCCGCCGGGGTCGCCCAGAAGGCCGTCGAGGAGGCGGCCCGCACCAACGAGACCGTCCAGGGCCTGGCGGAGACCGCCCAGAAGATCGGCGAGGTGGTCAATCTCATCAACGACATCGCCAGCCAGACGAATCTCCTGGCGCTCAACGCCACGATCGAGGCGGCGCGCGCCGGCGAGGCCGGCAAGGGCTTCGCTGTCGTCGCCTCCGAGGTCAAATCCCTCGCCAACCAGACGGCGAAGGCGACCGAGGAGATCGGCGCGCAGATCACGGCGATCCAGGGGGCGACCGGCAGCGCGGTGGCGGCCATCCAGGGCATCTCCACCACCATCGCCGAAATCAACGGCATCGCCACCTCGATCGCGAGCGCGGTGGAGGAACAGGGGGTGGCGACCCAGGAGATCTCCCGCAACGTGCAACAGGCCTCGGCCGGCACCCACGAGGTATCGTCGAACATCGCCGGCGTGACCCAGGCGGCGGGCGAGACCGGGCAGGCGGCGAGCCAGGTCCTGCAGGCCGCCGCCGAGCTTTCGCAGCAGGCCGAGACCCTGCGGGCGGAGGTCGACAAGTTCCTGTCGCAGGTCCGCGCGGCGTAACGGAGCAACGAAGAACGAGAAGGTCGCCGGCAAGGGGCGAATGACACCCGCGGCCGACCTCGACGGACCCGGCATCAACGGGTCCGCCTTGCCGGCGCCTCGCGCGCCTGACGCCGCGAGGACCGGCTGGACGCTGAAACGCGTGCTGGTCGGTCTCGTCGGCTCGCTGGTCGCGATGTTGCTGGCGGCCAGCTACCTCGGCGGCGACGCCGTCAACGATCGGCGGCTGTGGGCCCGCGGCATCCTCGAGGCCACCGGCGTCTCGGACCTGCTGTTCGAGAGCGCCCGGAACTGGGCCCTGGAGCGCGGCCGGGTGCACATGGCCCTGGCCAAGGCCGAGCCGCTCTCCGAGGACGACGGCGCCGGCATCGACGCGCACCGGCGGGCCGCCGACGCCGCCTTTGCCGAGGCGCTCCGCCGGCTCGCCGACCACCCGGCCTTCGCCGTCGATGGCGCCATCATCGACCGGATCCGACAACGCCACGATGACCTCGTGGCGCTGCGGGTCGCCGCCGACGGCGACCTGCGGAATCCAGCCGCCGCGCGCCGGGCGACGACGGCGGCCGGCTGGATGCCGACGGCCTCGGCCCTGCTCGAGGCAACCCAGCAACTGGTCATGGTCATCGACGCCTTGTCCGAGGGCGAGGAGGGACGGTTGGCGGCCCTGCAGGAGATCCGCCGGCGGGCCTGGCTCATCAACGACGTCGCCGGCCGGGAGCGGGCCACGCTCGGGGCGCTCATCGCCGGCGGCGCCCCGATTTCCCCCGAAACGAAGCACGAGCTTTCCGCCCTGCGCGCGCGGCTCATGCTCGCCTGGGAAAGCCTCGGCGTGCTTGCGGGCCGCGAGGACATCGCCCCTCGGATCGCGACCGGGGTCGCCGGTCTCGGCGACGCGATGTTCGGACCGTTCGAGGCGACGCGCCAGGCCGTCTACCGAGCGGGCGGCGACGGCCGACCCTACCCGTTGCCCGCCGCGGCGTGGTTCGCCGCCTCGACGCAGGCGATCGAGTCCGCGCT
>JBBECF010000099.1:0-27623 GCA_040881945.1 Dongiaceae bacterium | reverse complement strand
GAAAAAATGAACGATGAACCCCATGCGCAGCGGGAAATCCCGCCGGACGAAGGCACCGGACGGGACGCGGGACCGCCGGAGGCACCCCGATCGCCGAGGTGCGCGTCTTGATCGTTTCACGATGTGCAAACAGCGAGCGGTCGCCGCGCCCATCATAGGAATATTATCAGGAAAATGTCAAAGGCGCCGGCAACCGGCTTCGGCTGCAAGGGCGTGCGGAAATACTGACGGCGCCCGCGCTCGAACGCTTATCGCTTGGGGTTACGCCGCCCGCTCCATTAATGTACGATATTGAAATTAATACGAAATTGTTTCTTTCCGTGGGCGCCGAGGACCTGCGATGTCAGGCATGTATAATGTCGCCAACAGACGGCACATAACTCTGTGGAAAAACAATGGGTTCGGCCGCCGCCGCCGGTTGCGCCGAGTCGCGTGCCGTGTCCGGAGCTCATGTGACGCTACTGCCTGAACAACTGGCCCGCGCGCGGATCGACCGGCTGCTGGAGGCGGCCGGGTGGGTTCTGCAGGACCGGGACACGTTCAACCGCAAGGCGGCGGTGGGCGTCGCCGTGCGCGAGTTCCAGCTCCCCGGCGGCCCCTGCGACTACCTGCTGTTCGTCGACAGCAAGGCGGCCGGCGTGGTCGAAGCCAAGAAGGCCGGCACGACGCTGAGCGGCGTCGCCGAGCAGTCCGAGCGCTACATGGGCAGCCTCCCCGGCTTTCTCGACGCCTGGGCCGAGCGCCTGATCTTCGACTATGAGAGCACCGGCGACGAGACCTTCTTCCGCGACATGCGCGATCCGATACCGCGCTCCCGCCGGGTCTTCGCCTTCCACAGGCCGGAGATGCTCCTCCGCTGGCTGCAAGAGGACGGCACGCTCCGCGGCCGCCTCCGCTCTCTGCCGCCGCTCGATGTGCGGGGTTTGCGCGAATGCCAGGTGGAGGCGGTCCAGGGCCTCGAGGCCTCGCTCGCCCGCGCCGATCCGCGCGCGCTCATCCAGATGGCGACCGGCGCCGGCAAGACCTTCACCGCCTGCACCTTCTCTTACCGCCTGCTCAAGTTCGCCAAGGCGCGACGCATTCTGTTCCTGGTCGACCGCAACAATCTGGGCGAACAGACGCTGAAGGAGTTCCAGCAGTACCGCCCGCCGGATGACGGCCGGCATTTCACCGAGCTCTATGTCACCCAGCATCTCAAGAGCCCGCGTCTGGAACGCGACGCCAGCGTCGTCATCACCACCATCCAGCGGCTCTATGCCATGCTGCGCGGCGAGGAACTGCCCGAGGAGGCGGAGGAAGGATCGGCCTTCGAGGCGGCGGCGCCGGCCGAGGTACCGCCGGTCGAGTACAACCAGGACATCCCCATCGAGACCTTCGACGTCATCGTCACCGACGAATGCCACCGCTCGATCTACGGCCAGTGGCGCCAGGTGCTGGAATACTTCGATGCCTTCGTCATCGGCCTGACCGCTACCCCGTCGAAGCACACGCTCGGCTTCTTCGGCCAGAACCTGGTGGCAGAATACCCGTATGAGCGCTCGGTCGCCGACGGGGTCAATGTGGGCTACGAGATCTTCCGCATTCGCACCCGGGTGGGCGAGCAGGGCGGGGTGATCGACGCGGCCTACGAGGTGCCGCTGCGCGACAAGCGCACCCGCAAGCTGCGCTATCAGCAGATCGAGGACGACTTGGAATACGCGGCCGACCAGCTCGACCGCTCGGTGGTCGTGCCGAACCAGATTCGCGCCGTGCTCCAGGCCTATCGCGACCGGCTGTTCACCGACCTGTTTCCGGGCCGGAGCTGGGTCCCCAAGACCCTGATCTTCGCCAAGGACGACAGCCATGCCGAGGACATCGTCCACCTTGCCCGCGAGGTCTTCGGCCAGGGCAACCAGTTCTGCAAGAAGATCACCTACCTCACCATGGGCGAGAGCCCGAAGGACCTGATCCAGGCCTTCCGCAACGATCCCTTTCCCCGAATCGCGGTGACCGTCGACATGATCGCCACGGGGACGGACATCAAGCCGGTCGAGGTCGTGATCTTCCTGCGGGACGTGAAGTCGGAGCTCTATTACGAGCAGATGAAGGGCCGCGGCGTGCGCAGCATCGCCGACGCCGACCTGAAGTCGGTGACGCCCGACGCGCCCGCCAAGACCCGCTTCGTGCTGATCGACGCGGTCGGCGTGACCGAGACCCGGAAATCGGCCTCGCAGCCGCTGGAGCGGCGCCGCGCCATCGGCTTCGACAAGCTGCTCGACCAGATCGCCGCAGGCCAGCGCGACGCCGATGCGCTCTTATCGCTGGCCGGACGGCTCGCCGCCCTCGACGGACGGATCGAGGACGATGAGGACCGGCGGCGGATCAAGGCGGCGGCGGGCGGAGAGTCGCTGCGCGACCTCGCCAACGCCCTCCTGGACGCCATCGACCCGGACAGGATCGAGGCGGAGACCCTGGCCCGACACGGGGCCGCCGCCGGCGAGGGGGAGCGCGCGCGGGTCGAGGCGGCGCTGAAGGACGCGGCCTGCGCGCCCTTCGACCAGCCGGCGCTGCGGACCCTGCTCAAGGAGGTCAAGAGGAAGACCGAGATCGTGATCGACGAGATCACCACCGACGAGGTGATCGGCGCGGCCTATGACCTGGCCCGCGCGCGGGAGACGACACAGCGTTTCAAGGACTTCATCGAGGCCAACCGGGACGAGCTGCTGGCCCTGCAAATCCTCTACGGCCAGCCCTATGGCCGCCGGCACCTCACCTATGCCGCGATCGAGGACCTGACCAAGGCCTTGACCGCGCCGCCCTGGCACCTGACCACGGCCCAGGTCTGGCAGGCCTATCGCCGGCTGGAGGCGTCGAAGGTGCGCGGCGCGCCCTCGGACCGCATGCTGACCGACATCATCTCGCTGATCCGTTATGCGACCGGCCAGGCCGAGACCCTGGAGCCCTTCGCCCAGCGGGTGAACCAGCTCTTCGAGCTGTGGCTCGGCCGGCAGAAGAAGGCCGGGCGCAGCTTCACCGCCGAGCAGGAGGACTGGCTGCGCCTCATCAAGGACCACATTGCCGCCAATGCGGCGGCGGAACCCACGGACCTGATCGAGATTCCCTTCGCCGATCACGGCGGCCTGATCCGCGCGCGGCAGCTCTTCGGTACGGAGCTGAACGCGATGCTGGATGATCTGAACGGGACATTGGTAGCGTAGTTCCTCGGTCAGCCAGAAAGAAACCGATGAGTTTCATTCACGATATTGCTGACATTGTCGCCAAGAGCGGCGACGGACTTCTGAGCGTCCATCCTTCTTGGGAGAGAGTTCGCGCAGGCGACGTGCTGACAATTCTGAACGGATTTCCGTTCAAGTCGGAACACTTCAACAAGTCACATGGGCATCCGCTGCTACGGATTCGCGATATTCTCCATGGTGAGACAGAGACCTATTACGATGGTCCTGAGATAGAAGGGTATTGGGTCGAGCGCGGCGACCTGGTCGTCGGCATGGACGGCGATTTCAATTGCGGACTATGGCCCGGCCGACGAGCGTTCTTGAATCAGCGAGCATGCAAGCTGATGCCAGACAGCAGCTTTTACTCGCGTGCATTCCTTGCCTATGCGCTGCCGGGATATCTGCAGGCGATCAACCGGCACACCTCATCGCTGACCGTCAAGCATCTGTCTTCACGCACCATTGCGGATCTACCGCTCCCTCTACCGCCGCGCAAAGAGCAGGACCGAATCGTCGCCAAGCTCGACGAGCTGTTCAGCCGGGTCGAGAAGGGGGAGGAGAACCTGAAGCGCGTCCAGGCGCTGGTGAAGCGCTATCGCCAGGCGGTGCTGAAGGCGGCGGTGACCGGCGAGCTCACCCGCGACTGGCGCGAGAAGAACGCCGGCAAGGGCGAAAGCGGCGCCGAGCTTCTGCAACGGATCCTCGCCGCCCGCCGCACCGCCTGGGAAAAGGCCGAACTCGCCAAGATGAAGGCGAAGGGCAAGATACCTGCGGACGATCGGTGGAAGCGGAGGTACGAGGAGCCCGAGGTGCTGGATACCGATGGTCTACCTGGCTTGCCAGACGGATGGGTGTGGGCAGCATTGCCACAACTCGGTGAGTTTGGTCGTGGAAAGTCGAAACACCGGCCACGGAACGATCCTCGACTATTAGGCGGCAGCTACCCCTTTCTCCAGACAGGTGACATACGAAGAAGCAACGGCCGGATTCGCTCATACGAAGCGACATACAATGAGGAGGGTTTGCGCCAAAGTAAGCTGTGGCCGAAGGGAACGGTCTGCATCACGATTGCCGCGAATATCGCTGAGAGTGGCGTGCTCGAGTTCGAAGCGTGCTTTCCGGACAGCGTCGTCGGCTTAGTGTCTGTAGATGGAATCCTGGCCGAATATGTCGAAGCGTTCGTGCGTACCGCGCAATCAGACCTTACGCGCTATGCGCCAGCTACGGCACAGAAGAACATCAACCTCGAAACGCTCAATCAGCTGGCTATCCCGTTGCCGCCTTCACCCGAACAGCAAGCGATTGTGGAAGAGCTGGAGTCGCGTCTTTCTGTACTGGCCAATTTGGCCGAGGTCCTACGTCAGGCCTGCACGATGGCGGAGTCAGCCCGCCAGTCGATTCTCGCATCTGCCTTTTGCGGCAAGCTCGCGCCACAGGACTCCAATGACGAGCCTGCTTCCGTGCTGTTGAAGCGCATCGCCGCCGAGCGCGACAATGGCGGCGCCCCCAAACTCAAGCGCGGTCGGCCAAAGAAAGCTGAGTCCAGGTTGACGCAGGAGGCGCTTTCGTGAACGACTATATTTCCCTCGTCTCCAAGGTCTGGAACTACGCCCATGTGCTGCGCGACCAGGGCATCCCCTATGGCGACTATCTGGAGCAGATCACCTATCTGCTGTTCCTCAAGATGGACGACGAGCGGGAGAACCTGCTGGGCGAGGCGTCGCGGGTGCCGGCGGAGTGGCGCTGGGCCAGGCTGCGGGGCTTGACCGGCGACGAGCTGGAGCTGCAATACCGCCACAGCCTGGAGGCTCTGGCGCGCGCGGACGGGCTGCTCGGCACTATTTTCCGCAAGGCGCAGAACAAAATCCAGGACCCGGCCAAGCTGCGCCGGCTGGTGGCGCTGATCGACGACGAGACCTGGCTGGCCCTGAAGGTCGACGTGAAGGGCGCCATCTATGAAGGGCTGCTGGAGCGCCAGGCGGCCGAGGTGAAGAGCGGCGCGGGGCAGTACTTCACGCCGCGCCCGCTGATCCAGGCCATGGTGGAGGTCATCGATCCGCGGCCCGGCCAGACCATCCATGACCCGGCCTGCGGCACCGGCGGCTTCCTGCTCGCCGCCTTCGACCACATGAAGGCGCGCACCAACGACAAGGGTGCGCTGCATCGTTTGTCTCATGGCGCGCTGACCGGCACCGACCTGGTGGACGAGGTGGTGCGGCTCTGCGCCATGAACCTCTATCTCCACGGCATCGGCGGCGAGGAGAGCCCGGTTGACCAGGGCGATGCGTTGGCCTCCGACCCCGGCATCCGCTACGACCTGGTGCTGACGAACCCGCCCTTCGGCAAGAAGTCGAGCTACACCATCGTCGGCGACGACGGCCAGATGCATCGCGAGGTCGAGAGCTACGAGCGGTCGGACTTCCGCGTCACCACCTCGAACAAGCAGATCAACTTCCTGCAGCACATCATGACCATCCTGAAGGTGCCGGGATCGGCCGCCGTGGTGCTGCCCGACAACGTGCTGTTCGAGGGCGGGGCCGGCGAGAAGATCCGCCGCCGCCTGCTCGACCAGTTCGACCTCCACACCGTGCTGCGCCTGCCGACGGGCATCTTCTACAAGCCCGGCGTCAAGGCGAACGTGCTGTTCTTCGACAAGAAGGAGGCGGCGGAGAAGCCGTGGACCAAGGCGGTCTGGTTCTACGATTTCCGCACCAACGAGCATTTCACGCTGAAGACCAACCCGCTGAAGCGCGAGCATCTCGACGATTTCGTCGCCTGCTATCGGCCCGGCGAGCGGCAGGCGCGGGCGGCGACAGAGCGGTTCCGCCGCTTCTCCTATGACGAGCTCATCGCCCGCGACAAGGTGAACCTCGATATCTTCTGGCTGAAGGACGAGAGCCTGGAGGACGCCGACGGCCTGCCGCCGCCCGAGGAGATCGCCGCCGAGATCATCGAGAACCTGGAAGCCGCGCTCGAGGAATTCCGCGGCGTCGCCGAGGAGCTGGGCGCGGCGGAGGTCGGCCCGGGCGCGGGAGAACCATGATGCGCGGCAGGAGTGAAAAAACGGTCATGCGCGGGTCAAGCCCGCGCAACCATGGCGCCGTTCGCGCCAGCGGTTCCGTGGATCGCCGGGTCATGCCCGGCGATGACATTTTTCCAATTCCTCCGTGTCCCCGTAGCTCCCCGTAACTCTCACGCCGCGTCCTCGGTCGCGGCGGCGACCAGCTCGACGATGTCGGCCAGGATGGCGGTGAGGTCGTAGTCCTTGGGCGTGTAGACGCGAGCGACGCCGGCCTCGCGCAGCCGCGCCGCGTCGGCCGCCGGGATGATGCCGCCGACGACGACCGGCACGCGCTCGAGGCCGATCCGGCGCAGGCGCGCGAGCACGTCGCCGACGAGCGCGACGTGCGACCCCGACAGGATCGACAGCCCGACCACGTGCACGCCTTCCTCGAGCGCGGCGTTGGCGATCTGCGCCGGGGTCAGGCGGATGCCCTCGTAGACCACTTCGAAGCCGGCGTCGCGGGCGCGCACGGCGATCTGCTCGGCGCCGTTGGAATGGCCGTCGAGGCCGGGCTTGCCGACCAGCATCTTGAGGCGCCGGCCGAGGCGGCCCGAGACCGCCTCGACGCGGGCGCGCACGGCGGCGAGCGCGGCGCCGTCGGACGCCGGCCGCACGCCGCCGACGCCGGTCGGCGCCCGGTATTCGCCGAACGCCTGGCGCAGGCAAGCGCCCCATTCGCCGGTCGTCGCCCCGGCATGGGCGCAGGCGATCGAGGGCGGCATGATATTGCCGCCCCCGGCCGCTTCGCGCGCGAGCTCGGCCAAGGCGGCGGCGACCCGTTCGGGATCGCGCGCGGCGCGCCAGGCGGCGAGGCTCTCGACCTGGCGGCGCTCCGCGTCCGCGTCGGCGGCGAGGAAGCCGCCGTCGGCACCGGCGGCGAGCGGCGAGGGCGCCGAGTCGGTATAGGCGTTGACGCCGACCACGACGTGCGCGCCGGATTCGATGGCGGCGAGGCGGCGGCGGTTCGATTCGACGAGCTGCTGTTTCATGTAGCTGGAATCGACGGCGGCGACGGCGCCGCCCATCGCCTCGATGCGGGCGAGCTCGGCGGTCGCCGCCGCCTTCAGCTCGGCCACCTTGGCGGCGATCACGGGGGAGCCCGCGAAGATGTCGTCGTAGTCGAGAAGATCGGTCTCGTAGGCGACGATCTGCTGCAACCGCAGGCTCCATTGCTGGTCCCAGGGGCGCGGCAGGCCGAGCGCCTCGTTCCAGGCCGGAAGCTGCACGGCGCGGGCGCGGGCGTCCTTGGACAGCGTCACCGCCAGCATTTCGAGCAGGATGCGATAGACGTTGTTTTCCGGCTGCTGCTCGGTCAGGCCGAGCGAGTTGACCTGCACGCCGTAGCGGAAGCGGCGGTAGTCGGGTTCGGTCACGCCGTAGCGGGCGCGGCAGAGCTCGTCCCACAGCTCCGTGAAGGCCCGCATCTTGCAAATCTCGGTGACGAAACGCAGGCCGGCGTTGACGAAGAAGCTGATTCGCCCGACGACGCGCGGGAAATCGGCGTCCGGCACCTGGCCCGAGGCCTTGACCGCATCGAGGACCGCGATCGCGGTCGCGAGCGCGAAGGCCAGCTCCTGCACCGGCGTCGCGCCCGCCTCCTGCAGGTGGTAGGAGCAGACGTTGACCGGGTTCCACTTCGGCATTTCTCGGTACGCGAAGGCGATCACGTCGGCGGTCAGGCGCAGGCTCTCGGCCGGCGGGAAGATGTAGGTGCCGCGCGAGAGATACTCCTTGATGATGTCGTTCTGCACCGTGCCGCTGAGCTTGTCGCGGGCCACCCCCTGCCGTTCCGCCGCCGCGACGTAGAGCGCGAGCAGCCACGGCGCCGTGGCGTTGATCGTCATCGAGGTGTTCATGCGCTCGAGCGGCAGGCCGTCGAACAGCGCCACCATGTCGCCGAGATGGCCGACCGGCACGCCGACCTTGCCGACTTCGCCCTTGGCCAGGGGGTGGTCGGCGTCGTAGCCGGTCTGGGTCGGCAGGTCGAAGGCGACCGAGAGGCCGGTCTGGCCGCGCGCCAGGTTGGTGCGGTAGAGCTCGTTCGACGCCGCGGCCGAGCTGTGCCCGGAATAGGTGCGGAACAGCCAGGGCGGATCGCGCCGGCGGTTGTGCGGTTCGCCCGGTTTCTCGGCCATCGGCTGCCCCGTCGATCTGTCGCCGGCCAGCTTAGCCGCAAGCCATTGTGCGCTGCAATTGAACGACGCTTCCTTGGACTCGCGGTCAACCGGCCCGGAGAGCGGCGGGGCGCGGCCGGATGGTTTTGATTTTCGGGCCGATCCGCCGGTTGGCCAGATCGAGCTCATAGGCCTGTTGCAGATTGAGCCAGAGCTGCGGCCCGGTGCCGAACCAGCGGCCCAGTCGAAGCGCGGTGTCCGCGGTGATGGCTCGTTTCCCTGCGACGATCTGCGAAATGCGGTTCGTCGGCACATGGAGGCAGCGGGCAAGCTCGGCCGCGCCGATGCCCAGTTCCGTAAGCTCGTCGGCCAGGATTTCTCCGGGGTGAATGGGTGTCCGAGCCATGACCGGTGTCCTCAATGGTAATCCACGATCTCGACATTGTGCGCGCCGTCGTCGCGCCACTCGAAGCAAATGCGCCATCGATCATTGATCCGGATGCTGAACTGCCCCTTCCGGTCGCCGCCGAGGGCTTCGAACCGATTGCTGGGCAAGAGCATCAGGGCCTCGATGCGCTCGGCAGCATCCAGAATGCGAAGGCGCTTTTCGGCTTAACGGGCAAAGGCCTGGAACCCCAACACCCGTTCGCCCTCGAAGAGCTGCCGCGTGCGCTTGTCCTTGAAGCTCCGGATCATCTGGATTTCTATCCGGAAATACGCGGTACGTAAAGCGTATCTTGGCCCTTTGGAGTCATGCCGGGAGCGGCACTGTCAGGCGATTACGAAATCAGGACATTATGCCGCATCGCGCACGTCGATCACGAGGCGCTTGCCGAGAGCGGACAGCGCGGCCTCAACCTCGCTAATGTGCGAGCGACGGTCGAGGTCGACGAGCCGGCGCAGCGCCGTTTGCGAAACCTTCAATCGTCGGGCCAGGCCGGCATTACCGAGCCCGGCATCGCGCATCGCTTGATAGAGTGCCAGCTTCGCCGCAACGAGCGGCGGCAGGACGACAACAGGCTGGCCGCGCCGCGGCCGCGAAGGACGCGGAATATCGCGGCGCAACTTAATGTAGCCGCCGAGACCCGCGATCAGGCTGTCGGCCGCCGCGCGGCGTGCCGCGCTTGCCGTGCGAGCGCTCGTGCCTGCCTCGGGCACATCCGGGAAAAGCACGAGATGAAATCCTTCCTCATCGCGATCTTCCACGGTCGGATATGAAAAGCGACAGGCCATCGCGATGAATCGACTTCGACGTTACGCCACCTTTGGTTGTCATGCCCGTGCTTGACATGGGCATCCATCGCGCCACTGCACCATGGATTGCCGGGACAAGCCCGGCAATGACAATTTCAGGGCAATGACATCGGGGACGGGCGTTGCAAAACCGGGATCATTCGTCGGAGACGAACCGCTACACCGCCGCCAGCGCCTGGGCGAGATCCTCTTGCAGGTCCTCGACGTCCTCGAGGCCGACCGAGAGGCGGACCATGCCGTCGCCGATGCCCTGGCGGGCGCGCGCCTCGGGGCCGAGGCGCTGGTGCGTCGTGGTGGCGGGGTGGGTGATCAGGCTCTTGGCGTCGCCGAGGTTGTTGGAGATGGCGATCAGGCGCAGCGCATTGAGGAAGCGGAATGCGCCCTCCTTGCCGCCGGCCACGGTGAAGCTGGTCAGGCTGCCGCCGGCGGTCATCTGGCGCGCGGCGAGCGCCGCCTGCGGGTGGCTCGGGCTGCCGGGATAGAGCACGTCGGAAAGCCTGTCCCGGCCGGCGAGGAAGTCGGCCAGGACGCGGGCGCTCTCGCACTGCCGGGCCACGCGCAGCTCCAGCGTCTCCAGGCCCTTGAGCAGCAGCCAGGCGTTCATGGGCGACAGCGCCGGGCCGGTGTGGCGCAGGAACGGCTGCAGGACGTCGGTGCAGAAGGCGGCCGATCCGAGCACGACGCCGCCCAGGGTGCGCCCCTGGCCGTCGATGTGCTTGGTCGCCGAATAGACGACGATGTCGGCGCCGAACTCGAGCGGGCGCTGCAGGAGCGGCGTGGCGAAGACGTTGTCGACGATGACCTTGGCGCCGGCGGCGTGGGCGAGGCCGCAGACCGCCTTGAGGTCGATCAGACGCAGGCCCGGGTTCGACGGGGTCTCCAGGAAAACCGCCGCGGTCGGGCGCGCGAACGCGCGGCGCCACTGGTCGAGGTCGCGGCCGTCCACGAACACGGTCTCGATGCCGAAGCGCGGCAGGATGTCGGCGAGGATGTAGGTGCAGGACCCGAACAGGGCGTCCGACGATACGACGCGGTCGCCGGTCTTGAGCTGGCACATCAGGGCGGCGAACACGGCGGCCATGCCGGTGGCCGTGGCGCGCGCGGCCTCGGCGCCTTCGAGCAGCGCCATGCGCGTCTCGAACATCTGCACCGTCGGGTTGCCGAAGCGCGAATAGACGAAGCGCGGCGCGGTATTGTTGAACGCCGCCTCGGCCTCCTCAGCCGAGCCGTAGACATAGCCGGAGGTGAGATAGATCGCCTCGCAGGTCTCGCTGAACTGCGAGCGCAGGACGCCGCCCTGGACGAGATTGGTGGCGGGTCGCCACCGGGGAGCGGTCGAACTCGTGCCTGTCATGTCGGCCATACCTTTTAGCGATTTGTTTAACGTGGCTGCAATCCGGCTCAAATCACCACGGTATGCTTCGGATAGCCCGCCGGCGGCGGTCCTGTCAAGGCCGGCCGTGGCTTGCCGCCGATTTGTGCATTGCAAAAAAACAGGTTATCGGCAAAGCTTCCGGCTGGCTTTCGCAGGTTTGCCGGCGTGTGGGTCAAGGAGGCTTCTTGGACATGAGCACCAGCGCGGACGTGGTCCCGTTGCGCCCCGGTCAGGCGGTCAAGGACCTGTACGAGGTCGGCGAGATCCCGCCCCTGGGCCACCTGCCGAAGCGGATGCACGCCTGGGTCATTCGCCGCGAGCGGCATGGGCCGCCGGAGCAGGCGATGCAGATGGAGGCGGTGGCGACGCCGGAGCCGGAGTCGGGCGACGACGTGGTCATCCTGGTGATGGCCGCCGGGGTCAACTACAACGGCGTGTGGGCCGGGCTGGGCAAGCCGATTTCGCCCTTCGACGTGCACAAGGCGCCGTTCCACATCGCCGGGTCGGACGCGGCCGGCGTCGTCTGGAAGGTCGGGCGGCGGGTCAAGCGCTGGAAGGTCGGCGACGAGGTCGTCGTCCACTGCAACCAGGACGACGGCGACGACGAGGAGTGCAACGGCGGCGACCCGATGTTCTCGCCGAGCCAGCGCATCTGGGGCTACGAGACGCCGGACGGGTCGTTCGCCCAGTTCGCCCGCGTGCAGTCGCGCCAGTTGATGCACCGGCCGAAGCACCTGACCTGGGAGGAGAGCGCCTGCTACACGCTGACCCTGGCGACGGCCTACCGCATGCTGTTCGGGCACCGGCCGCACATCCTGCGGCCCGGCCACAACGTGCTGGTGTGGGGCGCCGCCGGCGGGCTGGGCTCGATGGCGGTGCAGTTGATCGCGACGGCCGGCGCCAACGCCATCGGCATCATCTCCGACGACGCCAAGACCGACTTCGTCATGCAGCTCGGCGCCAAGGGCGTCATCAACCGCAGCAAGTTCGACTGCTGGGGCGCGCTGCCCGACGTGGACGACGCCGACGCCTATGCCGATTACATGAAGAGATGCCGCGAGTTCGGCAAGGCGATCTGGGCCGTCACCGGCAAGGGCAACGACGTCGATTTCGTGTTCGAGCATCCCGGCGAGCAGACCTTTCCGGTCTCCTGCTTCGTGGTCAAGCGCGGCGGCATGGTCGTGTTCTGCGCCGGCACCAGCGGCTACAACCTGACGATGGACGCGCGCTTCGTGTGGATGCGCCAGAAGCGCATCCAGGGCAGCCATTTCGCCAATCTGCTGCAGGCGAGCCAGGCCAACCAACTCGTCATCGAGCGGCGCATCGATCCGTGCATGTCCGAGGTCTTCCCCTGGGCCGACATCCCGCGCGCCCACACCAAGATGTGGAAGAACCTGCACAAGCCCGGCAACATGGCCGTCCTGGTCCAGGCCAAACGCCCGGGCCTGCGCACCATCGAGGACGCGGTCGAGGCTTGACGCCGCGGTGGGCCGGCGCAGCGCTAACATAAGAATTCTTATGTAATTCGCGATGCGAGGCTAAGTGGCGGGAACTTTGGAACCTTCTGCCCGTGTGACCGAGCCCGCCCTGCTGCCCGTCGCGCTGAAGCTGTGCGGCCGTGCGCTGGTCGCGGCGGACGGCCTGGCGGAGGCGGCGAGGGCCGTGGTCGCGGCGCGGGTGGCGCCGGGCGGCGAGGTCGACGCCGCGGCCTTCGAGCGCGAGCAGTTCGCGGCGCATGGATATGCCTGGCTGGCGACCTATGTCGCCGCCCTGCGCCAAGTCCTAGACTGGGCCGAGCGCCTGAGCGCGGCCGGCGGCCTTGGCGAGCTCGAGGCGCTGATCTGCCAGGCGGCCTTCGGCGAGTACCTGGCCCAGATGCAGGGCGGCATCGCGCTCGCCCAGGGCGAGATCGCGCGGCCGGCCGACCTCGGCATCGACGCCGCCGGCTTCGCCGGTGACCCGGCCGTGGCGGCCCTGGTCCGGGACGGCAACGCGGCGCCCGTGCGCATGCGCATCGCCGCCCTCATCGCCGACGGCCATTTCGGCGACCCGGGCCTCGACGACGAGACGCTGCGGCTCGTCCGCGCGCAGTTCCGCAAGGTGGCCGAGGACCACCGCGAGGCGGCGCATGGCTGGCATCTGCGCGACGAGCTGATCCCGATGCAGGTCATCGAGCGGCTGGCCGGGCTCGGCGTCTTCGGCCTGACCGTGCCCGAGGAGTCCGGCGGCCTCGGCATGGGCAAGCTCGCCATGTGCGTCGTCACCGAGGAGCTGGCGCGCGGCTCGCTGGCCTTAGGCTCGCTCGCCACCCGCTCGGAGATCGCGGCCGAGCTGATCCGGCTCGGCGGGACGGAGGCGCAGCGGCGCCGCTGGCTGCCGGCGATCGCCGAAGGCCGGGTGCTGCCGACCGCGGTGTTCACCGAGCCCGGCGCCGGGTCGGACCTCGGCTCGATCAAGACCCGCGCGGTCAGGGACGGCGCCGTCTATCGCGTCACCGGCAACAAGACCTGGATCACCCATGCCGCGCGCAGCGACGTGATGACGTTGCTGGCGCGCACCGACCCGAGCGAGCCCGGCTACAAGGGCCTGTCGATGTTCCTCGCCGAGAAGCCGCGCGGCGGCGACGCCGACCCGTTCCCGGCCGCCGGCATGAGCGGGAGCGAGATCCGCGTGCTCGGCTACCGCGGCATGAAGGAGTACGAGATCGCCTTCGACGGCTTCGAGGTCGCGGCCGGGAACCTGCTCGGCGGCGTCGAGGGCCAGGGCTTCAAGCAGCTCATGGCGACCTTCGAATCGGCGCGCATCCAGACCGCGGCGCGCGGCCTCGGCGTGGCCCAGGACGCGCTCGAGCGCGGCCTCGCCTATGCCCTCGGGCGGGTGCAGTTCGGCAAGCCGATCTACGCCTTCCCGCGCGTCGCCGGCAAGCTCGCCTGGATGGCGGTCGAGACCATGGTCGCCCGCCAGCTTGCCTATTACGCGGCCCGCCAGAAGGACTCCGGCCGGCGCTGCGACATCGAGGCCGGCATGGCGAAGCTGCTCGCCGCCCGCGTCGCCTGGGCCAACGCCGACAACGCCGTGCAGGTGCATGGCGGCAACGGCTATGCCGAGGAGTACCCGATCAGCCGCATCCTGTGCGACGCCCGCATCCTCAACATCTTCGAAGGCGCCGCGGAGATCCAGGCCCAGGTCATCGCCCGCGGGCTGTTGGCGGGACGGAACTGAGCGGCGGGCTGGGGCGACCGGCGAGTCGCACGGCCGCGTCGTCGGCGCGGCCTGCCTCCGCATTTTTTGCTGTTTTATGACTTTTCATACTGCATACTAGGAAAAATACGCTCTGGGAGGCCTAGGATGCAGGACTTCGGCGCCGCCTTCGGACTCGCCTTCGACCTGATCCTGTCCGGCGACCGCGATCTGGCCGAGATCGTTCTGCTCTCGCTCCGGGTCAGCCTGTCCGCCGTCCTAGTCGCCTCGGCGATCGGGCTGCCGCTCGGCGCGGCCCTGGCGGTGCTGCGCTTTCCCGGCCGCGCCGCCGTCATCGTGGCGCTGAACGCGCTCATGGGCCTGCCGCCGGTCGTGGTCGGGCTGATGATCTATCTGCTTCTGTCCAACGCCGGCCCGCTGGGCGTGCTCGGCCTGCTCTACACGCCCACCGCCATGATCGTCGCCCAGACGGTCCTGGTCACGCCCATCGTCGCCGCGCTGACGCGCCAGGTGGTCGAGGACCTGCACGCGGAATACGACGAACAGCTCCGCTCGCTCGGCGTCGAGGGCGCGCGCGCCGTGGCGACGCTGCTGTGGGACGGGCGCTACAGCCTGCTCACCGTGGCGCTGGCCGGCTTCGGCCGCGCGATCGCCGAGGTCGGCGCCGTGATCATCGTCGGCGGCAACATCAACCACGTCACGCGCGTCATGACGACGACCATCGCGCTCGAGACCTCGAAGGGCAATCTCAGCCTGGCGCTCGCGCTCGGCGTCATCCTGGTCGGGTTGGCCGTCATCGTGAACGGCTGCGTCATGGGCATGCGCGCGACCGCGACGCGGGCCGCCTATGCTTGACGTCGCGCCGCGACCGTTGCCGACCGCGGCGGACCGGTCGGCGGTCCCGGGAATTCTCCCGGTCGCCGCCGAGAACCTGGTGTTCGAAGCCGGCGGCCGACGGCTGATCGACGGCATCGACCTGACGCTGCGCGCCGGGACGCGCACGGTCGTGATCGGACCGAACGGCGCCGGCAAGAGCCTGCTCTTGCGCCTGCTGCATGGCCTGATTCGCCCGACGGCCGGTGCCATTTCGTGGGCCGGCCGGCCGGCCGACCGCGAGGTGCGCCGGCGTCAGGCGATGGTGTTCCAGCGCCCCGTCCTGCTGCGCCGCTCGACCGCCGCCAATATGCGCTACGCCCTGCGCGCCAACGGGGTCCGCGGCGCGGCGCTCGGCCGGCGCGTCGAGGACTGGATGCGGCGCGCCGATCTGCTTGACCTGACCCGCCGGCCGGCGCGCGTGCTGTCGGGCGGCGAGCAGCGGCGCCTCGCCGTCGCTCGCGCGTTGAGTCCCGAGCCCGAGGTCCTGTTTCTCGACGAACCGACGGCGAGCCTCGATCCGGCCTCGACGCTGGCGATCGAGGACTTGATCCAGCGCGCCCACGGGGCCGGCACCAAGGTCGTCCTTGTCACCCACGATCTCGGCCAGGCGCGCCGGTTCGCCGACGAGATCGTCTTTCTCTGCCGCGGACGGGTCGAGGAGGTGAGCCCGGCCGCGTCATTCTTCGGACGACCGCGGTCCGACAAGGCGCAAGCCTTCGTCGACGGCCGGATCGTCTTGTGACCCGGCACGTCCACCAGCAAGGGAGAACAGAACACATGAATCGTCGATTCGCATTGGGATGGCTCGGCGCCGCGGCTCTCGCGGCCGGTTATGTCGCGCCGGCCCAAGGGCCGGCGCTTGCGGCCGACTCGTTCATCGTCGTCCAGTCGACGACGTCGACGCAGAATTCGGGGCTGTTCGAATTCCTGCTGCCGAAGTTCACCGAAAAGACCGGCGTCGATGTGCGGGTCGTGGCGGTCGGCACCGGGCAGGCGTTGAAGAACGGCGAGAACGGCGACGGCGACGTGGTGTTCGTGCACGCCAAAAGCGCCGAGGAGAAGTTCGTCGCCGACGGGTGGGGCGTCGAGCGCTCCGACGTCATGTACAACGACTTCGTCGTGATCGGACCCGACGGCGACCCGGCCAAGGTGGCCGGCCTGAACGATGCGCCGGCCGCGCTCAAGAAGATTGCCGAGGCCGGGGCGCCGTTCGCCTCGCGCGGCGACGACAGCGGCACCCACAAGAAGGAACTCGAGCTGTGGCAGGATGCCGGCGTCGACGTCAAGGCGGCGAGCGGCACCTGGTACCGGGAGACCGGCTCGGGCATGGGCGCGACGCTTAACGCCGCCGTCGGCATGGGCGCCTATGCGCTGACCGACCGCGCGACCTGGATCGGCTTCGAGAACAAGAGCGATTTCAAGATCGTCGTCGAGGGCGACCCGACTCTGTTCAACCAATATGGCGTGATCCTCGTGAACCCCGCCAAGCATCCGAACGTCAAGGCGAAGGAAGGTCAGGCGTTCATCGATTGGCTGCTCGGCGCGGACGGCCAGGCGGCCATCGCAGCCTACAAGATCAACGGCCAGCAGCTCTTCTTCCCGAACGCCAAGGCGCCCGGGCAAAGCTGAACGGAGGTCGTCGCCGCCGCGCGCGACCGGTGCGGTGCGCTACGGCCCGACGTAATGAACGCGACCGAAGCCGGCGAGATCGTAGCCGCCGAGCTCGCGCGCCTTTCCGGCGAAGGCCGGCGTGCGGCAGAAATCGAAAAAGCGCTGGAAGGGCTCGAGAAAATAGGCGCGCCGGAAGACCACGATATCGTACCGCTCGCGCAGCAGCGGCGCAAAGCCAAGCCCGAACTGACGCGCGACGCCGGCCAAGCCGAATCCGGCGTCGGCCTTGTCCTCGGCCACCGCCAGGGCCACGTCGCTTTCGTTGCGCGCGGGCGGAGTCATGACCTTGAGCGCGCCGGCGGCGATGCCCGCCCGCTCGAGCAGCGCGTCGAACAGCATCTGGCTTCCGGATTCGGGCTGGCGCGGCATGACGCGCAGTCCGACGAGGTCGGACAGGCGGCGCAGCTTCCGGGCGTTGCCCGCGGCGACGATCAGACCGCGTTCGCGCCACGCCCACTCCAACAGCACGACCGGCGCGCCGGACAACGCCTGTGCCACGTGCCCGCGGTTCCATTCGCCATCGGATTCGTGGAGGTGGATGCCGGCGGCCATCGCTTGCCCGTCGGCGAGACGTTGCAAGCCGTCGAGGCTGCCGTCGAAGAAAGCCGCGATGCCGCTGCGCGATTCCCGCAGCGCCCAGTCGAGCAGCGGATCGTGGCTGCCCACGAATACGATCGGCCGCCGCGGCGCATCGCCGCCGGGAACGCGGCCGGTGTCATGCCGGGCGAGCCAGGCCTCGACATCGGCGCGCGGAAACAAGAGCTTGCCCATGGCCCGGTTGCACGGGATCTCGCCCGACGCGGCCAAGACATAGACCTTGCGCTCCTTGACGCGCAGCAGCTGGGCGAGCTCGCGAACCGTGAGGAAAGGCGACGTCTCGGGTGTCATTTCGTGTCATTTTACTGCACTTCGTCGCGCAGCGGGAGTACGCTTGCCGAACGCTGTCAGTGACGCACGAGTTGTCCGCCGGCTTGTACGTTTCCTTACCTCAACGTAGAATACGGCCGTCCGGTAAGGAGAATCGCCGTGAGCACGACCACGCTGACTAGCAAGGGGCAATTGACGTTGCCGAAGGACATACGCGACCGCCTCGGCCTGAAGTCGGGGGACAAGCTCAGTTGCCGCGTCGCCGGAGAGGACGAGATCGTCATCAGGCGCAAGCGCCTCGATGTATCGGAACTGGTCGGCATCTTGCACGTTCCCGGCAAGCGCGCCACCATCGAGGCCATGAACGAGGCGGCCAAGGACGCCGCCGTCGCTCGCGCCAGCAAGGGCCTGCGCCGCCCGTGAGGGGCATCGATACCAACGTCCTCGTCCGCCTGTTGGTCGGCGACGATGCCGACCAGGCGGAGCGCGCGCGGGCTTACGTGACGGAGCACGCGCCGTGCTGGATCAATCGCGTCGTGATGTGCGAAGCGGTTTGGGTGCTCGAACGGTTTTACGGTCTCGGCCGGACACGGATTGCGCTGGCGCTCAAGCAGGTGTTGGACACGACCCAGTTCGAGGTCGAGGACATCGACGCGATTCAGGCCGGCCTTCTCGCGCTGGATGAGGGCGCGGACTTTGCCGACGTGGTGATCGCGGCGACCAATAGGAGCCGCGGCTGCGATGCGACCGCGACCTTCGATCGCAAGGCGTCGAGGCTCGGCGGATTCGAGGCCATCTGAACCGGCCGTTCCGCGCGCCGCGGGTCGTCCCGCCAAGTTGCCGCTGGGCTTGCGCCGGCCGCGGGGCTATATCTGAGCCATGAGCGGGTTCCTCGCCGCCTTGCTGATCGTCGCCATGGTGGCGACGCTGGCCGTCCTGTTCATGGGCATCCTGACCATGGCGCGCGGCGGCGAGTTCGGGCGCAAGCACAGCAACCGGCTGATGCGCTGGCGCGTCGTCCTGCAGGCGACGGCGGTGCTGTTGTTCCTGCTGCTGGCGTTCGTCATGCAGCGCTGACGGCGGCCGCCGGCATGGTCAAACTCACCCGCATCTACACGCGCGGCGGCGACAAGGGCCAGACCTCGCTCGGCGACGGGACCCGCGTGGCGAAGCACGACGGCCGCGTCGCCGCCTATGGCACGGTGGACGAGGCGAACGCCGCCATCGGGCTCGTCCGGCTGCACGCCGCGGGCGAGGCCGACGAAATGCTGGCGCGCATCCAGAACGACCTGTTCGACCTCGGCGCCGATCTGTGCACGCCGGAACCGCCCGAGGGCGACGCGAAGCCGGCGCTGCGCATCGCGCCGTCGCAAGTTCTGCGCCTGGAACAGGAGATCGACCGCCTGAACGCCGAGCTCAAGCCGCTCGAGTCCTTCGTGCTGCCGGGCGGCTCGCCGGCCGCGGCTTACTTGCATCTGGCGCGCACGGTGGCGCGCCGGGCGGAGCGGGCGATGACCGAGCTGGCGGCGACCCAGCCGGTCAACCCGGAGGCGATCAAATACATGAACCGCCTGTCCGACCACCTGTTCGTCCTGGCCCGTTACCTCAACGACAAGGGCGCCGCGGACGTGCTATGGATGCCCGGCGCCAACCGCTGAGGGCCGGCCGGCGCGGCGTTGACCACGTGGGCCGGCTATGCATGAATTTGTTTTCGCCGCCCGCGTTTCGGCCGTGCGGGTTGGAGCCAATCAACCGTGCGGACGGTCCCTTGTCGGTGGTGCAAGAGTGGTGCTGCGACCTACCGTGAGATTCACCCTCCGCAGACCGAAAGTTGCTGTGCTACCCTGCGGAAAAGGCGAGCTGGGCTCTCACAACCATCGTCGCCCACGGAACGTGAACCCGAGCGGCACGGCGCTCTCCCATGACAAATAGGTCCGATCAGGTCATCTCGTTGTTCTCCGGCGCTGGAGGTCTGTCGAAGGGGTTTGCACTCGCAGGGTGCAAACCCTTCGCGGGCGTCGAAATCGACAAGAACGCCCGCCAGACATACGAAGCTAACCTAGGGGTCACCTGCCACGGACTTGACCTCGGAAAAGTCACCTCGACAGAACTGCGCGCGCAGCTTGGCATCAAGGCGCAACCGTTTGCAATCGTAGGCGGGCCTCCATGCCAAGGGTTCAGCTCTGCTGGCATGAGGGCGGCGGGCGACCCGCGCAACCGCCTGATTTTCAACTACCTTCACATCGTCGAGGAGATGAAACCTCGTTGGTTCCTGTTCGAGAACGTTGAAGGGCTGTTGACCTCCAACGGCGGTGCAAGCGTCTACAACCTTGCACGAGAGTTCATCCGGCTCGGCTACGCCTTTCGAATCGAGAAAGTGAACTTCGCGGGCTTCGGAATTCCACAGGCGAGGAAGCGCGTTGTCATTGTCGGCAACTCCGTCGGATTGGATTTCACATTCCCCGAGTACTCGCACTCATATAACGCGGGCAAGCACAGGTGGAGAGGTGGATTACCGCCCTCTCCAACGCTTGCGGAGGCAACGGCTGGCCTCGGCAAGCCGGTAGCGTCATCGAAAGAAACCGCCACGTATGCGAGCGAGTCGCCGCAGAACGCATACGACGGCCGCATGAGGGAAGGAAACTCGACGGGCAAGGTCGGCCTTCATTTTCTTCCGCCGATGTCCGAGCAAGACTTGCAGCGCATGACCCACTTGCGCCCTGGCCAGACCATGAAAGACTTGCCAGAACACCTTTGGCACGACAGCTTCCGGCGCCGGGCTTTTCGGCGCGTGATGGACGGCACACCAACAGAGCGTCGTGGTGGTGCGCCGTCCGGCCTAAAGCGGCTTAGAAGCGACCTGAACTGCCTCACCATCACCGGAGCGGCAACGCAAGAGTTTGTGCATCCGAGTGAGAACAGAACGCTCACGCTTCGCGAGTGCGCGCGCGTTCAGTCCTTCCGGGACGACTTTCATTTTGTTGGCGGCCCGAGAAGCGTGGCCCAACAGATCGGGAATGCGGTTCCGCCATTGGCGGCCCAGGTGCTTGGCAGGATGATCGTTGCCCTTGATGGCACATTGGGGTCAGGCAAGGCAGTTCCGACTCCCACCGGCGGTTCCGGACTCCTCGGCTTTCACCTTACGAACGCGACTGGCATGAGTCCCGCGTTGGCCAGAACGCAATCGTTGCTTGCATCCCTTATGGACGAGATGGGGCTGTTCGGGCGAGAGGAAATCACGATTGCCGCGGGATAAGCGACTTAGCCTCGAACAGTCGAAAACGATCCAGACAGCTCGTGTGCTGGGGGTCGCGACAGCTATTCCCGTCGTTCTCGCTGACGACGAACTGGTAAAGGTCGTTTCCGTGGTCTTCCACGACACTGGGCACGACGACCTTATACCGCCCCCGATCCTCAAGAAGGTCAAGTCCATCGACGGCTACTACGACTTGCCGATGGAATGGTTCGAGGAGCTGGTGGGCCTGAGCGTCGATTTCACCGCGTTATTCCTTGTTGGCACGTCAAATATACCTGACTTTGTGACCTATTTCGGCTGCCTCTGTTCGTTGCACAAACGGAGAAAGAAGTACGCGCGCATTTTGGCAGCCCAACCCTTGCCAACCATGCTTCAGGTCTCGCCAAGGTCGCTTCTGGAGTTCGGCATCATCGCTACTCCGGCTCTCGCGTCGTGGATAACTTGGCGGAAGTGGTTTTTCGACATCGACAACCGCGCCGGCCAAGAGACCGGTTACTTGTTCGAGCCGATTCTGGCGAGTGCCCTCGGAGGGACGCCCTTCTCTGCAAAGAAGTCGCCAGTGAAGCGAATCAAGGACGGGCACAAGGCGCGACAGGTTGATTGCATTGTTGGAACGACGGCGTACGAGTTCAAACTGCGTGTGACTATTGCGGCCAGCGGGCAAGGCCGGTTTGCAGAGGAGCTGGACTTCGCTGCCGACTGCGAGGCGTCGGGATTTACTCCCGTCCTCATGGTGCTTGACCCGACGCCAAGCAGCCGGCTCACGGATCTCGCGGCGGAGTTTCGTAAGTACGGCGGAGACGCCTACATCGGCGACGAGGCGTGGCAGCACATCGAAGCGGAGGGCGGCAAGACGATGGCCACCTTTATCGAGAAGTACGTCCGTCGTCCAATCGAACAGATTGACAAGCACGCCGACGAGTTGTTGAACCTCGCTATCTCCGCCGCCGAGGACAAGTCGACGTTTTCCATCAGCATGGGCAATCGGAAGCAATCCCACCAATGGGAAATCGCGAGGCGCGAAGACCCCTCGCTCGCGAGCGGCTCGGAGGACGAACCCGAGTGACCGTTTCACCAGCGCTAAGGGTCTTCGACACGACGCCGGAGCGGTCGCGCCTCATGTCTCGGGTGAGGAGCCAAAACAACAAGTCGACCGAGCTACGCCTCCTCGCTATTCTTCGGGCGAACAAGCTTGGTGGCTGGCGGCGACACCTATCACTCCCGGGTTCCCCAGACTTCGTGTTCAAATCTGCGAACCTCGTGGTCTTCGTTGACGGCTGTTTCTGGCATGGCTGCCCGAAGTGCTACAAAGCGCCAGGCAACAATGCGGCATTTTGGGCCGAGAAGGTCGAGTACAACCGCAGACGTGACCGGCGAATCAACCGTATTCTGCGTTCCCGGGGATGGCGCGTCCTCCGAGTGTGGGAACACTCGCTCAAGAAACCCGACACCGTAGCCGCCCGGATTCGGATGTCGATCCAGTCGTTCACCGTGACATAGAAGCCGCGCTGTGGGCAACAAAGCGGCCCATGGATGAGTCGGCATGATCGTCTTTGGCAGAATCCACTGATGGCTGGCGCATACTGCGACGTGCCCAGGCTCAGCGGCGTTGACACGTTCCTGTCATATTCTTATTGTGCACCTGCGAAATGAAGCCGGCGGGTCGGGCCGGCGCCACTCCGTCTTGCGGGCCGGCGCCTTCGGTCCCGGTCGCCGCCTCTGCCAGGGTCGGACATGAAGCTCCTCGTCGCGGTCAAGCGCGTCATCGACGCCAACGTCAAGGTGCGGGTCAAGGCCGACGGGTCGGGCGTCGAGACCGCCAACGTCAAGATGGCGATGAACCCGTTCTGCGAGATCGCGGTCGAGGAGGCGATCCGCCTCAAGGAGGCGGGCAAGGCGACCGAAATCGTCGCCGTCTCGGCCGGGCCGGCCGCCTGCCAGGAGACCATCCGCACCGCGCTCGCCATGGGCGCCGACCGCGGCATCCACATCGCCACCGACGTCGAGCTGCAGCCGCTCGCCGTCGCCAAGCTGCTGAAGGCGGTGGTCGACAAGGAACAGCCGGGGCTCGTCATCCTCGGCAAGCAGGCGATCGACGACGACTGCAACCAGACCGGCCAGATGCTGGCGGCGCTGCTCGGCTGGCCGCAGGGCACCTTCGCCTCGAAGCTGGCGCCGGCCGACGGCCGCGTCACGGTCACGCGCGAGGTCGATGGCGGGCTGGAGACGGTCGAGCTGAAGATGCCGGCGGTCATCACCACCGACCTCAGGCTCAACGAGCCGCGCTACGCCTCGCTGCCGAACATCATGAAGGCCAAGAAGAAGCCGATCGAGAGCCTGACGCCGGAGCAGCTCGGCGTCGATCCGGCGCCGCGCCTGAAGACGCTGCGGGTCGTCGAGCCGCCGAAGCGCAAGTCCGGCGTCAAGGTCAAGAGCGCCGCCGAGCTGGTCGACAAGCTGCGCAACGAGGCGAAGGTGATCTGATGGCCGTCCTCGTTCTCGCCGAGCACGACAACAAGGAAATCAAGCCGGCGACCCTCAACACGGTGACGGCCGCGGCCAAGATCGGCGGCGCCGTCGCGGTGCTGGTGGCCGGCGCCGGCTGCCGTCCGGCCGCCGAGGCCGCCGCTCGCATCGCCGGCGTCGCCAAGGTGCTGCTGGCCGACGATCCGGCCTATGGGCATGGGCTGGCCGAGAACCTGGCGCCGCTGGTGGCCAAGCTGGCGGCGGGCTTCGGCCACGTCCTGGCGCCGGCGACCAGCGCCGGCAAGAACGTCATGCCGCGCGCGGCCGCGCTTCTCGACGTGGCGCAGGTGTCCGACATCAGCGGTATCGACTCGCCCGACACCTTCGTGCGGTCGATCTACGCCGGCAACGCGCTCGCGACGGTGCAGTCGAGCGACGCGATCAAGATCCTCACCGTGCGCGCCACCGCCTTCGATCCGGCCCCGGCCGAGGGCGGTTCGGCGCCGATCGAAGCGGTGACGGGCCCCGGCGACGCCGGGCTGTCGCGCTTCGTCGGCCAGGAGCTGAGCCGGTCGGAACGGCCGGAGCTGACCTCGGCCCGAATCGTCATCTCGGGCGGCCGCGGCATGCAGAGCGGCGAGAACTTCAAGCTGCTCGAGACCGTCGCCGACAAGCTCGGCGCCGCCATCGGCGCCAGCCGCGCCGCCGTCGACGCGGGCTTCGTGCCGAACGACTATCAGGTCGGCCAGACCGGCAAGATCGTCGCGCCCGAGCTCTATGTCGCCGTCGGCATCTCCGGGGCCATCCAGCACCTCGCCGGCATGAAGGACAGCAAGGTCATCGTCGCCATCAACAAGGACGAGGAGGCGCCGATCTTCCAGGTCGCCGACTACGGCCTTGTCGCGGACCTGTTCCAGGCGATCCCCGAACTGGCCGCGGCCCTGGACAAGTAGCGCCCGCGGGACAACGGAAGGAACAGCCCGGCCATGATCCGGAAAATTGGCGTCATCGGCGCCGGCCAGATGGGCCACGGCATCGCCCATGTCTGCGCGCTCGCCGGCTACGACGTGAAGCTGGCCGACGTGAACGCGGCGCAGCTCGTCGCCGCGATGGGGTACATCGACCAGAACATGGCCCGCCAGGTCAAGCGCGGCGTGATCACCGACGCGGGCCGCAAGGCGGCGCTGGCGCGCATCGCCACCGGGACCGACTACGCGATGTTCGCGGACTGCGACGTCGTCATCGAGGCGGCCACCGAGAACGAAGCGGTCAAGCGCGACATTCTGAAGAAACTGTGCCCGTACCTGAAGCCCGACGCGATCGTCGCCTCCAACACCTCGTCCATCTCGATCACCCGGCTCGCCGCGGCGACCGACCGGCCGGCCAAGTTCATGGGCATGCACTTCATGAACCCGGTGCCGGTGATGGAGTTGGTCGAGCTGATCCGCGGGCTGGCGACCGACGACGAGAGCTACAACACGATCCGCGAACTGGCCGAAAAGCTGGGCAAGAAATCGACGATGGCCGAGGACTTCCCGGCCTTCATCGTCAACCGCATCCTGCTGCCGATGATCAACGAAGCGGTCTATACGCTTTACGAGGGCGTCGGCTCGGTCGAGGCGATCGATACCGCGATGAAGCTCGGCGCGCACCACCCGATGGGGCCGCTCGAGCTCGCCGATTTCATTGGGCTCGATACTTGTCTCGCGGTCATGCAGGTGCTCTACGAAGGTCTCGCCGACAGCAAGTACCGCCCCTGTCCGCTGCTCGTGAAATACGTCGAGGCCGGCTGGCTCGGCCAGAAGGTCGGCCGCGGCTTCTACGACTACAGCACCGGCACGCCGGTGCCGACGCGGTAAGCAAGTCATCAGTCATCAGTTATCAGTCCTCAGTTCGGGGCGCCGATCCTACTGACGACTGATGACTGACGACTTAATGCCGACGACTTCTCGTCCATGACATCCTTGACGAGCGCCACAGCCTCCGGCGAATCCCATTCAGCCGGACCTTCCAGGGTGCCGACCGTGCGCCCCTGCCGATCGAGGACGAAGGTGGTCGGCAGGCCGTCCACGCCGAGCGCGCGGGCGACCCGGTTGCTCGGGTCGAGATAGACGCCGAGGCTGGCGAGGCCCAGGCGCCGGTAGAACGGCCCGACGACCTCGGCCCCGCCGCGGTCCTGCGACAGGGCGACGACGGTGAAATCGGCGCCGCCGAGCCTTGCCTGCAACCGATCGAGCGAGGGCATCTCCACGACGCACGGCCCGCACCAGGTCGCCCAGATGTTAAGCAACACGACCCGGCCGCGGAAATCGGCCAGGGTCAGCCGCCGGCCATCGCCGTCCTCGAAGGCCGCGTCCGGCGCTGGCCGCGGCGGATCGATCGGGGTAAAGTGCGCCACGGCGCCGACCGCCGGCGCGCCGGGTTCGACCGGCGACGGCGCGAGGTTGAGGAACCACGCGGCGGCGAGGCCGACCGCGAGCGCCGCCGCGAGCACGATCGACAGAGTGACTGGCTTGACCGACAAGGACCCTCGCTTCCGCGCCGCGGCCGACCGCGATCCGCCGCCTCAGCGCATGTGGGGCGGTCGCTTCGCGACCGGCCCGGCCGCGGCGATGGAGCGCATCAACGCCTCCATCGGCTTCGACCGGCGCCTCTATGCCCAGGACATCGCCGGCTCCCAGGCGCACTGCGCCATGCTGGCGCGCCAGGGCATCATCACGCAACAAGATGGCGACGCCATCGGCGCCGGTCTAGAGCGGATTCGCGCGGAGATCGAGGCCGGCGACTTCGTCTTCCGCACGGCGCTCGAGGACATCCACGGCAATATCGAGGCGCGGCTCAAGGACATCGTCGGCGAGGCGGCCGGGCGGCTGCACACCGCGCGCTCACGCAACGACCAGGTGGCGACCGACTTTCGGTTATGGGTGCGCGAGGCGATCGACGGGCTGCACGATCAGATCGGCGGGTTGATCGGCGCCCTGCTCGATCAGGCGGAGCGGCACGCCGCCACCGTGATGCCGGGCTTCACCCATTTGCAGCCGGCGCAGCCGGTGACCTTCGGCCACCACCTGATGGCCTATGTCGAGATGTTCGGCCGCGACCGCGGCCGCCTCGCCGACTGCCGGCGGCGGCTGAACGAATGCCCGCTCGGCGCCGCCGCCCTGGCCGGCACGTCGTTTTCCATCGACCGCGAGATGACGGCGCAGGCGCTCGGCTTCGACCGTCCGGCGGCCAATTCCCTGGACGCCGTGTCGGACCGCGACTTCGCGATCGAATTCCTCGCCGCCGGCGCCCTCATCGCGGTGCATCTGTCGCGCCTGGCCGAGGAGATCGTGCTGTGGGTGAGCGACGGGTTCCGTTTCGTGGCGCTGTCCGACGCCTTCACGACGGGCAGCTCGATCATGCCGCAGAAGCGCAACCCGGACGCCGCCGAGCTGGTGCGCGCCAAGGCCGGGCGGATCATCGGCGCGCTGACCGCGCTGCTCGTCGTCATGAAGGGGCTGCCGCTCGCCTACGGCAAGGACATGCAGGAGGACAAGGAGCCGGTGTTCGACGCCGCCGACAGTCTGGCGCTGTGCCTCGCGGCCATGACCGGCATGGTGCGCGACATGACCGTGCATGCCGATACGATGCGCCGGGCGGCGGCGGCCGGCTTCGCCACGGCGACGGACCTCGCGGACTGGCTGGTGCGCGTCCTCGGCCTGCCGTTCCGCGATGCCCACCGCGTGACCGGGACCCTGGTCCGGGCCGCCGAGGCGCGCGGCTGCGGGCTGGCCGAGCTGCCGCTCGCCGACATGCAGCGGGTCGAACCGCGGCTGACCGCCGAGATCTTCGCCGTGCTCGAGGTCGAGCGCTCGGTGGCGAGCCGCACCAGCTTCGGCGGCACCGCGCCGGACAACGTGCGGCGCGCCGTCGCGGCGGCGCGGGAGCGGAACTCGTGATGGCCGGCGGGTCGCGCATCGAACGGCACCGCGCGCCGCGGTCCGCCCTGCTAACGCTGCTCGCCCTCATGGCGCTGGCAATGGCGGCCTGCGGGGTGAAGAACGCGCCGGAGCTGCCGCCGGGCGAGGAGGACCGGTACCCGCGGCAATACCCGGCGCCGGACGAGCCATGAGCGCGTTTGCCTATCGCGACGGCACGCTGCATGCCGAAGGCGTGCAGCTGGCGCGCATCGCCGCCGAGGTCGGGACGCCGTTCTATTGCTATTCCAGCGGCGCCCTGACCGCCCAGTACCGCGCCTTCGCCGCGGCCTTCGCCGGGCGGC
>JBBECF010000098.1:0-4326 GCA_040881945.1 Dongiaceae bacterium | reverse complement strand
TGGCCTGCTTATCCCAGAAATTCGAAACGAATTTCTGGGGCAGGACACTAGGCCCCCGCGCGGGCGCGCGTCTGGCCGCGGTCGCCGCGGCGCTGCTGCTGGCGGCGCTGGCCGCGACCGGCGCCCGGGCCCAGAGCCCCGAATTGTTCGTCGTGCGCGGCGTCGACGTCGACGTGACCGGCGAAAGCGCGGCGGCGGCGCGCGAAGCGGCGCTGCTCGCGGGCCAGCGCAAGGCGCTGGAGCTGCTGCTGCTGCGCCTCGCCTTGCCCGAGGAGGTGGCCGGCCTGCCGCCGCTCGGCGACGCGGAGATCACCGAGATGGTGCACGACTTCGAGGTCGAATCCGAACGCGCCTCGTCGGTGCGCTATCTCGGGACGCTGGCGTTCCGCCTGCGCGCGGCGCCGGTGCGCCGCCTGCTCGAGCGCAACGGCATCCGCTTCGCCGAGACGGTGAGCAAGCCGCTGGCCGTCCTGCCGGTGCTGACCGCCGACGGCACCAGCCTGCTGTGGGACGACGCCAACGCCTGGCTCGCCGCCTGGGCCGCCCGTCCGCCGGCCGAGGAGCTGGTGCCGCTGGTCGTGCCGCTCGGCGATCTGGGCGACATCGCCGCGGTCGACGCCGCGGCCGCGCTCGCCGGCGATCCGGCCCGGCTCGCCGCCGTCGCGGCGCGCTACGGCGGCGGCGATACGCTGGTCGCCGAGGCGCGGCTGGAGGCGGCGACCGCCGCCGGCGGCGCCATGGCGCTCGACCTCGTGCTGCGGCGCTACGGGCCGGACGGCCCCGCCGAGTCGTGGCGCGAGCGGCTCGAATCACTCGATGCGGCGCCCGCGGCGCTGTTCGCGCAGGCGGTCGAGCGCGCCGCGGCGATCGTCCAGGCGGCGTGGAAGCAGCAGAGCCTGGTCAGCTTCGGTCAGGAGCAATCGCTCGCCGCGTCGGTGCCGATCGAACGGCTGTCGGACTGGATCGAGCTCAACCGCCGGCTCGGCGCCATCGCCACGGTGCGCCGCGTCGACCTGCTTTACCTCGCCCGCGACGAGGCCCGCCTCGATCTCGTCTTCGTCGGCGACCGCGCCCAGCTCGATCGGGCGCTGACCCAGCAGGACCTGTCGCTGGCGCCGGCCGACGCGCCCGACGCCTGGGTGCTGCGCCTGCGGCCGGCGGCGGCGCCGGCGCCGCCTCCCGACATCCAGCCGACGCCGTTTCCCGAGTGACCCGCAGCGCCTTCCTCGCGGTCCTGCCCAACCTGATCAGCCTGGCCCGGCTGCTGGCGGTGCCGCTGGCGGTCTGGCTCATCGTCTCCGACAAGTTCGCGGCGGCGTTCTGGCTGTTCGTGGCGGCCGGCGTTTCCGACGCCCTCGACGGCTTCATCGCCAAGAACTTCGGCCGCCGCACCGTGCTCGGCGCCTATCTCGACCCGCTCGCCGACAAGGCGCTGCTGGTCAGCGTCTACGTCACCCTCGGGCTGCACGGTCACATCGTGAACTGGCTGGTGATCCTGGTGGTGTTCCGCGACCTGCTGATCATCGGCGGCGCCCTCCTGTACCAGACCCTGACGCTGTCCCTGAAAATGCGGCCGCTGCTCATCAGCAAGCTCAACACCGTCGCGCAGATCGCGTTGATCGCGGTGGTGCTCGCCCATCTCGGCCTCGGCATCGACGACCGCGGCGCGATCGCGCTGCTGGTCTACGTCGTCGCCGCGACGACGTTCCTGTCGGGCGCGGCCTACGTGGCGATCTGGGGCTGGCGGGCGGCCCGCATGGAGGACCTGCCGTGACGGCGGAGCGGCAGCTTCGCTTCTGGCTCGTCGGCCTCGCGCTGTTCCTCCTGGCGGTCTATCTGCTGCGCGGCGTTCTGCTGCCGTTCGTCGCCGGCATGGCGGTCGCCTATCTGCTCGACCCGGCCTGCGACCGGCTGGAGAAGTGGGGCTGCTCGCGGACCCTGGCGACCGCGCTGGTGACGGCCGCCTTCGTCCTGCTGGTCGCCGCCGCCCTGGTCGTGCTGGCGCCGATGCTCCAGGCCCAGGTCGTCGACCTCGCCGCCCGTCTGCCGGGCTATATCGAGACGCTCCAGGGCCGTGCCCAGCCGCTGCTGCGGCTGCTCGAGGAACGCCTGTCGGCCGGCGACCTCGCGCAGTTGCGCGGGGCGGCCGGCGGCCAGGCCGGCAACGTCGTCGGCTGGATCGGCAATGCCCTCGGCAAGCTGCTCAGCGGCGGGCTGGCGCTCGTCAATGTCCTCTCGCTCGTCTTCATCACCCCCATCGTGGCCTTCTACCTGCTGCGCGACTGGGACCGCCTGGTGGCGCGGATCGACGGCTGGCTGCCGCGCCGCCACGCGGCCGCCATCCGCGAACAGGTGCGCCTGATCGACCGCACCCTGGCCGGCTTCGTCCGCGGCCAGGCGACCGTGTGCCTGCTGCTCGGGCTCTTCTACGGCATCGGCCTCGGTCTGATCGGCCTCGATTTCGGCCTCGCCGTCGGGCTGTTCGCCGGGTTCCTCTCCTTCGTCCCGTTCCTCGGCAGCATCGTCGGCTTCGTCGCCGGCGTCGGCCTCGCTTTGGCGCAGTTTTCCGACTGGCTGCCGGTCGCCGGCGTGGCCGCGCTGTTCGTCGTCGGCCAGGCGATCGAGGGCAATCTGCTGACGCCGAAACTGGTCGGCGACCGGGTTGGCCTGCACCCGGTCTGGGTGATCTTCGCCGTCCTCGCCGGCGGGCTGCTGTTCGGCTTCGTCGGCGTGCTGCTGGCGCTGCCGATGGCGGCCGTCGTCGGCGTGCTGGTCCGGTTCGCCCTGCAACGCTATCTCGACAGCCGGTATTACGGCGGCGGAGGCGCCGCGTGACCCGCAACACGTCCGCCGCCGCCCCGCAGCTTGCCCTCGATCTCGGCCACCGGCCCGCCCTCGGCCGCGACGACTTCCTGGTGGCGCCGTGCAACCGCGCCGCCGTCGCCTGGCTCGACCGCTGGCCGGACTGGCCGGGGCCGGCGCTGGCGGTGCATGGGCCGCCCGGCTGCGGCAAGACCCATCTCGCCCATGTCTGGCGCGCGCGCAACGGCGCCATGCCGGTCGAGCCGGCGGCGCTCGCGGACCCGTCGGCGCTGGCCACCGCCGCCCGCGCCTTCGTCCTCGACGGCGTCGAACCCGACCGGACGCCGCTCGACGAATCCGGCCTGCTGCATTTCCACAACCTGGTCGCCGAGCGCGGCGGGCACCTGCTGATCTGCGCCCGCGTCGCGCCGGCGCGCTGGCCGATCGCGCTCGCCGATTTGCGCTCGCGCCTGGCGGCGGCGCCCGCCGTCGCCGTCGCGGCGCCCGACGACGCGCTGATCGAGGCGGTCTTGGTAAAATTGTTCGCCGACCGCCAGCTCGCGGCCGGCGCCGACGCCGTCCGCTATCTGGCGACCCATATGGAACGGTCGTTCGAGGCCGCGCGCAACGCCGTCGCCGCCATCGACCGGGCGGCGCTCGCCGCCCGCCGCCGCGTCACCGTCGCCCTCGTCCGCGAGGTGCTCGCCGGGACGGAAAAAGGGGACTGTCCCCTTTAATTTCGATAAACCGAAGCAAATCCGCGATATCAAAAAGGGGACTGTCCCCTTTTTCCGAGGGGAGGGACTGGACATGGACCTGGGACTGAAGGGCCGCCGCGCCCTGGTCTGCGCCGCGTCGAAGGGCCTCGGCCGCGCCTGCGCCACGGCCCTGGCGCGCGAAGGCGTGGCGGTGACGATCGTCGCCCGCACCGAAGGCCCGTTGCACGCGACCGCCGACGAGATCCGCCGCGCGACCGGCGCCGACGTGATCCCGGTGGTCGCCGACATCGTCACCGAAGCCGGCCGCGCCGCGGCATTGGCCGCCTGCCCCGATCCGGACATCCTGGTCAACAACGCCGGCGGCCCGCCGCCCGGCGACTTCCGCGACTGGTCGCGCGACGACTGGATCCGCGCCCTCGACGCCAACATGCTGACCGCCATCGAGCTGATCAAGGCGACCGTGGACGGCATGATCGCGCGCCGCTTCGGGCGCATCGTCAACATCACCTCGAGCGCGGTGAAGTCGCCGATCGCCACTCTCGGCCTGTCCAACGGCGCGCGCGCCGGCCTGACCGGCTTCGTCGCCGGGTTGGCGCGCCAGACCGCGCGCCACAACGTCACCATCAACGGCCTGCTGCCCGGCCCATTCGAGACCGACCGCCTGCGCGACAACTACGCCGACGCGGCGAGGCTGGCCGGCCGCGACCCCGCCGAGTGGTGGGCCGAGCGCAAGGCGGAAAACCCGGCCCAGCGCTTCGGCGACCCCGAGGAATTCGGCCTCGCCTGCGCCTTCCTGTGCGGCGCC
>JBBECF010000097.1:0-4348 GCA_040881945.1 Dongiaceae bacterium | reverse complement strand
TTCTTTGCCTCGAGCGAGGTCCAGCGCCAGCGGGCGCGGGTCCGCTCGGCCGCGTACCGGGTCGGCGAGACGGCCGAATTCGTCGGCCTCGACGCGGTCGAAGGCTTTCTCGAGGTGCTGCGGCACCGCGCCCGCGTCGACATCGCCGAACAGAACGTGCAGGTGCATCGCGACATCCTGGCGTCGGTGCAGCGTCGCGCGGACATCGGCGGCGGCGGCATCGGCGACGTACGCCAGGCCGAAGCGCGCCAGGCGGCGGCCCGATCGGCGCTGGTGCAGACGCAGGGCGACCTGCGCGACGCCGAGGCGCTGTTCATCCGGGTCGTCGGCCAGGCGCCGGAAAGCCTGAGCGACCCGACGGTACCGGCGGGCATGCTGCCGACGGACTCGGAGCAGGCCGTGGCGGCGGCCGTGGAGAACAGCCCGACCATCGCCTTCGCCCGCGCCGACGTGGAAACCGCCGAGGCCGACGTCCGCCAACAGGAGGCCAGCCTCTACCCCGACTTCCGCGCCGAGCTGGGCGGCACCGTGGTCGACAATGTCGACGGCCGGACCGATACCGAGTACGACGCCACGGCGATGCTCGTGATGCGCTGGAACCTCTATCGGGGCGGCGCCGACGCCGCCCGCGTCCGCGAGTTCAAGCATCGCCTGGCGGAGGCCAACGACACCCAGCGCATCAGCGAACGCAACGTCTCCGAGAACGCGCGCGTCTCGTGGAACGCCATGCAGGTCGCCAAGGCCAACGTAGTGGTCCTGAACGAGAACGTGGAGGCGAACCAGCGGACGCGCGAAATCTATCGGCAGCAGTTCGACATCGGACAGCGCGGTCTGCTCGATCTGCTCGACTCCGAGAACGAGCTGTTCCTGTCGCGCGAGAACCTGGTGACCGCACGATACGCCGAATTGTTCGCCAACTATCGCCTGCTGGCCACCTCGGGCGCGCTGGTGAAATCGCTCGGCCTGGCGGCGCCGGAGGCCGCGCAGCTTCCCGCGGACTGACGCCCGCGGCCCGCGGCCCAAGATCGTCATTGGAATTACGGGGACACAATACTTAATTGAATTAAGTATTGTGTCCCCGTAATTGCTATCCCCGCGTCTCCGGCCCCGCGAGTTCGCGGTAGAGTTCGGCGAATCGGCGGGCGGCCCGGGCCAACGGGAAATTCTCGACGATACGGGCGCGTGCGCGTTCCGCCCGCGCCCGACGCGCGGCCGGGTCCGCGCCGAGCAGGGCGCCAATGGCGGCGGCGAGGGCGGCCGGATCGCCCGGCGGCACGACCAGGCCGGTGTCGCCGACGATGCGGCGCGCGTCGCCCACGTCGGTGGCGGCCGCCGGCAACCCCGCCGCCATGCCCTCGGCCAACGCGTTCGAGAAGCCTTCGCCGAAGGCCGAGCTCGAGACCGCCAGGTCGGCGGCGGCGAGCAGCCGCGGCACGTCGTCGCGGCGGCCCAGGCGGTGCAGCCCGGCGGCCGGCGGCAGGCGCTCCGTCCCGGCGCCGATGGCGAGCGCCTGCACGCCCGGCAGCCCGGCGAGGGCGGCGAGGAAGCCGGCGTGGTCCTTCATCGGATCGACGCGCGCGACATGGGCAAGCAGCGGCGCCGCCGGGTCGATGCCGAGCGTCCGGCGCACCGCCGCGCGCGCCGCCGGGTCGGGCGCGAAGGCCGTCACGTCGATGCCGTTATGGATGACGGCGGCGCGGCGCGGCCGGTAGCCGATGCGCAGATGCGCCGCCAGGCCGCCTTGCGAATTGGCGACGACCGCGTCGGGCCGGCCCGACAGCGCGGCGCAGGCGCGCACCGTCAGGCGCAGGCCGGGGCCGTAGCGGCCGAGATCCAGGTCCGAACAGCGCAATCCCCAGACCAGCCGCGTCGCCGCGCGTCGGCCCGACAGCGCCAGCCCGGCCAGCGCCGCCAGGTCGGCGTGGTACATCCAGCCCTGCACCACGTCGGGCCGCCAAGCGCGGATGCGGCGCGCCAGGCGCAACAGCTCGCCGGGCGACGGCCGGGCGCGGCGCATCGCCAGCTCGGTGACGGCGATTCCGGCGGCGCGCAGGCGCTCGGCATGAAAGCCGCCCGGCGTCAGGCTGACCGCCGCCTGCTCGAGATCGGGCGCGTCCCGCCCGGTCAGCAGCGCGCTCAGCATGCCCTCGGCGCCGCCGGCGTCGAGGCCGGTGATGACGTGCAGGACACGCAGCTTCCGGCCGCGGCTCAAATCGGCCATCGCCGGCGCCAGGCCTGGAACATCAGCACGGCCCATAGCGGATACTGCCAGTTGCGCGTGCCGGCCAGGTGCTCGCGCCACGCCGTCGCGATCGGCTGCGGCGCCAGCACGCCGTCCTCGGCCAGCCCGCGCGGCGCCAGCAGGTCCTCGGCCCACGCCCGCAACGGCCCGCGCAGCCAGCGGTCGATCGGCACGCCGAACCCCATCTTCGGCCGCTCGACGAGGCGGTCCGGCACGTAGCGGCCGAGCACGGCGCGCAGCAATCGCTTGCCGCGCCCGCGGCGCAGCCGCAAGCCAGGCGGGAGCGTCCAGGCGAATTCGACGACGCGATGGTCGAGCAGCGGCACGCGGCCCTCCAGCCCGACCGCCATGGTCGCGCGATCGACCTTGGTCAGGATGTCGTCCGGCAGGTAGGTGACGGTGTCGAGGAACTGCATGCGCGGCACCAGGCCGGGGATGTCGCCGGCGACGCTGTCGTCCCACAGCACGCCGTGCGGCTCGCGCCCGCCGATGACCAGGGCATCAGGCTCCGGCCACTGGCTGACCAGGCGCCGGTACAGGGCGGCCGGACCGTCGCAGGCCAGGACTTCGGCCAGCTTGTGCGCCTTGTCGCCCGGCTGCGCCGGCCGCCAGCGAGCCGGCACGGCGGCCGCCATCCGGTCAAAGGCGGCGGGTGGGACGGCGCGCAACGCGGCGGCGCCGAGGCGGCGCAGCGGCAGCGGCAGCGGTCCCAGGCGCCGCCACAGCCGCTCGCCCCAGAGATAGCGGTTGTAGCCGGCGAACACCTCGTCGCCGCCGTCGCCCGACAGCGCCACGGTGACGTGCCGCCGCGTCAATTCGGCGACCAGATAGGTCGGGATCTGCGACGGGTCGGCGAAGGGCTCGTCGAACCACTCGGCGAGCCGCGGCACGATGTCGAGCGCGTGCGGCGGCTCGACGTAGAGCTCGGTGTGGTCGGTGCCGAGATGCGCGGCCACGCCCGCGGCATGGCCGGCTTCGTCGTAGCCGGCCTCGCGGAAGCCGATGGTGAAGGTCTTGACCGGGCGGTCGCTCGCCGCCTGCATCAGGGCGACGACCGTCGAGGAATCGATGCCGCCGGAGAGGAACGCGCCCAACGGCACGTCGGCGATCATGCGCCGCCGCACCGCGTCCAGCAGCAGCGCCTCGAGCCGGTCGGTCGCCTCGGCCTCGTCGACCGGGCCGCGCGCCGCCGCCGCCAGTCCCTCGACCGCGACCCGGCGCATGTCCCAATAGGCCGTCAGACGCGGCGGCGCGTCGGGCGCCAGGGTCAGCAGGTGCCCGGGCGGCAGCTTGCGCGCCTCGCGATAGATCGTCGCCGGCGCCGCGACATAGCCGTGACGCATGTAGCCGGCGAGCGCGTCGCGGTCCAGGCTCGGCGCCCAGCCGGGCGCCGAAGCGAACGCCTTCAGCTCGGACCCGAACAGGAAGCGGCGGCCGATTTCGGCGTAGTAGAGCGGCTTGACGCCGAGCCGGTCGCGCGCCAGCGTCAGCACGCGCTCGCGCCGGTCCCACAGCGCGAAGGCGAACATGCCGATGAGCCGCCGCACCGTCGCCGCGACGCCCCAGGCCGCGCAGCCTTCGAGGATGACCTCGGTGTCGGAGGCGCCGCGGAAGCGCCGGCCGGCAGCCTCGAGCTCGCCGCGCAGCTCGGCGAAGTTGAAGGCCTCGCCGTTGTGCAGGATGACGTAACGGCCGTCGGCCGAGATCATCGGTTGCGCGCCGGCCGGCGACAGTTCGATGATGGCGAGGCGGCGGTGGCCGAGCCCGACCCCGGCGGCCGGATCGGTCCAGACGCCGCGCCCGTCCGGCCCGCGATGCGCCAGCCGGTCGGCCATCGCCCCGGCGGCCGCTGCGAGCGCCTCGGCGGAGAGCTCGCCGCGCCGGTCGATCAGCCCCGCGATGCCGCACATGCCTTGGCGTTCCCCCCGCGTCCCGGCTTCTTCTATCGCCAACGGCGCGGGCCGTCGAGGGCGCCGCCGCCGAGAGGCGAGGCCGCATCACGCGGCAACGGCGACCAAGCCGGAGGCCAAGGGCCACAATTAACTACTTATTAACGCTATTCACGTAACTCACAGCTTACGGCTTCGCGGCGGCTAGGTAGGGTCT
>JBBECF010000096.1:15265-28011 GCA_040881945.1 Dongiaceae bacterium | reverse complement strand
CCAGCGGCCATCCCGCCACCGGGGGTGCGGCAAGGGTCTCGATTCGATCCCGTTCGCGCGCCGCCGTGCCCCGTGCTAACATGCACACGCCATGGACCACTTCCCGCTAATGGCCCGATTCAACGGGTGGGTCAACGACAGGCTCTACGACTGCGTCGCGCGGTTGCCCGATGCGGCCTACCGGGCCGACCGCAAGGCGTTCTTCGGCTCGGTCCACAACACGCTCAACCATCTGCTGGTCGTCGACCGGCTGTGGGCCGGCCGCATCGAAGGGATTCCCTCGGGCATCCGCTCGCTCGACCAGGTTCTCTACGACGATTTCGCGTCGCTGCGCGCGGCGCGGCGGGCCGAGGACCGGCGCCTGATCAATCTGGTCGACGGTCTCGACGACGAGCGCCTGCGCCGGCCGGTGCGCTATCGCCGGATCATCGGCGAGGGCGACGAGGAGGTGCGCGCCGGACACGTCCTGCTCACCCTCTTCAATCACCAGACGCACCACCGCGGCCAGGTCCACGCCCTGTTGACCCAGTCCGACATCGTGCCGCCGCCGCTCGACCTCGTCTTCTTCCTCGACGAGATCGGCGAGGCCGGGCCGCCCGGAACGCTGGCGCCCGACCGCGGCTGAGCGGCGCAGCGCCGTGGGCGCTGCGTCGGCCGTGCCGCTCGCCTTCAATCGTTGTACGCGTCGTCTGCCAAGTTCGCCTTGGTGCGCCGCAAGAATGCCTCGGCGTGCTGGATATCGCGCTCTGCCGTGTCCGGGGTCATGCGCAGATCGCCCGTGTAATCGGCGACTAGGCGATGCTGCTGCGCTTCGAGTATGAATCGATGCAGCTCGGTCGGAACCAGGCCGGGCTTGGCCACGTGTTGGCCGAACGCAGAAATGACCGCACTGTGTTTCGAATGCGTTAGCCCTTTCCCAAGGATTAGCGCTTTGGCACAGTAGAACATGACATAGTACGCTTCGGATATTGCCGAGTCGTAGTAGCCGTTGTCCGCGAGCAGCCTGGCCGCGCGGAGGCTAGTCTCGGCCTTGCCGATGAGGGCCTGCTGCTCTGGTTTCAAAAGGCCGTCCCCTCTCGGCGAATATTCTGAAATAGAGAGAATTCGCTCGTCTTGTATGTTTGGGCATCTGTGAAAATTGGCATGATGACCGTATCGTACTTTAGCGACAGATCGGCCATGACGCTCGTGCATCCGTCGTCTTTTTCGGAGAGGGCATCCCCGTTGCTACTCAACACGACGAGCACGTCGATGTCCGAATCGGGCTCGGCATCGCCGCGGGCGCGCGAGCCGAACAAGACGAGGCGTTCGAGGCGGTCGCCGTAAATCTCCTGCAGCCGGGCGCGGTACTCGGCCAGGACGTCGGACAGGGGCGCGTTCATGCCCTAAACTATACCACATGGTTCCCGTGAAGAGGCCCGAGCGCACGCGCCTCGACGTCGCCCTGGTCGAGCGCGGGCTGGTCG
Source organism: Dongiaceae bacterium (assembly GCA_040881945.1). Lineage (GTDB taxonomy): Bacteria > Pseudomonadota > Alphaproteobacteria > Dongiales > Dongiaceae > JBBECF01. Next base: position 26,545 of record JBBECF010000096.1, on the reverse strand, counting down.
AGAGCCGGGCCAAGGCGCAGGCGCTGGTGCTGGCCGGCCGCGTCTATTCCGGCGAGCGCCGGCTCGACAAGCCGGGGCTGGCGGTCCCGGCCGATGCGCCGCTCGAGCTGCGCGGCCAGGAGCATCCCTGGGTGTCGCGCGGCGGGGTCAAGCTGGCGCATGCCCTCGACCGCTTCGGCGTCGATCCGGCGGGCCTGGTCTGTCTCGACATCGGCGCCTCGACCGGCGGCTTCACCGATGTGCTGCTCGCCCGCGGCGCGGCGCGCGTCTACGCCGTCGATGTCGGCCACGGCCAGTTCGCCTGGAAACTGCGCCAGGACCCGCGCGTCATCGTCCGCGAGCGCACCAACGCGCGCTACCTGACGCCCGAGAGCGTGCCCGAGCCGGTCGGCCTGATCGTCTGCGACGCCAGCTTCATCGGCCTCGAGACGCTGCTGCCGGCGCCGCTCGCGCTGGCCGCCGACGGCGCCTGGCTGATCGCCCTGATCAAGCCGCAGTTCGAGGTCGGGCCGGCGCGCGTCGGCAGGGGCGGCGTCGTCCGCGACGCCGGCCTGCACGACGAGGTCTGCCGGCGCATCGCCGCCTGGCTCGGGGCGCGGCCGGGCTGGACGGTCGAAGGCGTGGCCGAAAGCCCGATCCTCGGCCCCGAAGGCAACCGCGAGTTCTTCATCGCCGCCCGCTACCGCGCCGAGCCTCACTCGGCGGCGTATATCTCCGGCGCGCGCAACGGCCCGCCCGCGGCCGGCGCCGTCAACGATTCCACCAGCCGCGCCGCCGGCGCGAGCCGCTCCGCCGCGCGCGCCAGGGCGACCAGGGCCCGGGCGCTGCCGGCATCGGTCAACTCGCCGGCGAGCAGCCCGCGCAGCAGGCGCTCGAAAGGATCGGCCGGGCGCGGGAACTCCTCGAGCCGGACCGCCGCCTCGGGGTCGAGCCCGGCCGCTTCGCGCGCCAGCCGCAATGCGACGCTAAGCCCGCCGAGCTCGTCGACCAGGCCGTTGGCGCGGGCGTCGGCCCCGCTCCACACCCGCCCCAGGGCGACGTTGTCCATACTCTCGGCCGGCAGGCCGCGGCCCTGCGCCACCTTGCCCGTGAAGTCCGCGTAGATGCGGTCGAGCGACGCCTGCAGATAGGCCCATCCGGCCTCGCTGTAGTCGCGGTTCGGGCTGTTCAGGGCGGCGTTGGCGCCGGCCTGGACGCCATCCCAGGCGATGCCCAGCTTGTCCCAGAGATCGGTCAGCACGAACTTGCCGCCGACGACGCCGATCGAACCGGTGATGGTGCCCGGTTGCGCCACGATGGCGTGCGCCGGGGCGGCGACGAAATATCCCCCCGAGGCGGCGACATTGCCCATCGAGACGATGACCGGCTTGCCGTCGTCGCGGGCGCGCTGCACCTCGCGCCAGATGCGGTCCGAGGCGACGTAGGAGCCGCCGGGGCTGTCGATGCGGAAGATCACCGCCTCAATCCCGGGGTCCTCGATCGCCTCGCGCAAGGCGCCGGCGACCGTCTCCGATCCCATGATCTGGGCGCCGAACAGGGGCTCGTCCCCGCTCGGCGCCAACTGCACCGGCCCCAGCCCATAGACGACGGCGATGCGCGGCGCGTCGTCCGGCGGCGGCGTGGCGGCGGCATAGTTGGCCAACGTCAGTCGTTCGGCCGTGATGCCGGCGCGCGCCTCGACCTCGGCCTCGACCTCGTCCCAATAGGCGAGGCGATCGACCAGCCCTTGCGCTTGCGCCTCGCCGGCCGCGAACGGCCCGCGGTCGATCAGGGCGCGGGCGCGCTCGACCTCCAGGCGGCGTCCGGCGGCAATGCCGGCGGCGATCTGTTCGACCCAGGACTCGACCAGGCGCTGGCGATTCTCGGCGAGCGGCGCCGACATGCCGGCGGCGGTGAAGATGTCGGCGGCGCCCTTGTAGGCGCCGCGCTGGTCGAGGCGCGGCGCGACGCCGATCGCCGCCAGCGCGTCCTTGGCGAAGGGGCTCTCCAGCAGCACACCGGTCAGCCCGACGTCGCCGGACGGCTGCAACCAGATCTCGTCGAAGGCCGTCGCCAGGTAATAGTGGAGGTTGCCGTCGCCGGCCTCGCCGAAGGTCTCGGCGAAGGCGACGGCGAACTTGCCCTGCCCGCGGAAGGCGATCACCGCGTCGCGGATTTCCTGCGCCTGCGCCAGGCCGAGCCCGCCGCTGCCCAGCCGCGCCGTCAGGCCCGTGACGCGGTCGTCGCGGCCGGCGGCTTCCAGCCCCTGCACGAGGTCGCGCATCGTCAGCACGTCGCCGAACGAGGCGCGCGCCAGCGGGTTGCCGGGCAGCGTCTCGACGACGCCATCGGCGAGGTTGAGCGTCAGCAGGACTCGGTCGGGAACGGCGGGCGGCTCGAAGCCCGGCAGGTAGCGCCAGGCGAGCACGGCCATGACGATCGTGCCGACAACGACCACGGCGCCGACGACGGCGAACAGGCCGAACAGGACGCGGCGGAGGAATCGAAGGACTCGCACGGCCTTCCTCACCCGCACTGCGCGCGGTGGCGCAGGAGCTGGTCGGCGAGCACGACGGCCATCATCGCCTCGCCGACCGGCACGGCGCGGATGCCGACGCAGGGGTCGTGGCGCCCCTTGGTGACGATGTCGGCGTCCTCGCCCGCGACGGTCACGGTGCGGCGTGGCGTCAGGATCGAGCTGGTCGGCTTGACCGCGAAGCGGGCGACGATGTCCTGGCCGGTCGAGATGCCGCCGAGGATTCCGCCGGCGTTGTTCGACAGGAACGCGACCTTGCCCTCGCGCATGCGCATCTCGTCGGCGTTCTCTTCGCCGCTGAGCCCGGCGGCGGCGAAGCCGGCGCCGATCTCGACGCCCTTGACGGCGTTGATGCCCATGAAGGCCGCCGCCAGCTCGGCGTCGAGCTTGCCGTAAACCGGCGCGCCGAGACCGACCGGCACGCCGCTCGCCGTCACCTCGACGACCGCCCCGGCCGACGATCCGGCCTTGCGCACGCCGTCGAGATAGCCTTCCCAAGCCGCGGCGGCGACCGGGTCGGGGCACCAGAACGGGTTCCGCTCGACCGCCGCCCAGTCCCAGCGGGCGCGGTCGATGGCGTGCGGCCCGACCTGGATCAGCGCCCCGCGGATGACGACCGGCGCGCCCAAGACCGCGTCCAGCACCTTGCGGGCGATGGCGCCGGCGGCCACCCGGCACGCCGTCTCCCGCGCCGAGGATCGGCCGCCGCCGCGGTAGTCGCGGATGCCGTACTTCGCCCAATAGGTATAGTCGGCGTGGCCGGGCCGGAACCGGTCCTTGATCTCGCCGTAGTCCTTGGGCCGCTGGTCCTGGTTTTCGATCAGCAGGCTGATCGGCGCGCCGGTGGTCTGGCCCTCGAAGACGCCGGACAGGATGCGGACGCCGTCCGGCTCGCGCCGCTGGGTGGTGAAGCGCGACTGCCCCGGCCGCCGGCGGTCGAGCCAGTGCTGGATGTCGGCCTCGGCGAGCGGCAGGCGCGGCGGCGCGCCGTCGACGACGCAGCCGATCGCCGGGCCGTGGCTCTCGCCCCAGGTGGTGAAGCTGAACAGGTGGCCGAAACGGTTCGCCGACATGAGGGATCAGGAGTTGCTTTCGAACCGCAGCAGCATCTCGGCCACTTCGGCCGCGGATTCGGTGCGCAGCATGCCGACGACATGATAGCCGGAATCGACGTGGTGCACCTCGCCGGTCACGCCCGCCGCGAGGTCGCTCAACAGATAGAGCGCGGCGCCGCCGACCTGCTCGATGGTCACGTTGCGGCGCAGCGGCGCGTTGAGCTCATTCCACTTCAGGATGTAGCGGAAGTCGCCGATGCCGGACGCCGCCAGGGTCTTGATCGGGCCGGCGGAGATGGCGTTGACGCGGATGCCGCGGCCGCCGAGGTCGGCGGCGAGGTAGCGCACGCTGGCCTCGAGCGCCGCCTTGGCCACGCCCATGACGTTGTAATGCGGCATCACGCGCTCCGCCCCGGAGTAGGTCAGCGTCAGCAGCCCGCCGCCCTCGGTCATCAACGGCGCCGCCCGCCGGCACACCGCGGTGAAGGAATAGCACGAGATGTCGAGCGTCATCGCGAAGTTGGCCCGCGTCGTGGCAAGGTACTCGCCCTTGAGTTCGTCCTTGTCGGAAAACGCGATCGCGTGGACGACGAAATCGAGGCCGCCCCAGGCTTCGTCGATCTTGCGGAAGGCGGCGTCGAGATCGACGTCGTCGCCGACGTCGCACGGGATCACCAGCTTCGCGCCCACCGACTCGGCGAGCGGAGCGACGCGCTTGCCCAGCGCCTCGCCCTGATAGGTGAAGGCGAGCTCGGCGCCGTGCGCGGCCAGCGCGCGGGCGATGCCCCAGGCGATCGACCGGTCGTTGGCGACGCCCATGATCATGCCGCGCCGGCCGGACATCAGCCCGTTGTGCTCCGCCATCAGGTTCCTCGCTGGTATTGAAAAGGCCGGATTTCCGCGCATCGTACACGAAAGGTCGAACGGGTCAAAGGTAGCTCGGCTAGACTGGGGGGTGCGCGGGGGGCTCGGGAGCGGAAGAAGGGGCTTGAGGCGCGGTGCGGTGGCGAAAACAAGACGCGATGCCGTTGGTCGTCGCAGCCGGCTTCGTCGGCTTTGCCTGGCGGCGCTTTGTCGCCGACAATTGCCTGCAGACGGCGGCGGCGCTCGGTTACGCCTCTCTGCTCGCCATCGTGCCGCTGTTCGCGATCTCGCTGTCGATCCTCTCGGCGTTCCCGTTCTTCGCCGCGCTGCGCGTCGCGGTCGAATCCGTGCTGGTCAGCAATCTGATGCCGCACGCGACCACGGCCGTGGCGGCCGGGCTGACGACCTTCATCGAGCACGCGCGCAGCCTGACTGGCCTCGGGCTGATCGGGCTGGCGCTCACCGCCGTGATGCTGCTCGCCACCATCGACGGCGCCTTCAATACGATCTGGCGGGTGACGAAGCGGCGGCCGCTGGCGGCCCGGCTGATGGCGTACTGGGCGATCCTGACTCTGGGGCCGCTGCTGTTCGGCGTCGCGCTGTCGCTGTCGAGCGTGATCTACGCGACCGGGGAAAGCCTCGGCGGCGGTGCCTTCACCGGACCGGCGCGGTGGCTGGCGCCGGCCGCGCCGCTGGTTCTCCAGGCGGCCGGGTTCGGCCTGCTCTATTTTATCGTGCCCGACCGCGCGGTCGCCCGCCGCGATGCGGCGATCGGCGGGCTGGTCGCCGCCCTGCTGTTCGAGGCGCTGAAGCGCGGCTTCGCCCTCTACCTGCTCTATGCCCCGGCCTACGAGACGATCTATGGGGCGCTCGCCGCCATCCCGATCTTCCTGGTGTGGATGTACGCGTCCTGGGCGGTCACGCTGTTCGGCGCCGAGGTCGCCGCCGCCCTGCCGGAATGGCGCGAGGCCCGGCGTCGACCGCCGGAGGGCTGATCCGGCGACCGCCGGTCCTAATCCTCCGGCGGCCGGCCGAGACGGGCGGCGATCTCGGCCCGCGCCTCGGCCGAGGCGGCCGTGATCGCCGCGCGCAGCTCGTCGAGAGTCTGGCGCAGCCCATAGACCTGGTCGAGCAGCTTCAGCACGACCGGCATCGCCTCCTCGTTGACCATCATGTCGCGGCGCAGCTCGCAGATCAGTCGCACCCGGGCGACGTCGGCGGCGTCGAACAGCAGCATCTCGTCCTGGCGCGTCGGCAGCACCCAGCGCTGCTCGATCCAGGCGGTCAGATCGGCGCCGTCGACCTCGATTTCGGCGAGCACCTCGTCGAAGGTCCGAATCATGCCGCGCCCGTCTTGCCGCGCACGTCGTAGGGGTGCGTCTCCGCCCAGCGCTCGAGGAACTCGCCGAGCTCGCGGTCCGGCCGGTCGGGCAGCACGACCTTGAGCTTCACGTACTGGTCGCCGCGCGGGCCACCGCGCCGATCGGGCAGTCCCTTACCCTTGAGGCGCAGCACCGAGCCGGTGTTCGACCCCTTCGGCACCTTGGCCGAGACCCGGCCGTCGAGCGTCGGCACGGCGATCGAGCCGCCGAGCACCGCCTCGGGCAGGGTCACCGGCAGTTCGACATGGATGTCGTTGCCCTGGCGGGTGAAGGTGGGATGCGGCTGGACGCGCACTTCCACGAAGGCGTCACCCGGCGGCGCCCCGCCGAGGCCGGGCATGCCCTGGCCCTTGAGGCGCAGGGTCTGGCCGTCCTCGGTCCCGGGCGGGATGGCGACGTCGAGCGTCTTGCCGTCGGCCAGCACCACCCGCTTCTTGGCGCCGAGCGCCGCCTCGACGAAGTCCACGGTTGCGGCATAGGAGATGTCGGCGCCGCGCACGCGCACGGTGCGGCCGGCGCGCCGCTTGCCGAACAGGTCGGCGAACAGGTCCTCGGGCGAGAAGCCGCCGCCCTCCCCGGCGGCGGACCCCCGGTATTTCGCGCCTTCGTCGCCCTCGGCATAAGTGCGGTAATAGCTGCGGCCCTGGCGTTCGGCGCCGCTGGCGTCGATCTCGCCGCGGTCGAAGCGGGCACGCTTCTCGGCATTGGACAACAGACTGTAGGCGGCCGCCACCTCCTTGAACCGCAGCTCGATCTTCTTGTTGCCGGGATTGAGGTCGGGGTGCAGCTTCTTGGCCAGTCGGCGATAGGCGCGCTTCACCTCGTCCTGGCTGGCGCCCCGGGGCACACCCAGGAGCTCGTAGGGATCCTTCATTGGCCGCGCGCCGGCAGCCTCATGCTGCCAATCGCCGGCCGCCGGTCACGCGCCGGGCCGCGCCGGCACGTGCCGTGCTCAGTTGATGACTTTCCAACTGCCGTCGGGCTGCCGGCAGGCGGTGCCGTAGGCCGATTCGGTCTTGCCGCCGACGACCACGGTGGTCTGGTACTCGCGGCAATAGGTGTTGTCGGCGGTCTGGTAGGTCCGCACCGGCGTCGTATAGCCGCTGTTGCCGGTGTTCGGATTCTGCCAGGTGCCGGCCTGACCGTCCCGATTGCTCTCGAGCGCGGCATTCGCGCTCTGCGTCGCCTTCAGGCGGTCGGTGTCGTCCATCGAGCGGCCGATCTCGCTGCCGATCCAGGCGCCGAGCACGGCGCCGCCGGCGGTGGCGATGAGCTGGCCGGTGCCATGGCCGATCTGCGAGCCGAGCAGGCCGCCGGCGACGCCGCCGAGGACCGCGCCGCCCGTCTCCTTCGGGCCGCGGCCTTCGCAACCGGCCACCAGCGCGACAATGCCGAGCACCGCCAATATTCTTACCGTGCGCATGACGAACTGCCTCGTTAGATGTGGAAGATTGCCTCTTAGGTCCGAGAGATTGCCTTTAAGAGGTGAACGAAAGCATACCACGCCGTGGTGGCCGCCCCCGAGCCGATTAGGATAGTCTACGGCTCGCCCGATAGCAAAGAATCCGCGATCTCAGGCTGGAAATGGGCGCCGGATCGTGCCAAGTCAATCCTGCCGGCGCAAGAACCGGAGCAGGCGGCCATGGCGGAACGAGATCCGGACGATCCCTTCGACCTGTTCGACGCCTGGTTCAAGGCGGCGGCGGCGCGCGAGCCGTCCGACCCCGAGGCCATGGCGCTCGCCACCGTCGGCGCCGACGGCCAGCCGTCGGTCCGCATGGTGCTGCTGCGCGGCCTCGACGCGCGCGGTTTTACATTCTACACCAACTACGAGAGCCGCAAGGGCCAGCAACTGCTGGACGTGCCGCGGGCGGCGCTGTGCTTCCACTGGAAGTCTGTGAACCGCCAGGTCCGCGTCGAAGGCGCGGTCGAGCAGGTCGGCGCGGAAGAGGCGGACGTGTATTTCGCCAGCCGGCCGCGCGCCAGCCGGATCGGCGCCTGGGCGTCGCAGCAATCGCGCCCGCTGCCCGGGCGCTTCGAGCTGGAGCGCCGCATCGCCCACTTCACCGCGAAGTTCGGGCTGGGCGGTATCCCGCGGCCGCCCTACTGGTCGGGTTTCCGCGTCGTTCCGGCCTCGATCGAGTTCTGGGAACAGCGGCCGTTCCGCCTGCACGACCGGCTGGTCTATCATCGCCGGGACGACGGGTGGATTACGGAACGCCTGTATCCCTGAGGGAATGGCCGTGACCGAGGTACGCAGCGCGGCGGCGACGGCGCCGGAACTCGTATCGCTCGAGTTCGAGCGGCTGATGCGCGCGGCGACCAACGCCTCGGTCGCCACCGCCGGCCTCCTCGTCGTCGTCAAGCTGGCCGCCTATGTGATGACCGATTCGGTCAGCATGCTCTCCACGCTGCTCGATTCGCTGCTCGACGTCGCGGCCTCGATGGTCAATCTGCTGGCGGTGCGTCACGCGCTCACGCCGGCCGACCGCGAGCACCGTTTCGGGCACGGCAAGGCGGAGCCCCTGGCCGGACTCGCCCAGGCGGCCTTCATCGCCGGGTCGGCGATGTTCCTGCTGTTCCAGGCGAGCCACCGGCTGGTCAATCCGCAGCCGTTGCGCAATACCGGCATCGGCGTCGCCGTGATGCTGTTCTCGATCGTCGCGACGCTGCTGCTGGTGGGTTACCAGCGCTACGTGATCCGGCGCACCGGATCGGTCGCCATCAGGGCCGATTCGCTGCACTATGTCGGCGACGTGTTGGTCAACGCCAGCGTCATCGTGGCGCTGGCGCTAGTCGCCTGGTTCGGCTGGCGCCTCGCCGACCCGCTGTTCGGCATCGGCATCGGGTTCTACATCCTGTACAATTCGTGGCAGATCGCGCGCGGGGCGCTCGACATGCTGATGGACCGTGAATTGCCGGACGAAGAGCGCAGCCGCATCCGGGCGATCGCGCTGTTGCACCCCGCGGTGCGCGACGTGCACGACCTGCGTACGCGCGGCGCCGGGCCGACCCGCTTCATCCAGCTCCACCTCGAGATGGACGGCGCCATGAGCCTGTACAGCGCCCACGCCGTCGCCGATGCGGTCGAGGCCGAGATCCGCGGCGCCTTTCCGGGGGCGGAAGTAATGATCCATCAGGACCCGGCCGGGCTGGCGGAGCCGCCGCCCGGCGTCGGATGAACCGGCGGCTTGATCCAAGTCAATGCCTGCGCGCCGGGGGCGGAGTGAGGTAGAATGGCGGGGCGGTGGGGGAGGCGACGATGAGCATCAAGACGATCCTGGTCCTGGCCGACGGCGGCCCCGGCGGCGACGCGACACTGGCGACCGCGATCACGGTCGCCCGCGGTTTCGCCGCCCATCTCGATGTCCTGCATGTTCGCGCCGACCCCGAGACAATGGTGCCGATCGTCGGCGAGGGCATGTCCGGCGCGATGGTCGAGCAGGTGATGGAGGCGATGGCGCGCGCCGTCGAGGCGCGCGCCGCGGCGGCGCGGACCGCCTACGAACGGTTGTGCGCGCCGTCCGGGCTGTCGCTGGCGTGGCGCGAGGTCACCGGGCGCGAGCCCGAGATTGTCGCGCTGTCCGGCCGCGTCGCCGACCTGACGGTGCTCAGCCGGCCCAGCGGCGAGAGCGAGGCGCCGCTCGCCGCCACCCTCGACGCCGCGCTGTTCGAGACCGGCCGGCCGGCCCTGGTGGTGCCGGCGCCGGCCTTGCCCACTGTCGGCAGCCGCATCGTCCTGGCCTGGGACGGCAGCGTCCAGGCCGCCCGCGCCGTCGGCGTCGCCCTGCCGTTCCTGAGGCTCGCCCAACAGGTCACGGTGACCACCGCCGGCGAGGCCGACCGCCGCGTCCCGGCCGAGGCGCTGCTCGCCTATCTGGCGCGGCACGAGGTGCGGGCGCAGTCCGAGACCTTCGCCGCCGCCGCCGGGGTCGGCAAGGGCCTGATCGAGCTGGCGGCGCGGCTGCGGGCCGACCTCCTGGTGATGGGCGCCTACGGCCACAGCCGGCTGCGCGAGATGATCCTCGGCGGCGCGACGCGCGAGGTGCTGACCGCCAGTCCCGTGCCCGTGCTGATGGCGCATTGACGACGGCCGAACGGAGGGCACCCCGATTCTGACCCTGGAAGACTGCATCGCGCTTTCCGACCTGACGAAGGAGGAGATCGCCGCGATCGCCGATCACGAATGCCTGCCCGAGGTGCTCGCCGCCGAGCTCGGCTGCTACCTCGTGCATACGGTCAAGGGCGTGCCGATGATCCGGCGCATGATCCGCGACGACATCGCGGCGGCGCGCGCGCGCGGCGACCTGGCGCAGGCCGCCCGGCTCAAGCTCGCGCTCCGCCATTTCGTCGAGACGCACCCGCACGACTGCCCGGCGGATTGACGCGGGAACGACATGAACCTCAGGACCATCCGACTCGAGCTGGCGCGCAGCGCCGAGTTCCCGGAAGGCAGCGCGCAGCACGGCTACGAATTCGTCGCGCCGCTCGACGACGCCGACCACATCGACCTCGAGGCTTGGCGCCAACACCGCGAGCGCTGCGTGGTGCGGCGATTCTGGGCCGGTGAGGACGACCTGCACGGCCATTTGGCGCACAGCCAGGGCCGGCGCTGGTTGTTCCACTACGACCTGGAGGCGGCGGAGGCGACGGCCGACGAGCCCGGTTACCGCTTCGAAGCCCACGCCTTCCGCCCGGGCGAGTACGCCTCGATCACCGAAGCGGACGGCGTCACCCGGACCTTCAAGGTCGTCTCGGTACGCTGACGCGCGCTGACGCCGGCCGTCGGTTCGGCTACACTGCGGGCGACCATGAGCGGCGAGCGCAACACCATGATCCTGACCGGGGCGAGCCGCGGCATCGGCCACGCCACGGTGCAGCGCTTCAGCCGCGAGGGCTGGCGCATCATCACCTGCAGCCGCGACGCGGTGCCGGAGGAGTGCCAGCGCGACCCCAACTGGACGCACCACGTCACCGCCGACCTCGCCAATCCGGACGATCTGAAGCGTTTCGTCGCCGAGGTCGACGCGATACTGGCGGGCGGGCCCGTGCACGCCCTCATCAACAATGCCGCGGTGTCGCCCAAGACTCCGTTCAAGGAACGGCTGGGCTGCCTCAACGGCGACATCAACGCGTGGCGCGAGGTCTTCGAGCTCAACCTCTTCGCGCCGCTGGCCCTGGCCCGCGGCTTCGCCAAGCCATTGCATCGGGGCAGGGGCAGTATCGTCAACATCACCTCGATCGCGGGGCACGCGATCCACCCCTTCGCCGGCTCGGCCTATAGCATTTCGAAGGCAGCGCTTTCGGCCTTGACGCGCGAGTTGGCGGTCGAATTCGCGAGCCTCGGCGTGCGCGTCAATGCCGTGGCGCCGGGCGAGATCGAGACGGCGATGATCGGCCCGGAATACGAGGCGCTGATCCCGCGCATCCCGATGCAGCGCCTGGGCCGGCCCGAGGAGGTCGC
>JBBECF010000096.1:0-15165 GCA_040881945.1 Dongiaceae bacterium | reverse complement strand
TGCCTACGTCACCGGCACCGAGGTCTTCGTCACCGGCGGCCAGCACCTGTATTGAAGCGATAGTGTAACGAAACCGGGCCATTGGAGGGCAAGCGGCTATGACCAAGGAGTTCGACGTTATCGTGGAGCGAGACAGCAAAGGTTACTACGTCGCGTCCGTACCCGCGCTGCCCGGCTGCCACACGCAAGCCAAGTCTCTTGATCTGCTCGTCGAGCGCGTGGAGGAGGCGATCCGGCTTTGCCTGGAGGTTCGCGGCGGCGAGGCGGACAGGCTCGAGTTCGTCGGCGTTCAGCGAATCACGATTGCCGCGTGATGAAGCTGCCCGCTCTGACCGGGAAGGCACGGATCAAGGCGCTGGGCCGCGCCGGGTTTGACATCGTGCGTACAAGGGGCAGCCACTGCTTTCTGCGGCACGCCGACGGTCGTGCGACGGTCGTGCCCGTACATGCGCGTGAAACGATCGGGCCCGGCCTTCTCGCCAAGATAGTGCGCGACTGCGATTTGACCCGCGCTGAGCTACGCCGGTTGCTGCGCCGCTGATCCCGCGCATCCCGATGCGGCGCCTCGGCCGGCCCGAGGAGGTCGCCGCCGCCGTCTTCCGCCTGTGCGGCCCCGATTTCGCCTACGTCACCGGCACCGAGGTCTTCGTCACCGGCGGCCAGCACCTGTATTGAGGCGCGGCGGCGAGGAGCGAGTTGGTCACCGCTGATCGAGCTTCAGCTCGATGCGGCGGTTGCGGCGATAGGCTTCGTCGTCGTCGGCCGGGTCGAGCGGCCGGAACTCGGCGAATCCGGCGGCGGCCAGGCGCTTCGACGCGATTCCCTGGCTGTCCAGGAAGCGGACCACCGAAATCGCGCGCGCGGTCGACAGTTCCCAGTTCGAGCGGAACTCGGGCGTCGCGATCGGCCGCTTGTCCGTATGCCCATCGACGCGCAGCACCCAGTCGATGTCGTCGGGGATCGTCGCCGCGATCTGCAACAGGGTCTCGGCGAGCCGGGCGAGCTGTTGGCGCCCGGGCTCGCCCAACTCGGCCGAGCCGGTCTCGAACAGTACCTCGGACTGGAAAACGAAACGGTCGCCGACGATCTGGATGTCCTCGCGGCTGCCGAGGACTTGGCGCAGCCGGCCGAAGAATTCCGAACGGTAGCGCGCCAGCTCCTCGACGCGGCTGGCCAGCGCCGCGTTCAACCGGTGGCCGAGGTCGGCGACCTGGATTTCCTGCTCGCGCGACTGCTCCTCCGAGGCGTCGAGGGCGGCGGCCAGGCGGGCGAGCTGCTGGCGCAGCGCAATGAGCTGCCGGTTGAGAATCTCCACCCGGCGCTGCGCCTCCTCCGAGATCTGCTGCTCGGCGGCGACCTCTTGGTCGCCGGCCAGCAGCTTGGCCGAGAGCTCGTCGCGCAGACTCTCCAGGGCGGCGATGTCGGTCAGCAGCGCCTCGATCTTCTCGCGGTCGGCCTCGATCGTCTGGTAGGCCTCCGCCAGTTTCGCCCGTTCGGCCTCGATGACCGAATAGGCCTCGTCGAGCTTGGCCTGGACCGCGGCGCCGGTCTCGTCGATGACGGCCAGGCGGGCGCTCGCCTCGGCCATGTCGGCGGCGAGCGCGTCGCGTTCGCCGATGATCACCGTCAGGCGCCGGCTCAGGTCGTCGCGCGCGGCGATCGACGTTTGCAGCTCGGCCGACAGTTCGGCGACGTTGACGCGGAGCTCGGCGCTGGCCGAGCGTTCGAGCGACAGCATCTCGCTCAACTCGGCGATCTGCCGATTGAGCCGCTCCAGCGCCGCGTCGCGGCCGGTCAGCGCCTCGCTCAGGAAGAACTGGGCGATGACGAACACCATCAGCAGGAAAATCACGACCATCAACAGCGTGCTGAGGACGTCGACGAAGCCGGGCCAGAAATTGACCTGGTGTCGGTTCCGGCTCGATGTGGTCGCGGACATGGGCGGCGCTTACCGTTGGCCCTCTTCGGCCAGCGCGGCGATCGTGCGGGCGAGCAGCTTGATCTCGCTGCGCAGCTCCTGCACCGTGTACTGGCGGCCGGTCGTCATCTCCTCCAGCAGCCGCGCCAGGACAAGGTCGATATTGCGGATGTGGTGGCGGCTGGTTTCGTCGAAGCCGAAGGCGCCCGGCGCGGTCATGTCGGCGAAGCGGCCCAGCACCGACCGCATCTCGGTCTGCGACTCGGCCAGCCGGATCATGAGTTGCTGCTCGGTGCGCATATGGTCGGTCAGCGCGCTGAGCCGGTCGGTCAGGAGTTTCAGGTTGTTGTTGGCCTGGATGCGGCCCTCCTCGCCGCGCGCCATCGTGCGCTGCAGGTTCTCCAGGCTGTCGGCGGTCTGCTCCAGCAGGGCCTGGATGTAGGCCGGCACCGCCTGCTCGCCGTCGCCGATCGACCCGCCGCCGCCGATCCGCGTCTGCCCGGAGAGCCAGTCCTCGAGCTCGTTGAAGAAGCGGTTGTGCGCCTGGCTCGCCTGCAGCTCGAGGAAGCCGAGGACGAGCGACCCGGAGAGGCCGAACAGCGACGAGCTGAAGGCAGTACCCATGCCCGAGAGCGGCGCTTGCAGGCCGGCCTTCAGCCCACCGAACACCGTCGCCGCGTCGCCGGTGCCGACCGACAGGTTGGAAATCGTGTTGCCCACCGCGCTGATCGTCCCGAGCAGCCCCCAGAACGTGCCGAGCAGGCCGAGGAAGATGAGCAGGCCGATGAGATAGCGCGCGATATCGTGCGTCTCGTCGAGCCGGGCGCTGATCCCGTCGAGCAGCGAGCGCAGGGCCGCCGGCGACAGGCTGAGCCGGCCCTTGCGCTCGCCGATCATCGACGCCATCGGCGCGAGCAGGCGCGGCGTCGGGTGGCTCGACAGCCCGGTGTCGCCGCGCCGGAAGGCGTCGATCCACGCCACCTCGCGGAACAGCCGCAGGACCTGCCAGAAGATGAAGAAGATGCCGGTGAGGAAGACCGCCAGGATGCCGCCGTTCAGCGCGGGATTGTAAACGAACGCCGTGGCGATGCGGGGAAACAGCAGCACGACGACGATCGCCACCGCCAGCACGCCGATGCCCATCCAGCCGAGATAGCGGCGTGGACGAGTCATCGTCGGCGTTATTGCCCGCAACGCGTCCTGCCGAACCGTCGGTCGCTCCTGGGTCATGGATGCGGGACGATGTCCACGCGGTCGGCCGGCGCGCCCGGCGCGGCGCCACCGAGAGCGCGCACGTCCATGCGGGTGCCGGCGAGCCCCCGCGCGATGAGATAGGCGCGGACCGCCAGCGCCCGCGACAGCGACAGGCGCCGCGCCTGACTCGCGTCGTCCGGCTTGTCGCGTGCGTAGGCAAGCAGTTGCACGCGCATCGCCTGATCGGCCGCCAGCCGGCCTGCCATCTCATCGAGCAGCGGCTTCGCGGAATCGGGAATTTCGGGCGATCCCTCGGCAAACGAGATCGTCACCGGCGGCGCCGCCGAGTCGACGGCGCCGGCCGCTTCCGGCCCGGCCAACAGCAGCGCGGCGACGAGCGCCGCAGCACGAGCCGCCGCGCCGGGGCGCAGGCGTTGCCGTCGGGGCGCTGCACTCGGTTGCTCCGCGACGGTGGTCAATATCTGGTCGAACATCTGCAAAGTGGTCGGCACTATAGTCCAAGCTTGCCGACGGCGACAACCGATTCGCCCTGCGGTCGCGCCGGTCCCGGCATTATCCATCCGCGCCCCCGGCGCCGCGCAGCAGCCGCCCGATCGCCTCGTGCAGCCGGTCGTTGGCGGCCAGCATGCTGCCGCTCGTCAGCATCTCAGCCCCGCCGCCGATCTCGCTGACATAGCCGCCCGCCTCGCGGACCAGCAGCATGCCGGCGGCGATGTCCCAGGGCGATAGGTGGCTTTCCCAGAACCCGTCGTAGCGGCCGGCGGCGACGTAGGCGAGGTCGAGCGAGGCGGCGCCGAAGCGGCGCACGCCGGCGGTCGCTTCCATCGCCGCGTCGAGCTGCGCCAGGTAGCTGCGTCGATCGCCGTGGCCGCGGAACGGGATACCGGTGGCGAGCAGCGCCTCGTCGAGGCGGTGGCGCGACGACACGCGCAGGCGGCGGTCGTTGAGATAGGCGCCGACGCCCCGCTCGGCCCAGAACAGCTCGTCCTTGATCGGGTCGTAGACGATGCCGGCGACGATCTCATCGTCGCGCTGCAGCGCGATGGAGATGGCGAAATGCGGCAGGCCGTGCAGGAAGTTGGTGGTGCCGTCCAGCGGATCGACGATCCAGCGGTGGTGCGGGTCGTCGCCGGCGACGACGCCCGTTTCTTCCAGCAGGAACCCGAAGCCGGGCCGCGCCCGGCCCAGTTCCTCGCGGATCACGCGCTCGGCCTTGAGGTCGGCGGCGGAGACGAAGTCCGCCGGGCCCTTCAGCGATACCTGCAGTTGCTCGACCTCGCCGAAGTCGCGGATAAGGCCGCGCGCGGCCTTGCTGGCGGCGCGCGCCATGACGTTGATGGTGGCGGAACGGGTGGCCATTGGCGGGGCCTGGGGCTGTCCGGGGCCGGCCGCGGCCTCGGCCCGGCCTCAGTCCTTGGCGCGCTCGACGTAGGTCGCGTCGGCGGTGTTGACGACGATACGGGTGCCGGCCTCGATGTGCGGCGGCACCATGACGCGCGCGCCGTTCTCCAACTTGGCCGGCTTGTACGAAGACGAGGCGGTCTGCCCGCGCACCACCGGGTCCGACTCGACCACGCGCATGACCACGGTGTCGGGCAGGGCGACGGTGATCGGCTCGCCCTCGTGGCTCATGACCGTCACGGTCATGCCTTCCTGCAGGAACGCCGCCGGCTCGCCGATCATGTCGGCGGGCAGGGTCGTCTGCTCGAAGCTCTCGTTGTCCATGAAGGTGTACTGCTCACCGTCCTTATACAGGAACTGATAGCTCTTTTCGTCGAGGCGCACGCGCTCGACGCCTTCGCTCGAGCGGAACCGCTCGTTGAGCTTGGTGCCGTCGCGCAGGTCCTTGAGCTCGACCTGCAGATAGGCGCCGCCCTTGCCCGGCTGGGTATGCTGGATGCGTATTGCCCGCCACAAGCGGTCCCTGTGCTCGATGACATTGCCCGGACGGATGGCGTTGCCGCTGATCTTCATGCGGAGGAGACCTATTTCCTGCGGTTCGGAAAAAAATTGCGGCGCGGAACCTACCAGCTTGCCGGCGACGAGTAAATGCCCGGTGCGGGCCGCGATGGGTCAAGGCATGTCCGGGTCGACGGGCGGCGGCGGCGGCTCGGCCGCGAGGCCGGGCCGGAGGCCGTCCACCGACCCCGGCTTGAGGCCGAGGCGGCGGCAGATGCCGAGGATCAGGTCGGGGCGGTTCAGCGTGTAGAAATGGAACTGGTCGACCCCTTCGGCCTGCAACGCCCGGCATTGCTCGGTGGCGATCATGGCGGCCACCAGCTTGCGTGTGTCGGGCTCGTCGTCGAGCCCGTCGAACAGATCGACGAGCCAGGGCGGGATCGAGGTGCCGCACAGCCGGCTGAACTTGACGACCTGGGCGAAATTGCTCACCGGCAGGATGCCCGGCACGATCGGCGCGTCGATGCCCGCCCGGCGGGCGCGCTCGCAAAACCGCAAGTAAAAATGGTGGTCGAAGAAGAACTGCGTGATGGCGCGGCTTGCCCCGGCGTCGAGCTTGCGCTTCAGGTTGTCGAGATCGGCTTCGGGGCTGAGGGCCGCCGGGTGCGTTTCGGGATAGGCGGCGACGCTGACCTCGAAATCGGCGACGCGGCGGATGCCGGCGACCAGATCGGCGGCATAGGCATAGCCCTCGGGATGCGGCCGGTCGTCGCCGCCCACCGGCGGGTCGCCGCGCAGCGCCACGATATGGCGGATGCCGGCGTCCCAGTAGGCGTGCAGCAGCTCGTCGATCTCGGCCCGGCCGGCGCCGACGCAGGTGAGATGGGCGGCGGGCTCCAGCGCCGTTTCCCGGCGCAGGCGCGTGATCGTCTCGACCGTGGTCGCGTGCGTCGTGCCGCCGGCGCCATAGGTCACCGAGACGAAGCTCGGCCGCAGCGGCTCGAGGGCGGCGATGGTCGCCCAAAGCTGCGTCGATGCCGTCTCGCTTCTCGGGGGAAAGAATTCGAACGATACCCGCAAGGCGGCCTGGGCCGCCGCGGCGATGGCCGGCGCCGGGCGCGGCTCCGCCACGGCGAGCCCCTCGTTCATGCCCGCCCGCCTCGCCGATGCCCGTGGCGCCGTCTCACCGGCTCCGGATCCCTTTTTTTCAACCAGGCTCTGCCACCCCTTGATGCCTACGCAATGGTTAAGACTATCTCAAGACGGTCGCTGCGCTAAGACCCGCCCATTGCCGCCGCGATGGCGGTGTTGAGCGCCCGCACGCCGGCCGCGGGTCCGTCTGGATGGGCCCAGACGGCGTCGCCCACGGCGACGAAATCGACGCCGGCGCGCGCCAGGGCGGCGGCGTCGCCGGCGGCGACGCAGGGCACGATCATCAGCTCGCTCCACCAGCCCAGCAGCTCGAGGTCGGGTCCGGCGGCCGCCGCGGCGAAGGACCCGAAGGCGACGTAGTCGGCACCCCGCTCGGCGGCGGTCATGGCGGCGTCGCGCGATCCGCCGCAGCCGACGCCCACGATGGCGTCGGCCCCGACCGCGCGGCGCGCCGCTTCATAGGCGCTGGCGCCCTCGACATGCACGCCGTCGGCCCCGGTTTCCGCCGCGATCCCGGGCCGTCCGTCGATCAGGAATGCGACCCCGCGGCCCTGCGCCACCGGCCGCAGCACCGCGGCGGCGGCGCGCACCTCGTCGTCGGAGGCGTCCTCGAGGCGGAGCAGCAGGCAGGCGACGTCGCCGCCTTCGAGCGCCGCCGCCAACACCGGCGCGAAGGCAGCCGCGCCGCCAACGCCCAGGTGCCGCGGCGTCGTCAGATAGAGGCGGCAGTCCGCGCGGTCGGTTTCGTTCAGGGCCGCCGTCCGTCGTTCGCCCGGCGTCCGGTCACGCCTGGCCCAGATAGATCTTGATGATCGTATCGAGCATCCGCAGCGCCTCCTCGCGCGGCCGCTGGAAGCTGTTGCGGCCGATGATCGAGCCGGTGCCGCCGCCGTCGCGGATGGCGCGCGCCTCGTCATAGAGGCCGGCGAGGTCCTTGGCCGCGCCGCCCGAGAACACGACCAGCCGCCGGCCGTTGAAGCAGGCCTGGACGACGTGGGCGATGCGCGCCGCCGGGGTCGAAAATCCGACCTTCGCCTTCTCGTAGACCCTTCTCGCCTCGTCCTGCTCGATATGCGCGGTCGGCGGCTTCACCTTGATGATGTGGGCGCCGAGCAGCGCCGCCATGTGCGCGGCGTAGGCGCAGACGTCGAGCGCCGTCTCGCCCTCCTTCGACAGCACGCCGCCGCGCGGATAGGACCAGACGACCACGGCCAGCCCGGCCGCCTTGGCCTCCTCGGCGAGCTCGCGGACGTCCTCCATCATGTCGTAGGCATGCTCCGACCCGGGATAGATCGTCAGGCCGATCGCCGAACAGCCCAGGCGCAGCGCGTCCGCGACCGAGCCGGTCAGCGCCTGGTCCTTGATCGTGGACAGGCTGTTCGCGCTGTTCAGCTTGAGGATGGTCGGGATGGCGCCGGCGAAGCTGCCGGCGCCGGCCTCGATCATGCCGAGCGGGGCGGCGTAGCCGGACAGGCCGGCGTCGACGGCGAGCTGAAAATGGTAGTGCGGGTCGTAGGCCGGCGGGTTCGGCGCGAAACTGCGCACCGGTCCGTGCTCGAAGCCCTGGTCGACCGGCAGGATGACCAGCTTGCCGGTGCCGCCGAGGCGGCCCTGCATGAGGAGGCGGGCGAGGTTAGCCTTGGTGCCGGGATTGTCGCTCTCGTAATAGGACAGGATCTCGCGGACCCGCGGCGTGATGTTCATGGCGGACTCCTTCTTCGCGGCGGCGTAGCCGAGCGGCCTTGCATAGCCGAGGGCCGGGACCATTTCAACCGCCGGCCAGCCAGCGGCGGCAGGCGGCGGCGCGGTCGGCGGCGCCGAACAAATCGAGCGCCGGCGGCAGGCGGCGATGCAGCCGCGCGTCGCGCTGGCGGGCGATGTCCGCGAGCCGCTCGGCCACCCGCGCCGGACCGCGGAAGCAGACGTCCTTCAGCCCCTGGCGTAGCGCCGCCTGGGCCAGGTCGGCGCGGTCGCCGCAGTCGAGGATCGCCGTGACCTCGACCGCGGGATGGGCCGCCGCCGCCCGCCTGACCACGGCCTCGAACCAGCCGGCGCCGCCGGCGGCCGCGCCCGAGGGCGCGCTCACCAGCGTGACCGGCAGACCCAGTTCCACCGCGGCGGCCAGCGCCGCCTCGGCATCGGCCAGCCCGTGCACGACGATCGCGCGCGCCGTCAGCCGAGCCGGCCCATCGCCGCCGCGACGTCGGCCATGCGGTGCGAGAAGCCCCATTCGTTGTCGTACCAGGCGAGCACGCGCACGAAGGTGTCGTCGACGACCTGGGTCTGGGTCAGGTCGAAGGTCGAGCTCGCCGGGTTGTGGTTGAAGTCGCTCGACACCAGCGGCTGGTCGTTCACCTCGAGAATGCCCTTGAGCGGGCTGTTGCCGGCGGAAACGGCGGCGACGACGGCGGCGTTGACCGCCTCGGCGGTCGTCTTGCGCTTCGCCACGAACTTGAAGTCGACGAGCGAGACGTTGGCCACCGGCACGCGGATCGCGGTGCCGTCGAGCTTGCCCTTCAGCTCCGGCATGACCAGCGCGACCGCGCGGGCGGCGCCGGTCGAGGTCGGGATCATCGACATCGCGGCGGCGCGGGCGCGGTGCAGGTCCTTGTGCAGGGTGTCGACGAGGCGCTGGTCGCCGGTATAGGCGTGGATCGTGGTCATGAAGCCGCGCTCGATGCCGATCGCGTTGTGCAGCACATAGGCGACCGGGACCAGGCAGTTCGTCGTGCAGGACGCGCAGGAGACCACCCGGTGGCTCTTGTCGAGCTTGTCGTGGTTGACGCCGAAGACGACGGTCAGGTCGGCGCCGGCGGCCGGGGCCGAGATCAGCACCCGCTTGGCGCCGTTCGTCAGGTGCTGGGCCGCGGCGTCGCGATCGGTGAAGCGTCCGGTGCATTCCAGCACGACGTCGACGCCGATCTCGGCCCAGGGCAACTTCGCCGGGTCGCTTTCGGCGAGCACCTTGATGACGCCGTCGCCGAGGTCGATGCCGTCCGCGCCGGCCTCGACCGTGCCGGGAAAGCGGCCGTGCACGGAATCGTACCGCAGCAGGTGGGCGTTCGCCTCGACCGAGCCGAGGTCGTTGATGGCGACGAACCGGATGTCCTGGCGCTTCGCCTCGTAGGCGGCGCGCAGCACCAGCCGCCCGATCCGACCGAAGCCGTTGATGGCGACGCGGATAGCCATGCGTTGTCCCTCCTTCCCGCCGTCTAGACCCGCGCCTTGACCGCGGCGACGACGGTGTCCGCGGTGATGCCGAAATGCCGGTAGAGTTCGTCGGCCGGGGCCGAAGCGCCGAATCCGGTCATGCCGACCACCGCGCCGTCGTCGCCGACATAGCGGTGCCAGCCGAACGGCGAAGCCGCCTCGACGGCGACACGCGCGCCGTCGCCGAGCACCTCGTCGCGGTATCGCGGCGCCTGCGCGTCGAACAGCGCCCAGCAGGGCAGCGAGACCACCGCCGTCGCGATGCCGTCGGCCTGCAGCCGGCGGCGCGCCTCGAGCGCGATGGCGATTTCGGACCCGGTGGCGATCACCGTGGCCCGGCGGGCGCCGTCGGCCGCCGCCAGGACGTAGCCGCCGCGGGCGCACAGGTTCGCGTCGCTGTGGACGACGCGGACGGCCGGGACCGCCTGGCGGGTCAGCGCGATCACCGACGGCCGGTCGCGGCCGGTCAGCGCCAGCTCCCAGCACTCGATGGTCTCCACCGTGTCGGCCGGGCGAAACACCAGGAGGCCCGGTATGGCGCGCAGCGCCGCGAGGTGTTCGACCGGCTGGTGCGTCGGCCCGTCTTCGCCGAGGCCGATGGAATCGTGGGTCATGACGAATACCACCCGTAATCCCATCAATGCCGCCAGGCGGATCGACGGCCGGCAGTAATCGCTGAAGGCAAGGAAGCTGCCGCCGTAGGGGATGATCCCGCCATGGCGGGCGAGGCCGTTCATCGCCGCCGCCATGCCGTGCTCGCGCACGCCGTAATGGATATAGCGGCCGGTGAAGTCGCCGGCGCCGACCACCGCCATGCCCTTGGCCTTGGTGTTGTTCGACCCGGTCAGGTCGGCGGAGCCGCCGACCAGCTCGGGCACGGCCGCGGCCAGAACGTCGAGCGCGCGCTGCGAGGACTGGCGCGTCGCCAGCGTCGGCGCTTCGGCGGCGACCGCGCGCTTCAGCCCGGCGACCGCGGCGGCGAAGCCCGGCGGCAGGTCGCCGCGCGCGCGCCGCTCGAACTCGCCGCGCTCAGGCGCCGCGGCCACGCGCCCCGACCATTGCTCGAACGCGGCGGCGCCCCGGCCGCCGGCCGCCCGCCAGGCGGCGAGAATGGCATCCGGCACGACGAACGGCGGATGCGACCAGCCGAGCTCGGCCCGCGCCCCGGCCACCTCGTCGGCCCCCAGCGGCGAGCCGTGGGTGGCGGCGGACCCCGCCTTCTTCGGCGCGCCGTAGCCGATCACCGTGCGGCAGGCGATCAGCGACGGCCGGTCGGCGGCGCGCGCCGCGGCGATGGCGGCGGCGACGGCCTCCGGGTCGTGGCCGTCCACCGCCCGCGCCGCCCAGCCGCAGGCGCGGAAGCGGGCGAGCTGGTCGTCGGATACCGTCAGCGACGTCGGGCCGTCGATCGAGATGCCGTTGTCGTCGAACAGCACGATCAGCTTGTGCAGCCGCAGATGCCCGGCCAGCGAGATCGCCTCGTGGCTGACGCCCTCCATCAGGCAACCGTCGCCGGCGAAGACATAGGTGTAGTGATCGACCAGCCCGGCGCCGAAGCGCGCCGCCAGCAGCCGCTCCGCCAGCGCCATGCCGACGGCGTTGCCGAGGCCCTGGCCGAGCGGTCCCGTCGTGGTCTCGACCCCGGCGGCGTGGCCGGCTTCGGGATGGCCCGGCGTGCGGCTGCCGAGCTGGCGGAAGCGCCGCAGCTCGTCCATCGTCATGTCCGGGTAACCGGTCAGATGGAGCAGCGCGTAGAGCAGCATCGAGCCGTGGCCGTTCGACAGCACGAAACGGTCGCGGTCGGGCCAGTCCGCGTGGGCCGGGTCGAACTTCAGGAAACGCGTGAACAGCACCGTCGCCACGTCGGCCATGCCCATCGGCATGCCGGGATGGCCGGACTTGGCCCGCTCGACGGCGTCCACGGCCAGCATGCGGATGGCGTTCGCCATGTCCCGGTGGCTCACGGCTGCCGCCGCGGCGGCGGAAGTGAGCGAGCGACGTGCGTCCATGGTCCTGCTCGCGGAACGGGGAGGGCGGCGGCGCGAATCCGCAATGTTTGTGGCTCGACGCCACCCTCGGGCTCGACCCGAGGGTCGGGCGCACCATGCCGCCGCGGGGATGCCGCCGTCAACCCGGATGTTCGGCGTCGACGACTAATCGCGTTCGCGTTCGGCCGCTCGTGTTGACGGCGACCGGTCGCGACGCCTATCCTACTGGCTTCGTCTTGGGGGACTATCGTTCAGCCGCTGCGCCTCCGATCGGACTGGGCCCGCGATGTCGCGTTTGACCACCGCCCTGAACCGTCTCGACACGGCCGTCGATCATCTCGATGCCGCGTTCGCGGCGCGCGAGGTGCGTCGGGTCGCCGAAACCAAGCGGCAGGCCGACGAACTGCGCAAGCTGCGCACCAACCATGCCGGCCTGGCCGACGAGGCGCGCACGGTTTCGCAACGCCTCGACGCCGCCATCGGCCGGCTCAAGACGGTGATGGGAACCTGACGTGGCCGAAGTGCACCTGACGGTCAACGGCCGCGGCTACGACATCGTCTGCGACGCGGGCGACGAGGAGCGTCTGCAGACCCTTGCGCGCGAGATCGACCGGCGCGTCGCGCAGCTCGGCCGCTCGCTCGGCCAGATCGGCGACGCGCGACTGCTGCTGATGGCGGGCCTGCTGGTCGCCGACGAGTTGGCGGAAGCGAAGAACGAAGTCAGCCGGGCGCAAGGCGAGCGCGCGCGCGAGGACCTCGCCAGGGGGGACATCGTGGCCGATGCGATCGAGAAGCTGGCGCAGCGAATCGAGACCCTTGCCGCCCGCCTCGAAGCCGCCTAGAGTCGACCTCAGGGCAGGTGCTGCTCGGCACGACAGGCCCCGTTATCCCTGGGGCCAATATTTCCCTCATGGGAGCTGTCCCTGCCGGGGCCGTGGTCCCGGTACATGGCGCCCACCTGCGAAAGCAGGCCACAGAGGATATTCACGGGCCATCGGCCGTTGCGGCCCTGTCCGACCGTCGTCTCGATATCCGGCCGGCCGAGGCCCCCCCTCGAAGGCCGGCGACCGCTGGATCCCTCACGTTTGTTCGATCCTGACAATCCGATCGCGGCCAAGCGCGCCTTGCGCGCCGAGGCGGGCGCGCGCCGCCGGGACGCCGCCACGGGTTTGCTGGCGGCCGGCGCGGCGGAGGCCGTTCGCGACCGCTTCCTTGCCGCCGTCCCGCTGGCCGAGGGAGCGGCGGTGTCCGGCTACTGGCCGCTCGCCGACGAATTCGATCCGCGTCCGCTGCTCGACCGACTGCACCGGGCGGGCCACCCGATCGGCCTGCCGGTGGTGGTCGGGCGCGGCCTTCCCCTGCTGTTCCGGCGTTGGCACCCCGGCATGGGCCTGATCGCCGGCGGCTTCGGCGTGCAGGTGCCGCCGCCCGAGGCGCCCGAGGTGGCGCCGGCGGTGGTGCTGGCGCCGCTGCTGGCGTTCGACCGGCTCGGCTATCGGCTCGGCTACGGCGGCGGCTACTACGACCGCACGCTTGCGAAGCTGGGCGCGGCCGGCGCCGTTCTGGCGGTCGGGCTCGGCTTCGCCTGCCAGGAGGTGGCGGCGGTGCCGCGCGGGCCGTCCGACCGGCGGCTCGACTGGATCGTCACCGAACAGGCGGCGTTGCGGATCGACCGGCGGGACGGCTGAGCCGGCATGCGCATTCTCTTTTGCGGCGACATCGTGGGGCGATCCGGGCGCGACGTGGTGTGCGAGCACCTGCCGCGCCTGCGCCGCGAGCTGGCGCTCGACTTCGTCGTCGCCAACGGCGAAAACGCCGCCGCCGGCTTCGGCATCACCGAGAAGATCTGCGCCGATCTCTATGCCGCCGGCGTCGATGTCGTGACCACCGGCAACCATGTCTGGGCGCAGCGCGAGACGGTCGGATTCATCGACCGCGATCCACGCCTGTTGCGGCCGCAGAATTACCCGGCCGGCACGCCGGGCCGCGGCGCCGCGCTGTTAGCGGCGGCGCGCGGGCGCAAGGTCCTGGTCGTCAACGTCATGGGCCGCCTGTTCATCGAACCGGTCCTCGACGACCCGTTCGCGGCGGTCGAGCGCGAGCTGGCGGCGCACCGGCTCGGCGCCACCGTCGATGCCATCGTGGTCGATGTCCACGCCGAGGCGAGCAGCGAAAAGATGGCCATGGCGCATGTCCTCGACGGGCGCGTCTCGCTCGTGGTCGGCACCCACACCCATGTGCCGACGGCCGACAGCCAGGTCCTGCCGCGGGGGACGGCCTATCAGACCGATGCCGGGATGTGCGGCGACTACGATTCGGTGATCGGGATGGAAAAGGCGGTGCCGATCGCGCGCTTCACGCGCAAGCTGCCGACCGAGCGCCTGGCGCCGGCCCAGGGACCGGGGAGCCTGTGCGCCGTGTTCGTCGAAACCGACGACAAGAGCGGGCTGGCCCGCCGCGTCGCGCCTTGCCGAGTCGGCGGGCGGCTGCGGCCGTACTGGCCGCTCGCGCCGGACGGGACCTAAGACCTCGGTGACACCCCGGCCGGGGTCAGCCGGCGGCGTCGGCCGACGGGACGGTGCCGAGGAGACGGCTCACCTCGTGCTCGAGCTGCGCGGCCTGCTCGGTCACCTCGTCGGCGATCATGGCGGCGCGCGCAGCAGCGTCGGCGCTGCCGGCGCCGACCGCGTCGATCACGCTGGTCAGGGCGAGCAGCCCGGTCTCGGTGGCGATGGCGGCGATTGCCGCGGCCAGCGAACCGATGTGGTGCTGCGCGCCCGCCGCGTTTTCGTCGGCCAGGGCGTCGGCCCGGGCGGCGTTTAGGTCGAGAATGTCGTTCGGGCCGGACATGGCTGCCTCAAGTGGTCAAGTCGTCGTCGGTCCGGCCGGCCGCCCGCCGGCCTCGCTTGGCCGGCGTTCGCCCTACCGCCGGACAGTGTCCGCCCTGCATCGTGAATTTTCGGTAAAGCCGCGGCTGGTGGTCGCGGCGCATCGACCGCGAGCACCGGCTGGTCTACCGGGTCTCCGGCTCGAACCCGCGTACGCTGGAGATTGCGCAGTGCCGATACAATTGCTGAACGGCGCCGAGCCGCCTGCCGCCGCGCCCGGGGCCTGACCCGCGCCCCCTCGCCCCCGCGAGCGGGGGAGAGGGATGCGAAGGGTTGGCGCGGGCCTACGGCCCGCGCCTTACCCGGAGCTGGGTGAGGGAGGGACTCCGGTCAGTCGGAACGTCCCGACGTCGCAATCGCCTGACAGATGGCGGACCGAGCCGCGTAAACGCGTAAACGGCGTAAACGGGGTCAGAGTCGATTTCGCGCGCATGAAACCGGCGGCCATTACGGTCAGCGTCGACTTGCCGCCGTCGCCCCCTTACCGCTCCCCACGCCGCGGCGCGAACGGGTCCAGGGTTTCGACGCCGAACGGCGTGAAGTCGGGCGCATTACGCGTGACGACGGTCAGGTTGTGGACGCTCGCCGTCGCCGCGATCATCGCGTCGCGACCACGCCGCCATGCGGCCGCGGCCGGCGCGGCTCGGAGACAACGTTGGTGTCGAGGAGATACTAAGGGCGCTCAGCCGAGGGCCGACGGCGCCCGGCGCCTGAGCCGGCCGCGCGACGGTACCGGAATTGCCGCCCGCGGCGCTTCCGCCGGCAGCAGTTCCTTCAGCGTCGGGCGCGCCGCCCTCTGCAAGCGCCGCCACTCCTCGACCGGCACCAGCACGGCCGCCGCGATGCCGCGCTTCGTGACGATCTGCGGCCCGTCCTTCAGGCTCGCCTCCAGCAG
>JBBECF010000095.1:0-28298 GCA_040881945.1 Dongiaceae bacterium | reverse complement strand
AATCCCGTCTTGGCCCACGGAGTCCCGGTTTGTGCAATTCATGTGTCCCCCTACAGCCCTTAAGGCGCGCCTTACCCGAAGCTGGGTGAGGGGGGAGTGCGAACAGCGCGTCCGGTTGCAGGCCCGTCCGCTCGATCAGGTCCTGGGGCAGATACAGCCGCCGGGCGCTGGCGTGGAAGGGCACCGCGCGCAGCAGCCCGGTCAGCGCCCAGGCGATGCCGACGCGGCGGCCCGCCTCCGCCGCCGCCGCGCCGCCGCCGCCGCCAAGCGCCTCCAGCGCCAGCAATACGAGGCCGGACGAACTGCCCTCGGCATAGTCGACCAGGGCGGCGAGGTCGGCCGGGGGCGACTCGGACAGGTCGGTTTCGCGGGCGTCGATCAGGCGGTCGAAATGCCGCCGCGACAACCCGTGCCGGGTCACCGCCCCGGCCAGGCCGGCCGCGACTTCGTGGCGCGGCGGCTCGCCCCGGTAGATGGCGTCGAGGCCGTCGCGCCACCATTGCAGTCGGATCAGCCCCAGCATCGGCTGGCTGACCGATTCGCGGATGCGCGCGAGCTCGAGGTTGAAGGCGTAGAGGGCGAACAGCGCCTCGCGCCGGTCGGCCGGGGCGAACAACGCGGTCAGAAAGCGGTCGCGGTCGCCGCGCCGCGACTCCGCCGCACAGTGGGACAGACCGCTTGCCGCCATCTGAGGACTAGAATTAGTCTGATTTTCCGGGTATTACCACCGCATGCCGTGAATTCGCGGAATTCTGCCAGGAACGGAGTGACTCATGGCCGCCATCCTCGAGAAGCTGCAAAACACGGTGATCGCCGGCGTCGTGCTGTTGATCATCGTCCTCGTCGTCGTCGGCGCGACGGTCAGCGCGCCGTCGTTCGATCACGCGTGGTTCGCCTTCCTCTTCCGCTATCTGCACGTCCTCTCCGGCGTGATGTGGGTCGGGCTGCTCTGGTATTTCAACTTCGTGCAGATTCCGAGCATGCCGAAGATCCCCGACGAGCAGAAGCCGGCGATCGGCAAGGTGATCGCGCCGGCCGCCCTGTTCTGGTTCCGCTGGGGCGCCATGTCGACCATCGCCACCGGCCTGATCCTGGCGGCGATGAACGGCTACATCGTCGACGCGATCCTGCTCGGCTTGACCGACAGCGGCGCCAGCACGCCGATCGGCATCGGCATGTGGCTCGGCGCGATCATGTGGTTCAACGTCTGGTTCGTGATCTGGCCGAACCAGCAGCGGGCGCTCGGCCTTGTCGAGGCGGACCCCGATACCAAGAAGAAATCGGCGCGCACCGCCATGCTGTTCTCGCGCACCAACACCCTGCTGTCGATCCCCATGCTGTACTGCATGGTGGCGGCGCAGAACGGCGGCTTCGCCTGAGGCGCCTTCCGGCCGGGCGGCACCATCCCCCCACCCTGGCCCTCCCCCGCTGCGCGGGGGAGGGTTGGGAGGGGGCCAATCGTTAATTTTACGTTCAACCCCATGCACCCGGCGCGGCCCCATCTTCCTTCCCGGCCTTCGCCGGCCGGTTACTGCCCGTAGACGTCGAACGGGAAGAACTTGGCGCTGATCCGCTGATAGGTCCCGTCGGCGCGGATCTTGTCGATCGCCGCGTTGAACAACTGGTTCAGCTCCGGGTCGTCCTTGCGCGTCGCCACCCCGGCGCCGTAGCCGAACCATTTCGGATCGCTGAAGTCCGGTCCGACGAACTCGAAACCCTGCCCTTCGGGCGTGTTGAGGAATCCCTCGGACGCCGCGACCGTGTCGGCCAGCATGGCGTCGATGCGCCCGGCGACGAGGTCCATGTTGACCTCGTCCTGCGTCGCATAGACGCGAAGATCGACCTTCGGATAGGTGTCGCGCAGGAACCGCTCGAAGGCGGTGCCGCGCTGCACCGCGATGCTCTTGCCGCTCAGGCCCTGTTCCGAGATGTCGAGCATCGTGCCCTTCGGCACGACGAACCGCGCCGGCGTCTGATAGTACTTCTGCGAGAAGTCCATCTTTTCCCTGCGCTCGTCGGTGATGTACAGCGACGCGATGATGGCGTCGTACTTCTTGGCGAGCAGGCCGGGAATGATGCCGTCCCAGTCCTGAACGACGAACTCGCATTCCACCTGCATCGCCGCGCACATCGCTTGCGCCAACTCGATCTCGAAGCCCTGTACCTGGCCGTTCGGGTCGATGTAGTTGAACGGCGGATAGGCGCCCTCGGTGCCGATGCGCACCTTGGTCCACTCCTTGGCGGCGAGCCCGCCGGCCGACATGGCCAGCGCCCCGCACGCCACGGCGGCGAAAACAAGTTTCTTCATGGTTTTCCTCCCGTCTGGTTTGAAATGCCCGATGTCCGCGCCCGCGCCGTTCCGCCTAAGGCACCGCGACGAGGGCGGCGGCGACGCGCCGTTCCTCCGCCGCGAGCACGTTGTAGGTGCGGCAGGCGGCGCCGGTGTCCATCGCCTCCGTGACCACGCCGGCGGCGCGCAGCGCCCGGCGCAGGGCCTCCGGGAGCAACGTCACGCGGCGGCCGCAGCCAACCAACAGGATCTCGATGGCGCCGGATTCGCCGGCGCGGACGACCTCGTCGAGCGTCACAAGGCCGATCGCGTCGATGTCGGCCACCGGCCAAGCCAGGGTGCGGTCGGGAAACACCAGGATCGAGCCCTGGTAGCGCGCGCCGCTGACGCGAAACCGCCCGTCGCCGTAGGAGTCCACGATCTGGCGCCCGGCCGGCGCGCGCATCGTGAAGTCCATCGCCGCCGTCCCGCTCAAGCGCCGCCGCCCGGCGCCTCGGCGGCCGGCTTCGAGTCGTCCTCCGCCGCCTTGACCGGCGCGCTCCCGCCGCGGCGCAGATTCATATAGAGCAACAGCGGCGTGGCGATGAAGACGGTCGAGTAGCTGCCGATGACGATGCCCCAGATCATCGCCAGGCTGAAGCCGCGGAGGACCTCGCCGCCGAAGCCGTAGAGCGCGAGCACCGACAGGAGCGTGAGTCCGCTGGTCACGACGGTGCGCGACAGCGTCTTGTTGACCGCCATGTTGATCAAGTCATACAGCGGCATCTTCTTGTACCGGCGCAGCTCCTCGCGCACGCGGTCATAGATCACGACCGTGTCGTTGACGGAATAGCCGGCGATGGTCAACACCGCCGCCACGGTCGTAAGGTTGAATTCCAGGCCGAGCAGCGCGAACAGGCCGACGGTCGTGATGCAATCGTGGAACGTGGCGACGATCGCGTTGATGCCGAACTGCCATTCGTAGCGGAACCAGATGTATGCCGCGATCCCGCCCAGCGCGAGCACGACGGCGAGCACCGCGTCCTCGATCAGCTCGCGGCCGACCTTGGGGCCGACGAATTCGGTGCGCCGGTACTCGAGCCGGTCGCCGAGCGCCTCCTTCACCTGCCCGACGGCGCGCAGTTGCGCCGTCTCGTCGCCCTCCTGGCGCTGGATGCGGATCAGCACCGCGTCGGCGGCGCCGAACTCCTGCAACGCCACTTCGCCGAGGCCGAGGGCCGACAGTTGCCCGCGCAAGCTGGCCAGATCGGCCGGGCCCGGGGTCTTGACCTCCATCAGGATGCCGCCCCGGAAATCGATGCCGAAATTGAGACCCTTGACCGCGATCAGGCCGATCGACCCGACGACCATCAGGCTCGACAGGACGAAGGCGATCACGCGCAGGCGCATGAAATCGATGCGCGTCTCGGGAGGGACGATATGCAGACCGCGGAACATTGCCACCCTACAACGGAAGCGCCTGCGGCCGGACGCGGCGCAGCCAGACGACCGTGATCAGCCGCGTCAACATGACGGCGGTGAACACCGACGTGGCGATGCCGATCGACAACGTGACCGCGAAGCCCTTGACCGGACCGGTGCCGAACTGGAACAGGATCAGGCTGGAGATGAGCGTGGTCAGGTTGGCGTCGATGATCGTGCTCATCGCCTCGCGATAGCCGGCGTCGACCGCGGTCAGCGGGCTGCGGCCCGCGCGCATCTCCTCGCGGATGCGCTCGAACACCAGCACGTTGGCGTCCACCGCCATGCCCAGCGTGAGCACGATGCCGGCGATGCCCGGCAGGGTCAGCGTCGCCTGCAGCAGCGACAGGGCCGCCAACAGCAGGACGCCGTTGAACACCAGGGCGATGTTGGCGAAGATCCCGAACAGGCCGTAGGCAAGGATCATGGCGGCGACCACCAGGACCAGCCCGATGATGCTGGCCATCTTGCCGGCCTCGATCGAATCGGCGCCCAGATCGGCGCCCACGGTGCGCTCCTCGAGCACGGTCAGCGGCGCCGGCAGGGCGCCGGCGCGCAGCAGCAGCGCCAGGTCCTGGGCGGACTGCACGGTGAAGCTGCCGCTGATGATGCCGCTGCCGCCGAGGATCGCCTCGCGGATCACCGGGGCGCTGATCACCTTGCCGTCGAGCACGATGGCGAACAGCTTGCCGACGTTGTCGCGGGTGGCGTCGCCGAAGCGGCGGGCGCCCACCGTGTCGAAGCGGAAACTGACGACCGGCTGGCCGTCCTGGAACGTCGCCTGGGCATTGGTCAGATTGTCGCCGCTTACCATCACCCGCTTCTGCACGACGTAGGCGCCCGGTCCGCCGACCCGGTCGGTCTCGGCGCTGGGCAGCGCCACGAGATGCGGCGGGAGCTGCCCGGCCTGCGCCTGCTCCGGGGACATCGTCGAATCGACGAAATGGAAGGTCATCTTCGCCGTCTTGCCGATCAGCGCCTTGACCCGCTCGGGGTCCTTGATGCCGGGGAGCTGGACCAGAATGCGGTCGCTGCCCTGTCGTTGGATCGTCGGTTCGCGCGTGCCGGTCTCGTCGATCCGCCGGCGCACGATCTCGATCGACTGCTCGACGGCGTGGCGCCGGCGCTGTTCGATCGTCGCCTCGGTGAAGGCGATGGCGACGGCGCCCACGTCCGAAACCTCAATCGTCATGTCGGTGGCGATCTCGGTCAACAGCGGCCGCGCCGCCGCCGCGGTCGTCGGGTCGCGCAGGTTGAAGACGACGGCATTGCCCTCGATGCCGAGATCGGTATAGCCGATGTTCGCCTTGCGCAACTCGATGCGCACGCCATCGACGACCGCGGTGAGCTGCTCGCGCAGCACCTCGTCGACCTCGACCTCGAGCAGCAGGTGCGATCCGCCCTGCAAATCGAGGCCCAGATTGACCTGCTGGCGCGGCAGCCAGCCCGGCAGCGACTCGGCGGTCTCGCGGTCGATCAGGTTGGGCGCGCTGAACACCACCCCGGCCGCCAGCACGGCCAGAATCAGCGCGATCTTCCACTTGGCGAAAAAGACCATGACGAAGCCCGCGGCCCGCGCGTTCCGGGGCGCCTAGTGGTCCTTGCCGCCGCCGGCCTGCCGGCCGCCCTTCCTGGAGTCGCGCTCGGCGGGCTCGTCGTCGGCCCCCGCCTCGTCCGCCGCCTCGGTCTTGGCGAGCACGTCGGTGACGGTCGAGCGGATGACCCGCACGCGCACGCCCTCGGCGATCTCGACCTGAAGTTCGGTATCGCTCAACACCTTGGACACCGTGCCGACGATGCCGCCCGCGGTGACGACCCGGTCGCCGCGCCGGACCGCCGCCACCATTGCCTTGTGCGACTTCATCTTCTTCTGCTGCGGGCGGATCAGCAGGAAATAGAACACGACGAAGATGAGGACCAGCGGCGCCAGCGACACCAGGTCGAAACCGCCGGGCCCCCCGGCCGCCTGGGCGTAAGCGGATGAAACGAACATCGGGTTCTCCTCGGCTGGCTGCGGCGCGGCGGCCGGACTATAGCCGCCCGGCCGCGAAATGCAACGATCGCAGGGCGGCGCGCGCTGCGGTGCGGCCGGTTTCGGTACGGGCCGTTTACCGTGTTTAGTGAGTGCTTTTTTTGTCTTCCGTGGTGTACTTTTTCATAAGCAGTCGTTGGAGGCTGCCGCCATGTCCGAAGACTCGCTCCCGGTCGCGACCTCGGCGTTGCCTGCCGGCGGTCTGGCGCGCCAATGTCCTGTCGTTTTCACCGGCTCGACCCGAGAGTATTTCGGCATCTGGATCGTCAATCTGCTGCTCACCGTCGTAACCCTCGGCGTGTGGTCGGCCTGGGCGAAGGTGCGGCGCAAGCGTTACTTCCTCGGCAACACGCGGATCGACGATCGCGCCTTCGACTACCACGCGACCGGCGTGCAGCTCCTCAAGGGGCGGATATTGGCGGTCGCGGTTCTGCTCGGCATCGGCCTGGCCAATGAGTTCGAGCCCCTGCTCGGAAGCGCGGCCACCCTCCTCCTGATAATCCTGTCACCGTGGCTCATCGTCCGCAGCCTGCGCTTCAACGCCCGGATGACCAGTTGGGGCAATGTCCGCTTCGATTTCGTCGGGACGGTCGGCGGCGCCGCCCGCGCGTTCCTCGCATGGCCGTTCGTCGGCGCGCTCACCGCCGGCATTTTGTTTCCCCTGGCCAGCCGCGCGGTCGCCACCTATCACCTGCGCGGTCATCGCTTCGGGACCGCGCCGTTTGCCGCCGAGCCGCGGATCGGCCCCTTCTACGCCGCCACCGCCCAGGCGTTCTTGCTCCTGGTGGCCATGGTGATCGGGGCGACCGCGGCCGTTGGAGCGATCTTTGGGCTGGTTTCGGTCCAGGCCGAGGAAGGTGAGGTGGGGGCATTTAGCGTCTGGCATTGGGGGATTGTTGTTGCCATCGTTTTGGGCCTTCCCGCGGCGTCGGTGTTCTACGCGGCACGGGTCCGCAACATCGTCCTCAACGTCGCAAGCCTGGAGGGCGGTCATCGGTTTCGATCGACCGTCTCCGGTCTGCGTCTGGCTTGGATCGTCGTCTCCAACTTCTTTGCGACGATCCTGTCGCTCGGCTTGTTGCGGCCTTGGGCCGCGGTGCGGTTGTACAACTACCAATGCGACTGCCTTGTCGTCCTGGCCGCCGGCGACCTGGGGTCCTTCGTCGACGTCCAACGCAAAGCCGGCAGCAGCTTCGGCTCGGAGTATGCCGACCTGGCGGGCGTCGAAATCGGGATATGAGCGCGGCAGCCGTCGAGGGCTGGCTCTCGCCGCCGGGGTCGTCGCGTCGCGAAGCGGCGCGGCTGGCCGTTCGGCAGTCGCGCCTCGAGCTGGAGACCGCGAACGGCGTGGAGTTCGTCGATCCGGCCGGGCTGCGCCCGTCGGGCCGCATCGGCAACGTGCCGCGGCGGCTCGCCCTGCCCGACGGCCGCCTCTTCGAGACCGCGGATAACGACGGCGTCGACCGGCTGTTGGCGTCGCAGGCGGCGCGCGGCCGGGCGTCATGGCTCGCCGCGATCGAGCGGTTTCGACCCCGGCTTGTGCTGATCGCGATGGTCTTCGTGGCGTCGGCGCTGGCCGCCGTCCGATGGGGCCTGCCGGCGCTGGCCGACGCCGCGGCGGCGCTCGTGCCCGACACCGTCGAGGCGCGCATCGCCAATGGGACGCTCGACGCCCTCGACGCCACCGTGCTCGACCCGACCCGCCTCGCACCGCAGCGCCAGCGCGAGGTCGCGGCGCTGTTCGCTGCGCTCGCGGCCGCCTCGGACCTGCCGCCGGGACGGCTGACGCTGATTTTCCGCCGCAGCGAGATGATCGGCGCGAACGCCTTGGCGCTGCCCGGCGGCACGATCATTGTCACCGACGACCTGCTCGCCATCGCCCCCGACGACGACGGCCTGGCCGGCGTATTGGCGCACGAAATCGGTCACATCGAGGCGCGCCACGGCCTGCGGCAATTGCTGCGGACCGTCGGGCTCGGCGCGGTGCTGATCCTCGTCACCGGCGACGCGACGGACCTGGTGGAGGAGGCCGCGGTGCTTCCGGCCCTGCTCGTCCAGCTGTCCTATTCGCGTGCCTTCGAGCGCGAGGCCGATGACCGCGGCCTGGCGCTGCTGGCGGCGGTCGGGCGCCGGCCGGACGGATTCATCGGCATTCTGGAACGGCTCGCCGGGGCTTGCGGGACCGACTGCGAGCCGCCCGCGTGGCTGTCGACCCATCCGGCGACCGCCGAGCGGATCGCCCACATCCGCGCGACCGCGAGATTCGAATGAGCGACCGTCCCGCCGACAAGGACCTGCTGCCGCTGCTCCGGTCGATCGCGGCGGCGCTCGATCGGCTGGCGCCGCCGCATCCCCGCTCCGCCGGCCTGGACGACGCCGACCCTGGCTTCGCCGGAGGCTTCGCCGAGGCGAGCGCCTTCGTCTGGCATGCCGAAGGCGCCCGGCTCGAGCCGGTGGCGCGGGTCAACCGGGTCGATATCGAGTTGCTGCGCGGCATCGACCGCGCCCGCGACATCCTGCTCGACAACACGCGGCGCTTCGCCCGCGGGCTGCCGGCCAACAACGCGCTGCTGTGGGGCGCGCGCGGCACCGGCAAGAGCTCGCTGGTCAAGGCGACGCACGCCGCCGTCAACCGTGAAATGGACGGCAAGGGCGGCGGCGCCCTGGCGCTGGTCGAGATCCACCGCGAGGATCTGCCGTCCCTGCCCCACCTGCTGCAGGCGCTGCGCGGCCGCCCGCGGCGCTGCATCCTGTTCTGCGACGACCTCTCCTTCGCCGAATCCGACACCAGCTACAAGTCGCTGAAGGCCGTCCTCGAAGGCGGCATCGAAGGCCGGCCGGAGAACGTCGTGTTCTACGCCACCTCGAACCGCCGCCACCTGATGCCGCGCGAGATGATCGACAACGAACGCTCGACGGCGATCAGCCCGGCCGAGGCGGTCGAGGAAAAAGTCTCCCTGTCCGATCGCTTCGGGCTGTGGCTCGGCTTCCACAACTGCGATCAGGACACCTACCTGGCTATCGTCGAGGGCTATGCCCGACGCTACGGCCTCGAAGTAGCGGACGAGACGCTGCGGGCCGAGGCCATCGAGTGGTCGGTGACGCGCGGCGCCCGGTCAGGCCGCGTCGCCTGGCAGTTCATCCAGGACCTCGCCGGCCGGCTGGGCAAGCGGCTGGAATAGCCGCCGATCAGGCGCCGAGATCGCCGAGATGCGGCAGCGGGTCGACCGGCCCGGCGCCGCGGCGCAGCTCGAAATGGAGCTGCGGCGTCGCGACGTTGCCGGTGCGCCCGACGCGCGCGATCGTCTGGCCGCGCGCGACGCGATCGCCGCGCTGCACGAGCAGCGCGTCGTTGTGGGCGTAGGCCGACATCCAGCCGTCGGCGTGGCGGATCAACAACAGGTTGCCGAAGCCGCGCAGCTCGTTGCCTGAATAGGCGACGACGCCGTTTTCGGCGGCGCGCACCGGCGTGCCTTGCGGCGCCGCGATGTTGAGGCCGTCGTTGTGCAGGCCGCCGTCCGTGGCGCCGAAGCGCGACACGATCTTGCCGTTGACCGGCCACAGGAACTTGCCGCCGCTGAGCGCCGGGGGTTGCGGAATGGCGGCCGGAATCTCCGGCGCCGTGGTGTATTCGGCTGCCGCGGCGGTTTCCGCCTCGGCCGGCGCGGCGACAGGCGCATCGCCCGGCGGACCGGGCGTCGGCGGCGCCGGCGCGACCGAGACGCCGGCGGGCGGGGCCGCCGGCGGCGGCGCCGGAGGTGCGAGCGTCGGCGGCGGCAATTCCACCGCGGTGACGGCGGCCACCGGGGCCGGGCCGGCGGCCGCAGCCGTCGGGGCGGCCGCGCCCGCCGGTTCGACCGGCGCCGGCCCGCCTCGCCCCGGCTCCGGCGGGGCGGGCAGCAGCAGCCTCTGGCCGTCGCGAATCGCATAGGGCTCGCCGATGCCGTTCAGCCGGATCAGCGTGCTGCGGTCCACGCCGTACAGGCGCGAAACGCCGTCGATCGTGTCGCCGGCCCGCGCGACGTACATGCGGCGCTCGGGAACGACCAGCCGTTGTCCGGGCCGCAGCCTGTAGGGCGGCGCCAGCCCGTTGGCCTCGATCATGTCGCGGACCGGGACCTTGAAGCGGTTGGCGACGATATAGACCGTATCGCCCGGTATGACCGTGTAGTCGGTGATGCTGAGCGCGCTCGTCGGGGTGATCGCCGCCGCCGCCGCGACCGCGTCCGGCGAGATCGGCTTGCCCAGTTCCGGCCGCGGCCGCCCCGACTGGTTGCAGCCGGCGAGCGCCAGCGCGGCGACCGCCACCGCCAAGGCGAACCGCGCGCGCGCCGCGGTCATGCCGGGCTGTGTCCTTCGGGCGGCGCCGCGCCGGCCGCGCGCCCGTCGGCCGTTTCCGACGGCAGGGCGCCGGCGACCAGCGGCACGAAACGGACCGGGCCGAGGCTCTCGCGGCGCTCGCCGTCCGCGAGCCGGGTGATCCGCAGCAGCTCCTGCTCGCCCCGGTCGGGGCCGATCGGCGCCACCAGCACGCCATCGA
The DNA here is from genome assembly GCA_040881945.1 of Dongiaceae bacterium. Classification (GTDB taxonomy): domain Bacteria; phylum Pseudomonadota; class Alphaproteobacteria; order Dongiales; family Dongiaceae; genus JBBECF01. Next base: position 17,975 of record JBBECF010000095.1, on the reverse strand, counting down.
CGCAGAGCTGGTCGAGCAGCGCCCGCGGCACCTCCGCCGCCGCCGCGGTCACGATGATGCGGTCGAACGGCGCCTGTTCCTTCCAGCCGCGGCTGCCGTCGCCGAGCCGGGTCACGACGTTGTGCAGGCGCAACTCGGCGAAGCGCCGCTCCGCCTCGCGCAGCAGCGCCCGGTGCCGCTCGACCGTATAGACGCGGCGGACCAGGCGCGACAGCACCGCCGCCTGATACCCCGACCCGGTGCCGACCTCGAGCAGCTTGTGCCGCCGCGCGAGGCCCAGCGCCTGAGTCATCAGCGCCACGACGCGCGGCTGGCTCAGCGTCTGCCCGTGGCCGATCGGCAGCGTCCGGTTTTCGTAGGCCTGATCGAGGAACGGCTTCGGCACGAAGGCCTCGCGCGGGATGCGCTCGATCGCGGCCAGCACGCCGGTGTCGGAGATGCCCGAGCGGCGCAATTGCATGATCAGCCGGATCTTGCGCGCCGCCAGGCTCACGGAAACAACGTCTCCAGCTTGCGCAGCGTCGCCCCATGCGTGAGATCGAGGTGGAGCGGCGTCACCGAGATGGCGCCCGCCCGGGTCGCCGCCAGGTCGGTGTCGGGGTCGACCGACTGGTCGCTGGTGAAGTCGCCGATCCACAAATAGGGGCGGCCGACCGGGTCGCGCGCCTCCACAACCTCGATGCCGGATTCGCGCCGTCCCTGGCGCACCATGCGGGCGCCGGTCACCGCCGCGGCGGGGACGCTGGGGAAGTTCACGTTCATCAGCACGCCGGCCGCCCAGCCCACCGACGTCAGCCGGCGAATGATCGCCGGCGCGTGGTGCTCCGCCGTGTGCCATCGGACCTGCTGGCTGCCGTCGCGCAGCTGGCTGAAGGCGATCGCCGGGATATGCAGGAGCGTGGCCTCCATCGCCGCGGCGATGGTGCCGGAATAGGTCACGTCCTCGCCCACATTGGCGCCGCGGTTGACGCCGGACAGCACCAGGTCCGGGCGCCGGCGCTTGATGATGTGGTGGACGGCCAGGAGGACGCAATCGGTCGGCGTGCCGTCGACGGCAAAGCGGCGCGGCGACAGGCGGCGCACCTGCAGGGGGCGGCGGACGGTGAGCGAATGGGCGGTCGCGCTCTGCTCGACCTCGGGCGCCACCACCCAGACGTCGCGGGACAGGCCGCGCGCCACCTTGGCCAGCACCTTCAGGCCCGGCGCGTTGATGCCGTCGTCGTTGGTGACCAGGATGCGGGCAAGGCTGAGATCGAGCGGCGCCTTAAACATCGGCGGCGATCGCCTCGATGCCGCCCATATAGGGACGGATCGCCTCGGGCAGGACGACGGAGCCGTCGGCCCGCTGGCCGTTCTCCAGCACGGCGATCAGCGTGCGGCCGATGGCGAGGCCGGAGCCGTTCAGCGTGTGGACGAAACGCGTCCCCTTCTCGCCCGCCTTGCGGAAACGCGCCTGCATGCGCCGGGCCTGGAAGTCGCCGCAGTTGGAGCAGCTCGAGATTTCCCGGTACGCGCCTTGCCCCGGCAGCCAGACTTCGATGTCGTAGGTCTTTTGCGCGGCGAAGCCCATGTCGCCGGCGCTGAGCACGACGACCCGGTAGGGCAGGCCCAGGCGCTTCAGCACCGCCTCGGCGCAGGACGTCATGCGCTCGTGCTCCTCGGCCGAACGGTCCGGGTGGGCGATGCTGACCAGCTCGACCTTGCTGAACTGGTGCTGGCGGATCATGCCGCGGGTGTCCTTGCCGGCGGCGCCGGCCTCGGACCGGAAGCACGGCGTGTGCGCGGTGAAGCGCAACGGCAGCTCGGCTTCGTCGAGAATGCGGTCAGCGGCCAGATTGGTCAGCGGCACCTCGGCGGTCGGGATCAGCCAGCGGCCGTCGGTCGTGCGGAACAGGTCGTCGGCGAATTTCGGCAGATTGCCGGTGCCGAACACCGCTTCGTCGCGGACCAGGACCGGCGGCAGCACTTCGGTATAGCCGAACTCGCTTGTGTGCAAGTCGAGCATGAAGGCGGCGAGCGCCCGCTCCAGCCGCGCCAGCGCGCCCTTGAGCACGACGAAGCGCGCGCCGGAGATCTTCGCCGCCGATTCGAAATCCATCAGGCCGAGGGCCTCGCCGATCTCGAAATGCTGGCGCGCGGCGAAGTCGAAGTCCGGCGGCCGGCCATGGGCGCGCAGCTCGACATTGGCGCCGGCGTCGGCGCCGTCCGGCACGTCGGCGGCCGGCAGGTTGGGCAGGCCGGCCAGGGCCCCGTCCACGGCCGCGGCGGCCGCCCGCTCCCTGGCCTCGAGGTCGTGCATGGCGTCCTTCACCCGCGCCACTTCGGCCATCAGGGGGCCGGCGTCCGCGTTTTGCGCCTTGGCGGCGCCGATCTGCCGGGACACGTCGTTGCGCCTGGCTTGCAGCTCCTGCAGGCCGGTCTGCGCCGCCCGCCGCTCGCCGTCGAGGCGGAGCAGGTCCGCCGCCGTCGGCGGCAGCCCGCGCCGCGCCAGCGCCGCGTCGAACGGCGCCGGATTGTCGCGAATCCACTTGAGATCGTGCATGGCTCACGCCGGGAACGCTTGAGGGTCGGATGATTGCGCCCGTTTATACGGTGCGCGGGCGATGGCGGTCTATACCGACGCGATGTCGCTGCCGGGCCCGGCGCCCTCCTGCTGCCGCTCCCGCCGGGCGCGATTCTTCTCGACGAGCTTGGCGAGGAGAATCGAAATCTCGTAGAGCACGAGTATCGGCACCGCCAGGCTGATCTGGCTGATCGGATCGGGCGGGGTGATGATCGCCGCCACGATGAACGTCCCGACGATGGCGTATTTCCGTTTCGCGGCCAGGCCCTTGGACGACACGATCCCGACCCGCGCCAACAGCGTCAGCAACACCGGAAGCTGAAAAGAGAGCCCGAAGGCGAAGATCAGGCGCATCACCAGCGTGACATACTCGCCGACCCGGGCCTCGAGCTCGATCGGCAGCGAGTCCGGCCCGCCGCTCGTTTGGAAGCCGAGGAAGAACTGCCACGCCACCGGCATCAACAGGTAATAGAGGATGGCCGCGCCGGTCAGGAACAGGACCGGCGTCGCCACCAGAAACGGCAGGAACGCCGACTTTTCGTGCTTGTACAGGCCCGGCGCCGCGAACGCCCAGATCTGGCCCGCGAAGACCGGAAACGTGACCACCAACGCCCCGAAGAAGGCGACCTTTACCTGGGTAAAGAAGACCTCCGCCAGGTCGGTGTAGATGAAGCGCCGCCCGGTCTCCTCGAGCAGGATGTTGGCCAGCGGCTGGGCCAGGAAATCGAAAATCTCCTGGGCGACGAAGAAGCAGCCGACGAACGCCACGAACAGGGCGATTGCCGAATAAAGAAGACGACTGCGCAGCTCGACCAGATGATCGAGCAACGGCATCTTCTTGCCGTCCTCTTCGTTGTCGGCCACCGTCTATGCGCTTTTTTGCTGCGCCGCCGGCTCCGCCGCGGGCGCGGGCGGCGCCTCGGCCGCGGCCGCGGCCGCCTCGTCCGCCACGGCGTCGGCGGGTCCGAGCGCCGCCGGCTCCTCGCGCTTCGGCGTCGGGCCGCTGCCGGCGGCGTCTGGAACGTCGGGATCGATGGCGCGCGCCAGGTCGCCGGTCGGATCGATGGTCTTTTCGATTTCGCGGCGCACGTTATACGTGCTCGCCGACTGCACCGCCTTGCGCGCGTCGTCGAGCTCCGCCTCGCGCACGATCTGGTCGATGCCGCCCTGGAACTCGCGCGCCAGCCGGCGCGCCTGCTTGACCCACTTGGCCACGCTGCGCAGCGCGTTCGGAAGCTCCTTCGGGCCGATGACGATGAGCGCGACGATCGCGATCACCGCCATTTCCGACCAGCCGATGTCGAACATTGGGGCGCCTCTCAGGCTTTGGAAAGCCCGGCCGGCAAGGTCTAGCTGGCGACGTTGTCCTTCCGCGTCGCGGCGGCGCGGTCGGCTTCAAGGGCCTTGTCGGGATCCGCGTCGTCCTTGTCCTTGCCGTCCTCTTTCAGCCCCTTCTTGAACGCGTTGATTCCCTGGCCCATGTCGCGCATCAGCCGCGGGATCTTGCCGGCGCCGCCGAACAACAGAAGGATGACCGCCAGGACGATCAGCCAGTGCCAAATACTGAAACTACCCATCGCGGGTTCTCCTTAAGAGATTCATTCCGTCGTTGCGGTGGACTATCGCAAAATCCCCATCCCGCTGCAACGCATGATCCGGGCCGAAGCCTGTTATTTAGGCGGTTCGACCGGAAATACAAAGGCTTGGCTGTGATCGAGGGCGACGACGACGAACTCGTTCTCCGCCGGCAGGAACCGGCCCGGCATGCGCGCATGGAGATGCAGGAGCCGCCCGTCCCGGTCGCGCGCCTCGAGGTGGACCAGGCTGGTGCGACCGAGCAGCCGGGCCGCCAGGACGCGCGCCGACGCCGGGCCGGGGGCCGACCCGTCGGCGCGCGCCAGCCGCAGCGCGTCCGGGCGGACCAGGACCTCGACGGCCGCGCCGTCCCGCATCCCGGCCGCGGCCACCGGCCCGAACGGCGTGGCCGCCTGCCCGCCCGCAACCGTCGCCCGCATCCGGTTGATCTGGCTGAAGAAGCCGGCGACGAAGGCGTCGGCCGGACGGTAATAGAGATGCGTCGGCGTGCCGTCCTGGACGATCGTGCCCTCGCGCATCAGGGCGATGCGGTCGGCCATGAACATCGCCTCCTCGGGGTCGTGCGTGACCAGCAGCGTCGCCGCGCCGCTGGCTTTCAGAACATGCAGCGTCTCGTCCCGGACCTGGTCGCGCAGCCGCGCGTCGAGCCCGGAGAACGGCTCGTCGAGCAGCATCAGCCGCGGCTGCGGCGCGAGCGCCCGGGCCAGGGCGACGCGCTGCTGCTGGCCGCCCGACAGCGTGTGCGGGAAGGCGTCGGCGGACTCCGCCATGCCGACCTGATCGAGCACGGCAAGCGCCCGGTCGCGCCGCCGCTCGCCGGAAACGGCGCGCAGGCCGAAGGCGACGTTGTCGATCACGCGCAAATGCGGAAACAGGGCGAAGTCCTGGAACAACAGGCCGACGCTGCGCCGCTCCGGCGGCAGGTCGACGCGATCGTCGGCGACGACGCGGCCGTACATCCGCACCCGTCCCCGCTGCAACTCCTCGAGCCCGGCGGCGATGCGCAGCACCGTCGACTTGCCGCAGCCGGACGGCCCGAGCAGGCAGACGAGCTCGCCCGGCTGCACCGTCAGATCGAGCCGATCCACCGCGACCAGCCCGTCGAAGGCGTGGCGGATCCCTTCCAGCGCCAGCGCCGCGACCATGCCGGCGGCCCTATCCGGCGCCATGACCCGGCCGCGAACGGGCGATGGCGCGGGACAACAGGACGACCGGGACGATGCCGACCAGCACGATGGCCAGGGCCGAGCCGGACGCCTCGACCAGCAACTCGTCCGACGCCAGCTCGTAGGTGCGCGTGGCGAGCGTGTCGAAATCGAATGGGCGCAGGACGAGCGTCGCCGGCAGCTCCTTCATCACGTCGACGAAGACGAGGATGCCGGCGGTGAGCACGCTGCCCCGGATCATCGGCCCGTGCACCCGCCGCAGCGTGCCGGCGGGGCCGTGGCCGAGCGACCGCGCGGCGTAATCCATGTTCGCCGTGACCTTGGCCAGGCTGGCCTCGACGGTGTTGAAGGACAGCGCCAGGAAGCGCACCAGGTAGGCGAAGGTAACGGCGAAGATCGTGCCGCTGAGCAGCAGGCCGACCGAGACGCCGAAGGCCGCCCGCGTCCAGGCGTCGAGCGCGTTGTCGATGGCGGCCAGCGGCAGCATGACCCCGACCGCGATCACCGAACCCGGCACGGCGTAGCCCATGCTGGCCACGCGCGCCGCCCCGACGATGAAGCGGTTGCGCCGCAGCCGCAGCGCGTAGGCCATCAACACCGCGATCGCGACCGCCAGGGACGCCGCGACGGCCGCCAGGATGAAGCTGTTCGCGACCAAGCGCAGAAAGTCCCGGTCCACCCAGCCTTCGGCGGTCGCCAGCGTGCCGTCGAGCAGGGCGCCGACCGGGATGACGAAGCCGAACAGCAGCGGCAGGGCGCAGAACACGGCGGCCGCCCACCGCTTCGGACCGTCGAGCCGATAGCGCGGCAGATCGCGATACCGCGTCGAGCTGTGCGCGAAGCCGCGCCGCCCCCGCGACCAGCGTTCGAGCAAAAGGACGGCGAATATGAACAACAGCAGGATGGCCGCGAGTTGCGCCGCGGCGGCCGGCTCTCCCATGCCCAGCCAGGTGCGGTAGATGCCGGTGGTGAAGGTGTCGACCCCGAAATGCTGCACCGCCCCGAAATCGTTCAGCGCCTCCATGAGCGCCAGCGCGACGCCGGCGGCGATCGCCGGACGGGCCAGCGGCAGGGCCACGGTGGCGAAGCTGCGCCACGGGCCGCAGCCGAGCGTGCGGCTGACCTCGAGCACGCAAGCCGACTGTTCGAGGAAGGCGGCGCGCGCCAGCAGATAGACATAGGGATAGAGCACCAGCGTCATCATGAGGATGGCGCCGGGCAGCGAGCGCACCTGCGGAAACCAATAATCCGCCCGCGACCACCCGAAGCTCTCGCGCAGCAGCGTCTGCACCGGCCCGGCGAAGTCCATGAGGCCGGCATAGGTGTAGGCGATCACATAGGCCGGCAGCGCCATCGGCAGCAGCAGCGCCCACTCGAACAGCCGCCGGCCGGGAAAGCGGCAGACCGTCACCAGCCAGGCCGTCCCGACCCCGCCGATTAGCACGCCGGCCCCGACCCCGAGGATGAGCAGCACGGAATTGCGCAGGTAGCGCGGCAGCACGGTCGCCGCGAGATGGTCCCAGACTTCGCCGGTCGGGACGAGGACGAAGCTGGCCACGACGAGCACCGGCGTCGCCACAGCGGCGGCGACGGCGAGCGTGAACAGCGTCCAGCCGTTCAGCGCGCCGCGCCGCCGGGAGCGCGGGTGTCGCAGGTCTTCGCGCGTGACAAAGGCCGTGGCCATGGCTTACCCGCCGGGTCGCTCTCCGCCTTACGGTTCGGTCGTGAACTCAGGACCGTCGCGCCGGTCGCCATGCGGCCGCGCCGATTCGCGGCCGAGTGTATTGCGAATTATTCTCATTTGCAACAGAAGCCCTGCGGCTCGGCCGCGTCATTCCTTGCCCGGCAGGTCTTCCAGGGCATTCGCCAGAGCCTCGTCGTCCAGCTCGTCCTCGGCGTCGGCGTCGGCGTCGGCATCCCCGGCGTCCTCGTCCGCCGCTTCGTGCTGCCCCATGGCCTCCGCCCCCAGCGTCGCCACCGTCGAACGCGTCTCGAGCAGGCCGGCCGCCCTCAACTCCTCGATGCCGGGCAGGGCGTCGCGGCCCTCCAGCCCGAAATGGTCATAGAAGGCCGGAGTCGTCACCCAGGTGACGGGACGGCCGGGCGTGCGGCGCCGGCCCTTGGGTCGGATCCAGCCCGCCTCGAGCAGCGCGTCGAGCGTGCCTCGGGACAGAGCGACGCCGCGGATCTCTTCGATCTCGGCACGGGTCACCGGCTGGTGGTAGGCGACGACGGCGAGCGTCTCGACGGCGGCGCGCGACAGCCGGCGCGACACCTGCCGTTCGATCTGCAGCCGGGACGCCAGATCGGGCGCGGTGCGGAAGGCCCAGAACCCGTCGCGGCAGACCAGGTTGACGCCGCGATTGGCATAGAGCCCGGCCAGCTCGTCGAGCAGGCCGGCGGCGTCGGCGCCCTCGGGCAGGCGGCCGGCGAGCGCGGCCGCCGGCAGCGGCTCGGCGCTGGCGAACAGCATCGCTTCGAGCAGTCGCAGCAGGTCGTAACGATCGTCGGTCATGTGCCGGCCCTCATTCGACGACGGAACGACGCAGATAGATCGGCCCAAAGGTGCCGTCCTGGCGGAGTTGCGCCCGGCCCGATCGCACCAGCTCGAGACTGGCGGCGAAGGTCGCCGCCAGCGCCGAGCGCCGGCGCAGGCCCAGCAGCATGTCCGGCGGCAGGAAGCTCGTGATCGCGCGCCAGTCCGGGCTGTGGCCCAGCATCTCGCCGAGCCGCTTCAACGCCTCGTCCATCGAATAGAGATCGGTCAGCGGAATGCGCAACATCGCCGTCTGACGTTGCCCCGCATGGGTCGCATAGCCGCGCAACAGCTCGTAGAGCGTCAGCCGATAGACCGGCGTCGCGACCACGCGGATCGGCTCCGGCGCGCCGCGGGCGAAGACGTCCTGGCCCAGCCGCGGCCGCGCCATCAGCCGCGCCCCGGCCTGCCGCATCGCCTCCAGCCGCTGCAACTGGAACGCCAGCGCGGCCGCCAGCGCGGCGCCGGTCGGCTCGCCGTCAGCCGCCGGCTCCGGCAGCAGCAGCTTCGATTTGAGATAGGCGAGCCAGGCCGCCATCACCAGGTAGTCGGCCGCCAGTTCGAGCCGCAGGCCCCGCGCCTGCGCGATGAAGGCGAGATACTGGTCGGCGAGCTGGAGGATGGAGAGATGGGCAAGGTCGACCTTCTGCTCGCGGGCGAGCATCAACAGCACGTCGATCGGCCCTTCATAGCCATCGAGGTCGAGCCGGAACTCGGCTTCGGCCGGCGGCTCCGGCAGGGGCTCCTCGAACGAGTCTTCGACGGACATGGCCGCTCCTAACCGAGGCCGGCGATCGCGACGATCAGCCGCAGCAGATATTGCACGGGAACGCCGACCAGCCAGCCCAGTATATCCAGATCGAGGCCGAGTTGCTCGCCGGCCAGCGGCAGCACGAACAGGACCCCGATCAAAATCAGCATGCCCCAGCGCTCGAGCCGGGCGAGCGGCAGCGCCAGCGTCCTCGGCAACAGGCCGACCGCCACCCGACCGCCGTCCAAGGGCGGCAGCGGCAGCATGTTGAAGACGGCCAGCACCAGGTTCAGGCGCACCGAGTTGGCGAGCGTCTGCACCGACCAGTCGGCCGCCACGACCGGCAGCCGGTCGGCCAGATGAATCAGCACGGCCGAAACCAGCGCCAGCACGATGTTGATCGCCGGGCCGGCCGCCGCCACCAGAACCATGTCGCGCCGCGGCGCCCGCAGGCGGTCGAATCGGACGGGGACCGGCTTGGCGTAGCCGAACAGGAACGGCGCCCGTATCAACAGCAGCAGCGCCGGCAGCAACACCGTTCCGAACGGGTCGACGTGGCGCAGCGGATTGAAGGTGACCCGCCCCAGGCGATAGGCGGTGTCGTCGCCCAGACGCCAGGCGACGAAGCCGTGCGCGGCCTCGTGAAACGTGATGGCGATCAGGATCGGCAGTACCCAAACGGACGCCGTGTAGAGCAGGCCGGCGGCGTCGGACCCGAACATCGTCCCCGACGCCTAACCCTGCAACAGCGTTTCGAGTCGCGCCGCGAGCGCGGGCCGCTCGGCCGCGTCGGGCGACCCGAGTCGCTCCCGGCCGCGCGCCAGACGCTCGACCGCCCGTACGGACAGGGGCGCGGCCGCGGCGGCCACCGCCTCCATCTCCTGTATCCGGGCGTTGCAGTGCAGGGCCACGTCGCAGCCGGCCGCCAGCGCGGCGCGGGTCCGGTCGGCGAGGCTGCCCTCGAGGGCCTGCATCGACACATCGTCGGAGACCAGCAGGCCGTCGAACCCGATATGGCCGCGGATGACCTCGCCGATCACGATCGGCGACGTACTCGTCGGCCGCGCCGGATCGATCGCCTCGAAAACGACATGGGCGGTCATCCCCCACGGCAGGTCGTTGAGCGCGCGGAACGGGCGGAAGTCGGTGTGCTCCAGCTCCGAGCGCGAGGTCGCCACCCGTGGCAGCGCGGCATGGCTGTCGACCATCGCCCGGCCGTGCCCCGGCATGTGCTTGACGACCGGGATCACCCCGCCCGCCAGCAGCCCTTCGGCCATGGCGCGGCCGAGCAACGCCACCACCTCGGGATCGGAATGGAAGGCGCGGTCGCCGATCGCGTCATGCGCGCCGGGCAGCCGCAGGTCGAGCACCGGCGCGCAGTCGACGGTGATGCCGAGGTCGGCCAGATCGGCGGCCAGGAGCCGGGCGTTGACCCGGGTTGCCTCGATCGCCGCGTCGCGGTCGCGCGCCGCCAACAGACCGAAGCGGGCGGCCGGCGGCGCGGTGCGCCAGTGCGGTGGGCCAAGCCGCGTCACGCGCCCGCCTTCCTGGTCGATGAGGACCGGGGCGTCGGCCCGGCCCACGGCGTCGCGCAATTCGCCGACCAGCCGACGGACCTGTTCGGGCGCGGCGCAGTTGCGCTTGAACAGGATGAAGCCGAGCGGGTCGGCGGCGCGGAAGAAACGCCGCTCCGCGTCGTCGAGCGTCGGCCCGGCGCAGCCGAAGATGACGGCGATGCGGGTCATGGTCCGACGACCAGGCAAGGCTGGTTGCGGCCCTTCAGTCGGGCGCACAGCTCGGCGGCCGCGGCGCGGTCCGCCAGCGGTCCCGCCTGGACCCGGAAGAATATCCCCCGGTCGCCGAGATCGGCCTGCTCCACGACGAGCTGCAGCGCGCCCAGCGAGTCGTCATGCAGGCGCTGCAAGCGGGCCCACTCGGCGCGGGCCGCCTCCGCCGAACGCACCGCGGCCAACTGCACGCGCGCCCCGCCGGCGGCAGCGACGGCCAGGGGCGGCGGCGACGGCACGGGCGACGGCGGCGGCGCCGCGACCGCCGGCGGCGTCTCGGGCGGCGGGGACGGCTCGGGCGGCGGCGACTCCGGCGGCGTCGCCGCGGCGATCTCGACGGACGGCGGCGCCACGGGTTCCGGCAGCGCCGCCGCGACGATGGGCGGCGGCGGCGCTGCGGGCTCCGGCGGCGGCGCCGCGACGACGGGCGGCGACGGCTCGACCGGTGGCGCGCCCGGCGGCAACGGCGCCTCCGGCGGCAGCAGCAGCCGCTCCGTCTGCGGTCGACCGGCCTCCGGGACCATCTGTTCGTAGACCAGTTTGTCCTGGTCGGGGACCTCGAGACCCCCCTCGCTTTCGGGCCGCAATTTCTCGGGGCCCGGTTCGGCCGCGATCAGCGGCGCCTCGGGTTCGCCGACCGGCGTCGTCGCCGACCGGTAGGCCCACCAGACCGTCGCCGCGAAGCCGCCGAGGGCGACCGCCACGATGAGCATCGGCAGCAGGCGCGCCAGCCCGCGGCGCGGCGGCCGGCCGAAGACATCGTCGCGGCCAGCGGGCGGAAACGGCGGAATGTCGGGCCGGTCGTCCTCGGGCCGGTCGTCGCGCTCGTCCGGTTCGATCCCGAGTCGCGGGTCGCGTTGCGCGTCGCCGCGCAAGGGGAAGTCGGAGGGCATCAACGCATCTCTTCGGCCGGCCGTACGCCGACGACGCCGAGGCCCGAGGCGATGACCGCCGCGACGCCCCACACCAGGGCCAACCGGGCGGCCGTCAGGTTGCGGTCGGCCGGCAACAGGAAGCGCAAGGACGCCTCGTCCTTGCCCTTGTTCCACAGGCCGTGAAAGGCGGCGGCGAGATCGTAGAGATAGAACGCCACGCGGTGCGGCTCGTGGGCTTCGGCCGCGGTCTCCACGAGGCGCGGCCAACCTGCCATCAATTTGATCAATCCAAGCTCCGCCGGGTCGGTCAAGCGTTCGAGCGGCGCGCCCGCCAGGGCGGTCGGCGACTGGTCGATCTCCGGCAGTTCGACCGCCGCGTGACGCAACACCGAGCGCGCCCGCGCGTGGGCATACTGCACGTAAAACACCGGATTGTCGCGCGATTGCTCGGTGACCTTGACGAGGTCGAAGTCGAGCGGCGCGTCGTTCCGCCGCGTCAGCATGATGAAGCGGACCACGTCCGCGCCCACCTCCTCGACCACCTCGCGCAGCGAAACGAAGGTGCCGGCGCGTTTCGACATCTTCACCGGCTCGCCGCCGCGCAGCAGGTTGACGAGCTGGCAGATCTTGACGTCGAGATCGACCTTGCCGTCGCTGAGCGCCGATACCGCGGCCTTCATGCGCTTCACATAGCCGCCGTGGTCGGCGCCCCAGACGTCGATCAGCGACTGGAAGCCGCGTTCGATCTTGTCCAGGTGGTAGGCGATGTCGCCGGCGAAGTAGGTCCAGCTCCCGTCGGATTTCTTCAGGGGGCGGTCGACGTCGTCGCCGAACTGGGTGGCCCTGAACAGCCACTGCTTGCGCGGCTCCCAGTCCTCGATCGGCCTGCCCTTCGGCGGCTCCAGGACGCCTTCGTAGATCAGCCCCTTTCCCTTCAGAATATCGAAGGCGTGACCCACCTTGCCCGTCCGGTGCTGGTCGCGCTCCGAGATGATCTCGTCCTGCCAGATGCCGAGCGCCGCCAAATCGGCGCGGATGAGGACCATCATCTCGTCGCGGCCGAAATTCGCGAGAGGCTCGCGCCATCCCTGCGGTCCTTCCTCGGGCACCGACAGCCATTTGGCGCCGTCGCGCTCGGCCAGCTTCCGGCCGGCGGGAACGAGGTATTCGCCCGGATAGAGGCCCTCGGGTATCGGCCCGACGTCCTCGCCCAGGGCCTCGCGGTAACGGAAATGGACGGACCGGGCCAAGGCCTCGAGCTGGGCGCCGGCGTCGTTGATGTAATATTCCTTGGTCACCGCGTAGCCGGCCTTGGCGAGCAGCGCCGCCAAGGCGTCGCCGAAGACCGCGCCGCGCCCGTGGCCGACATGCAGCGGCCCGGTCGGGTTGGCCGAGACGTACTCGACATTGACCTTCGTGCCGCGGCCCATGTCCGAATTGCCATAGGCCGGCCCGGCGTGGAGCACCTCGCGCAGCCGGTCCAGCCAGAACGGCGCGGCCAGGCGCAGGTTTATGAATCCCGGCCCGGCGGCCTCGGCCGCCGTCACCGCCGGGTGCTCCGCCAAGCGGGGCACCAGCCGCTCGGCCAGAGCGCGCGGCGCCATGCCCGCCGGCTTCGCCAGCACCATGGCGGCGTTGGTCGACAGGTCGCCATGGGCCGGATCGCGCGGCGGCTCGACGGCGACGCGGCCGAAATCGAGGCCGGCGGGCAGCTCGCCGGCGGCTTCCATGCGTTCGAGCAGACGCACCACTTCGTCGCGGAAATGGCGGTACGGGTTCATTGCGATCCGGCGTAGAGGTCGAACAGGCGGCGATGCTCCTGGAGCGCGTAGCGGTCGGTCATGCCGGCGATGTAGTCGGCGACGATTCGCGCCGTGCGCGGCGTCGCGGCGGCGTCGCACGGGGCGCGCCATTCGTCCGGCAGGCAGTCCGGTTCGGCGAGGTAGAGGTCGAACAGGTCGCGCACCACGCGCCGCGCCTTGCTGCTCATTCGATTGACCCGGTGGTGGCGGTACATGCGCTCGAACAAAAAGCGCTTCAGCGCCCGGTCGTTCTCGCGCATCGCCTCGGAGAACCCGACGACCGCGCCGTCGAGGCGGCGCAACTCGGCCGCCGTCGCGGGCCGCGCCGCGGCCAGCCGCCGGCGCGTCTCGTCTATCAGGTCGTTCACCATCAGGTCGATCAAACGGCGCACCGATTCGTGGATCAGCCGCGCGGTCTCGAGGCCGGGATGGTCGGCAGCGACCGCCGCGAACACCGGCCCGACCAGCGGCACCGCGGCCAGGTCCTCGACGCCGAACAGCCCGGCGCGCAATCCGTCGTCGATGTCGTGGTTGTTGTAGGCGATGTCGTCGGCCAGGGCGGCGACCTGCGCCTCAATCCCCGGCCAGGTGTCCAGCTCCAGGTCCTGCCGCTGCGCCGAGTACTCGGCGATGCTGCGCGGCACCGGATTGTCCCCCGCCGTGGAGCGCGGGCCGCGCAGAGGGCCGTTGTGCTTGACCACGCCCTCGAGGCACTCCCAGGTCAGGTTCAGGCCATCGAAGGCGGCGTAGCGCCGTTCCAGCAGCGTCACCGCCCGGAAGGTCTGCTCGTTGTGGTCGAAGCCGCCGAACGGCGCCAGGGCCTCGTCCAGCGCGTCCTCGCCGGCGTGGCCGAACGGCGTGTGGCCGAGGTCGTGGGCGAGCGCGACAGCCTCCGCCAAATCCTCGTTGAGGCCGAGCGCGCGCCCGATCGAGCGGGCGATCTGGGCGACCTCGAGGCTGTGCGTCAGCCGCGTCCGGTAGTGGTCGCCCTCGTGATAGACGAACACCTGGGTCTTGTACTTGAGCCGGCGGAAGGCGGTCGAATGGATGATGCGGTCGCGGTCGCGCTGGTGCGGCGTGCGCGTCGCGCTCTCGGGCTCCGCGACGAGCCGCCCGCGACTGGCCTGCGGCCGGCTGGCATAGGGCTGCAGGGCGGAGGGCGCGACCGACATGGCGGCGACACTACGCTTCCCGGGCGGCGGCGCGCAACGGCCGCCCGCCGGGCGGTCTTTGAAAACGCCGGTCGGCCGCTTACCTAGGCGTTCGGGCAGGGTGTGCTATAATGTTTTATGGGCCACGGTTTCCGGCCCGGTCGAGGAGCGTGAGGATGAGCCTGGACACCGCGGCGCCCCCGGCGCCGGCCGTCAGCATCAGCGCCAGCGCCGCCCGCCGCCTGGCGACGCTGGTCGCCGCGGAGGCGAACGCCGATCTGATGCTGCGCGTGTCGGTCTCCGGCGGCGGCTGCTCGGGCTTCCAGTACGGCTTCGCCTTCGACGCCGCCCGGCACGAGGACGACGCCACCTTCGAGCGCGACGGCGTCCGCGTGGTCATCGACAGCGTCTCGCTCGGCCTGCTGGCCGGCGCCGAGATCGACTTCGTCGAGGACCTGGTCGGCGCGGCGTTCCAGATCAGGAACCCCAACGCCACGTCGTCCTGCGGCTGCGGTAACTCGTTCGCGGTCTGACGGCCGGCGTGGGTCGCTTGCGCGAGGAGCCGGGCCACTGATCCGCATCGCCACCTGGAACGTCAATTCGGTCAAGGCGCGGCTCGGGCATTTGCTCGACTGGCTGCGCGAGGCCGCGCCGGACGTGGCGTTGCTTCAGGAAATCAAGACCGTCGCCGACGACTTCCCGCGCCTGGAGATCGAGGATCTCGGCTACAATCTGGCGGTGGTCGGGCAGAAGACCTACAACGGCGTCGCCATCCTGTCGAAGCACCCGCTCAACGTGGAGCGCACGGCGCTGCCCGGCGACGACGAGGACGAGGCTGCCCGCTATGTCGAGGCGCTGGTCGAGCCGCCCGGCAAGGGCCGCCGCAAGGTGCTGCGCGTCGCCTCGATCTACGCGCCGAACGGCAATCCCGTGGACAGCGACAAGTTCCCCTACAAGCTGCTGTGGCTGAGCCGGTTGCGGGCGCACGCCCGCGACCTGTTGAAGCACGAGGAGACGCTGGTGCTCGGCGGCGACTACAACGTCGCGCCGACCGACGACGACGTCTACGACCCCGTCGCCTGGCGCGACGACGCCCTGTGTCGGCCCGAATCGCGCGACGCCTTCCGCGCCGTGCTGCATCTCGGCCTGACCGACGCGCTGCGCGCGCTGCACCCGGAACTGGGTCTCTACACCTATTGGGACTATCAGGGCGGCCGCTGGGCGAAGGACGAGGGCCTGCGCATCGACCATTTGCTGCTGTCGCCGCAGGCCGCCGACCGCCTGACTTCGGCCGGGGTCGACCGTGGCCCGCGCGCGCTCGACCGGCCGTCCGACCATACGCCGGTGTGGTGCGAGCTCGAGCCGTGACCGCGACGTCGTCCTATTCCGGCGGCTGCCTGTGCGGCGCGGTGCGCTACCGGGCCGAGGGGCCGCCGCGCTCGGTGGTTTACTGCCACTGCCGCATGTGCCAGCGGGCCGCCGGCGCGCCGGTCGTCCCGTGGGCGACGTTCCCGGCCGCCGGCTTCGCCGTGAGCGCCGGCGACATCGCCGAGTTCGCGTCGAGCCCCGGGGCGAGGCGCGGCTTCTGCAAGCGCTGCGGCACGCCGCTGACCTTCCGCGAGATCGCCGAGCCCGACTGGATCGACATCACCGTCGCCAGCCTCGACGACCCGGCGGCGCTGCCGCCGCAGGATCATATCTGGACCGAGAGCAGCGTGTCCTGGCTGCGCATCGACGACGACCTGCCGCGGCACCGCCGGCGGCGATCCGACCCGACGCCCGCCTAACGGCGTTGCCGTTGCCCGAGCGTCGGGCCGAGCGGCGTCAGGCGCAGATCGGGGCGCAGGCGGCGGTAGTCGAGATGCAGGTGGTCCACCGGGTTCGGGCCGGGCGCCGCCACCACCAGGATCGCCTCGGCGATCGGCTGGAAGTCGGCGCGGAAATGCACCGTGCTCTTGAGCGCCAGGATCTTCTGGTCGGCCGGCTCGACGCCGAGATGGCGGAACATCGCCTGGTCGGCGGCCTGCTGCTTGCGGCTCGAGACGATGACGCGAACGCCGCTGCCGGCGACGCGCAGCAGCGCCATCGGCCCCAGCTTCATGCGCGCGCCGGAGTAGAACGGCCCGGTGGCCGTGAACGCGCCGCTGCCCAGCCGTTCGACCCGGAAGGTCGCGTCGAACGGATGCTGCCCGGGCAGTCCCGACTTGGCGCCGAGCCCGACCGCGATCTCGGCGCCCTCGCCGGCCGCATGGGCGGCCGCGGCGACCGCGGGATCGCAGACGTTCGCGACGACGGCGCCGACCGCGCCGAGCCGCACCAGCGCCTCGAGCAGGCCGACGGAATCCGAGGGCGCGCCGGCGCCGGGGTTGTCTTGCGTGTCGGCCAGGATCACCGGCCGGCCCACCCGCGCGGCCGTTCGCATCGCGTGGCGGACGGCGTCGTCCGGCTCGTATACCGTGCCGGCGAAGGCGCCCTCGGCCGCCAGCACCGCCGCGGCCAGCTCGTCCGCCGCCCGCTCCGCCGCCGGCCGGTTCGCGGCATAGGCGATGACGGCCGGGCCGCAGCGCTCGACGTCGGCCGGCGGGAAGCCGGGGGTGAAGGACAGGCTGGCAACCGCGCCGGTTTCGAGCTCGCCGAGCCGCCGGTAGATCGACGCCGCCGGCTCGATCGTCGTGCATTGCCACGGCAGGGGGATGAGGAACGGCGGCTTGCGCAGCGCCTTGTGCAGCCGCTCGCCGGCCAGCAGGCGATCGAGCAGCGCGGCGGCGCGCGCCCCGGTCTCGGCCATGTCCAGATGCGGATAGCTGCGGAAGGCGACGAGCGCCGAGGACCGTTCGACCATCGCCGCGCTGACATTGGCGTGCAGATCGAGGCTGGCGACGACCGGCAGGTCGGGACCGACGCGCGCGCGCAGCCGGCGCAGCAGCTCGCCCTCGCCGTCCTCGAGATGCTCGGCCACCATGGCGCCGTGCAGGTCGAGATAGACGGCATCGACCGGACCGGCCGCGGCCAGCGCGTCGAGCAGCGCCGCGACGATGCGCTCGTAGGCGTCCGCCTCGACCTGGGCCGAGGGCGGCGCCGAGCACCACAGCAGCGGCGCGATCTCGTGCCCGCCGCCGCGCGCCGCCTCGATGAATCCGGCAATCGGCAGGTTGATCCCGGCGACGGCGTCGGGCAGGCCCTCGCCACGGCTCAGGCCCGGCCAGCCGTCGGCGTGCTCGAAGTCCTCGTAGCGCGCCTTGCGCGGCGCGAAGGTATTGGTTTCGTGCTGGAAGCCGCCGACGGCGATGCGCGAAAAAGGGGACATTCCTAATTTCCTGCCGCTTCGCTCGCCGTCGCGCTGAGCCCGGAAATTAAGAATGTCCCCTTTTTACTCCCTTTTTCGCTCAGATGTCGGCGTAGACATGGGTTTCGGCCTTGGCGCCGGGGTGGGTGACGGCGCCCTTCTCGGCATCGCCGACGTTCTGCGCGTAGCGCCACAGCGTGCCCGACTGGAAATCGGTCGACCGCGGCTGCCACGCCTTGCGCCGGGCCGCCAACTCGGCCTCGGACAGTTCCACGTCGAGCGTGCCTTTGGTGGCGTCGATGCGGATCGTGTCGCCGTCCTTGAGCAGGCCGATCGGCCCGCCGACCGCCGCCTCCGGCCCGACATGGCCGACGCAGAAGCCGCGCGTCGCGCCGGAGAAGCGGCCGTCGGTGATGAGCGCCACCTTGTCGCCCATGCCCTGGCCGTAGATCGCCGCCGTCG
>JBBECF010000094.1:2089-4411 GCA_040881945.1 Dongiaceae bacterium | reverse complement strand
TGCTCGACGGCGTCGAGAAGCGCGGTGAGCTGCGGCACGCCGACGCCGGCGACCACCCGCGTCGTGCAGATCGAGCCCGGCCCGATGCCGACCTTGATCGCGTCGGCGCCGGCGTCGATGAGCGCACGCGCGCCCTCGGCCGTCGCGATGTTGCCGGCGATGAGCTGGCCGGCGTTGCTCAGCCGCTTGACCGCGCCGACCGCCCGCAGCACGGCGCGCGAATGGCCGTGCGCGGTGTCGACGACGAGGACGTCGACCTCGGCGTCGAGCAGGGCCTCGGCGCGGCGCAGGCCGTCGTCGCCGACGCCGATGGCGGCGGCGACGCGCAGCCGGCCCTTGTCGTCCTTGCAGGCGTTCGGGAAGGCCTGCGCCTTCTCCATGTCCTTGACCGTGATCAGGCCGATGCAGCGATAGGCCGCGTCCACGACCAGCAACTTCTCGATGCGGTACTGGTGCAGGAGCCGCTTGGCCTCGGCGCGGTCGACCTCTTCGCGGACCGTGATCAGCCGGTCCTTGGTCATGAGATCCTTGACCGGCTCGGCCATGTTACTGGCGAAGCGGACGTCGCGATTGGTGATGATGCCGACCAGACGGTCGGTGTCGCGTTCGACCACCGGGATGCCCGAGATCGTGTGGTCGGCCATCAGCCGCAACGCGTCGGCCAAGGGTTGGTCCGGGTGGATGGTGATCGGGTTCACCACCATGCCAGATTCGAACTTCTTGACCCTGCGCACCTCGTCGGCCTGGCGCGCGGGATCGAGGTTCTTGTGGATGACGCCGATGCCGCCGGCCTGGGCCATGGCGATCGCCAGCCGGCCCTCGGTCACCGTGTCCATGGCCGCCGAGATCAGCGGGATGCCGAGCTCGATGCCGCGCGTCAGGCGGGTCCGGGTGTCTGTCTCGGTGGGCAGGACGGCGGATTCAGCGGGCCTCAGCAGGACGTCGTCGAAGGTGAGCGCCTCGCGGAATTCCATGCCAATCCTCTGGGCCCTGGCCCATGGGTGAATGGCGCGCGATCATACACGACGCGCCCGCAAAGCCAAGGAGAATGCGTCACCGAAGCGAGCCGCCGGAACGCGGGCGAAGCGGGCGGGCGTGCCGCGGTCCATGCTGCGCTGGCAGGGACCCCCGGCCTCCCGGCGCCAGCCTATCGCGCGGTCCCTTGTCGCGCGCCCGAGCCGGCCCGCGACGCCTCTTGTCCGCAGGCGCGCATCGCGTTCTGCCGGCGGGACGGGACCCGCGATGGTCGCAGCGTGCCGGCCAAGATGAGGCGCACGGCCGCCGGCAGGCTGCGCGCGATCGCGTCGGCTCCGACCGGACCGCTCTCGCGGTAGCGCCGGTCGATGAAGATGGTGCGACAACCGGCCGCCTTGCCGGCCGCTACATCGCCGCTGCGGTCGCCGACCATCACGCTGTCGGCGAGCGAGATGCCGAAGCGGCGCGCCGCGCGCAGCAGCATCCCGGGTTTCGGCTTGCGGCAACCGCAGCCCGCCGCCTGCCCGTGCGGGCACAGCTCGATGGCATCGAGCGGCAGGCGGGCGCGCAGCCGATCGTGCATCGCCGCCACCGTCGCCGCGGCGACGAGGCCGTTGCCGATGTCCGGCTGGTTGGTAACGACGACGAGAAGGAAGCCGGCATCCTTCAGCGCGCGCACCGCGGCCGGCACGCCGGGGAGGAGGCGGAAGTCCCGAAGCCGTCGCGGCGCGTAGGGCTTGCCGTCGCGCACGGCGCAGCGGTTGAGGACGCCGTCGCGGTCGAGGAAGACGGCCGGCCGCGGGCGGGCCTTACGACGATGCCGGCTGCGCGAGACGCTCATGGATTTCCTCTTGTCGCCCGGCGATGCGGGCCGGCGCGGAACCGGATCGCGCCCCACGGGTCATCACTCGACGATGGTCCAGTTGTAGTCGCCGGTGTAGCCGGCCTCCGCAAACAGCCGGAGCCAGCCCTCGGGGTAGTCGTGAAACCGGGCGGTCAGCACCCAATCCTCGAACATCGCCTTCTGCTCGGGCGTGCGGTAGGAATCGACCTGGACGAAGGCGCGGCCCGGCGCCAGCCGCTCGATCTCGCGGAGCGCCCGCAGGCACCCCGCCCGGTCGAGGTTGTGGATCGTGTTGATCGAGACGACCGCCCGGAAGCTGACGTCGGGGAAGGCCAGGCGGTCGGCGCCGCCCAGATGCAGCCGGCCGACGACCTCCGGCTCGCAATGCATCAGGGCGTACTCGGAAACGTCGAGGCCGAACGCCTCGAGGCCGGGGCAGACCCGCATCAGGTCCTTGACCAGGAAGCCCTTGGCGCAGCCGACGTCGAGCACGCGGTCGCCGG
>JBBECF010000094.1:0-1989 GCA_040881945.1 Dongiaceae bacterium | reverse complement strand
CAGCCGGCGATGTCGAAATGCCGGTGCGCGAGATGCGGCGGCGGTCCCTGGCGCGGCCGGCTCTCGACCGGGACGCGGCCGCCGAACTGCGCCGCCACCGTCTCCGCGACCTCGCGGAACGAGACCGACCGGCCGGTCGCCGCGTTGAGCGCGCCGACGCTGCGCTGCGCCAGCATGAGGGCGGCCAGCTCCGCCACGTCCTCGACCGCGACGTGGTCGCGGCGCTCCTCGCCCTCGCCGAAGATCGCGATCGGCTCGCCGCGCGCCGCCTGCCGGCGAAAACGGTTCGGCCCGTAGCCGTCATGCGGGTCGGCGGCGCCGTAGAGGAGCGTCGGGCGCAGCGCCGCGAACGGGGCCTGGGTCGACGCGCGCAACATCGTCTCGCGCGCGGCGTGCATCATGCCGTGCAGGGTGGACGACGCCAGCGGCGAGCGTTCCGTGACCGGGTTGGCGTCGTCGGCATAGACCGCGTCGGAGCTGACATAGAGTAAATGCGCGATCTCGGTGTCGGCCAGGGCGGCGCAGGCGGCCTCGGCCATGCGCAGGTTCTGCATCAGCAGCGGCACGGTCTTGGCCGGCGCCAGGGCGGAGACGAAGACGACGCTGTCTTCCGGCCGCAGCAGCCCCTTGAGCCGGGCGGCCGCGTCCGGTTGCAGCAGGTCGAGCTCGGCTCGCGTCAGCGCCAGGACAGCCACGCCGTCGGCGGCGAGCCGTCCGGCGATCGCGCCACCGACGAAACCGCCGGCGCCGATGACGACGACCCGCGCCGGCCGCGTCGGAGTCGATTCGAGATGCTCAAGCATCGCGCGGCGCGCCGAGCGTCACGTGGTCCAGTCCCGCCGCCGCCACGGCGTCGGCATCCAGCGCCCGATACGGATCGACGAGCAGACGTCCGCGCAGGACGCCGGCCAGCGCCGCCGGGTCGAGCCGGCGGAATTCCGGCCAGGGCGTCATGACCACGAGCGCGTCGGCGCCGCTGGCGGCGTCGAGGGCGTCGTCCGCCGCGACCGCCCGCGGGTGGCGGGCCGCGGTGGCCGGCACGACCGGATCGAACAGGCGCACCTGCCACGGATGCAGATGGTCGAGCAGGGCGAGGGCCGGCGAGTTCCTGGTCGAATCGGTGTTCTCCTTGTAGGCGAGGCCGAGCACGCCGAGGACCGCGTCGGGCCGGCGATCCAGGAGCTCGCGGTGCAGCACGCGCAAGGCCCAGTCGCGGCGGTGGCGGCTGTTCTCCAGGAACGCGCGAACGACCGAGGCCTCGCTGCCGGTCTCGATGGCGAGGCGCAGCACGGTCGCCAGGTCGCGCTCCAGATTGCCCCCGGCCAGGCCGAGCCCCGGCGACAAATAAGCGTGCGGACCGATGCGGCGGTCGAGCCGCAGCGCCGGCGCGATCTCGGCCCAGTCGGCGCCGATGCGCTCGGCCAGCCCGGCCAGCGTATTGGCGACCGTGACCGAGGCGGCGAGACAGCAGTTGACGGAGATCTTGGCCAGCTCGGCGCTCTCGTAGCGCATCGCCAGCACCGGGCAGCCGAACGCCTCGAGCAGCGCGGCGTAGGCCGGCGGCAGCGGCCGCGCCGGGTCGGCGCAGCCGACGATGAAACGCTCGGGTTTCAACACGCGCTCGACCGCGCGGCCGAAGACCAGGGTCTCGACCTGATAGTAGAGCCGCTCGGGCGGCAGCTTCAGGCTGCGCGTGAAGCCGGGCGGCACCTGGCAGAGCACGACCAGCACCGCCGTCCCCTTGAGCGCCGGCAGGACCCGGTCGATGAGCGCGCCGATTTCGGCCAGGTCGCTGCGGCCGGACTCGTCGGTCGCCAGGTCGGCCGAGATATAGACCACGTCGCAGGCACCGAGCGCCGCCGCGTCGGCGGCGAAGCGCAGCCGCTCCCGGTTGGCGGCGAATAGGGCGTCCAGCTCCGGCTCGACCACCGGCAGGCGCGCGCCTTCGATCGCCGCGACGCGGCCCGCGTCGGGGTCGAAGCCGAGCAC
>JBBECF010000093.1:0-28522 GCA_040881945.1 Dongiaceae bacterium | reverse complement strand
GCATGCGGCCGGGGATTACTGCCGCGGCTGCCAGGCCTCGACCCGGCGCCGACCCTCGGCGAGCTGCGCGGGGGTCATGTGCCGGACGACGAAATCAAGCTGCTCGTCGGCACTGTAATAACCGTTGCGGGCGGCCAGGGCGTACCATTTGTAGGATTCGACGATGTCGGGCGCGATAAGATCGGGACTCGGCTGCGGCACCTTTGGGTCATGAACCGCCCACGGCGCCCATGGGTAGTACCAGCCGCCAAGAACCATTTGAGCCGCGTCGACGTTCGCCTGCGCGGCCATATGGTAGAGCCGCGAGGCAAGGCGCATGTCGCGAGGCACGCCGCGGCCGGTATGGTACATCGCGGCCAGATCGAACTGGCTGCCGGGATCGCCCCGCGCCGCCCCGGCGCGAAAGGCCGCCACGGCCAGGCCGTACCAGCGGTTCGCCTCGGCGTCGTCCCGCGGCACACCCCACCCGAACTCGTACATGTTGCCGAGTTCGTTCTGCGCGGCGACCCAACCCCGCTCCGCGGCCATGCGGAACCAGCGCGCCGCCTCGGCCTTGTCTCGCCCGCCGAGCCGGCCATAGAAATACATGAGGCCGAGCAGGTATGGCGCGCGCGGGTGGCCCTGCTCGGCGGCGCGGCGATACCAGAGCGCGGCCTCAGGGATGTCTTCCGCAACGCCGTAGCCGGAGTGCAGCATAAAGCCGACGCGCCACTGCGCCTCGACCTCACCGGCTTCCGCCAGGGGACGCAGTTCGCGGTAAGCGGTCGCGTAATCCTTGCGCTCGAAGGCCGCGATGCCGGCCGCCGGGTCGGCCAACGCCGGCGCCGTGGCGGTAAGGAAAACAACGGTGACGAGCGTTCGAAGCAGGGTCTTCACGGCGCGCGACTCCGACCGGGGCAGCCACGATTGGAGTAGGGCAAATCTTATCGTCGCGCGGCGGCTAACGCCAGCCGGTTGGAGATACCCGCCGGGCGGGAAAAGCCGCGTGCGGTCGCAGCAGCCCCCCGGCGAACTGCTTGGACTTGGCCGGCGCTCGGCGACCTCCTAGGGCGGGAGCAGCGAGCCGCAGCACCGGATCGGGGGCCAACCCCGAGGAGCAACCAAGCCTGGGCGTTACCCCGAGGGCGCGGACACGCCGGGAAACCGCTCCTGGATGCGGCGCATCAGCGTGTCGCGGACCTGGCGGTAGGCCTCCATCCGCACCTCGCGGCTGCCTTCGACGATCGTGGGGTCCATCGTGTTCCAGAACTCGACCTCGCAGGCCATCGTCCGGGTCATCTCCACGGCGCGGTGCTGCGCCTCCGGCGACAACGAGACGATGAGGTCGAAGGAACTGTCCTCGAGGTCGTCGAAGCTCTTGGAGCGATGCCGGCCGAGATCGATTCCGATCTCGTCCATGGCGGCAACGGCGAAGCTGTCGATCTCGCCCTTGTGGACGCCCGCCGAGTCGACGTAGATGTGCCGGCCGTGCAGCCACTTGAGTATCCCTTCGGCCATCGGCGAGCGCACCGCGTTCGTCGTGCAGCAGAACAGGACGCTCTCCGGGAGATCGGCCATCGGGCGATCATCCGCGGATGTGCAGCACGCAGATCAGCGTGAACAGCCGGCGCGCCGTGTTGGCATCGAGTTCGATCTTGCCCGCCAGGCGCAGGCGCAGGATGTCCGACCCTTCGTCGTGGAGGCTGCGCCGGCCCATGTCGATGGCCTCGATCTGCGACGGGCTCGCGCGCTTGATCGCCGCGTAATAACTTTCGCAGACGGTGAAGTAGTCCTTGACGATGCGGCGGAACGGGCTGAGCGCCAGAATTACCTTGTTGAGCGGCTGGTCGGCCTCGCCGCGGATGTCGAAGACCAGCCGGTTCTCTTCGATGGCGAGGTGCAGGCTGTAGGGCCCGTCATGATCGCCCTGCGGCGCGAAGAGGTTTTCTTCGATGAGATCGAAGATCGCGACGGCGCGTTCGTGCTCCACCTCCGGGCTGCGCCGGACGACGGAACGTTCGTCGAGCGTGACGTTGACGATCCGCTGAGCTTTGTCGCGCGGCGCGTCGGCCAAGAGATCCACTCATCCGCCGCGCGTCGGGTCGAGGCGGAGCCGCACCGACCGGGCGTGCGCGTGCAGCCCCTCGGCATCGGCCAGAATCACGGCCGCCGGCCCGATCGCGGCCAGGGCGCCCGCGTCGCAGCCGATCAACGAGGTCCGCTTGAGAAAGTCGAGGACGCCCAGGCCCGAGGCGAACCGGGCGCTGCGGGCGGTGGGCAGGACGTGGTTCGGGCCGGCGACATAGTCGCCGATCGCCTCGGGCGTCCAGCGGCCGAGGAAGATGGCGCCGGCATGTCGCACCCTTGCCGCCAGCTCGTCCGGCCGTTCGACCGCCAGCTCGAGATGTTCCGGCGCAATGCGGTCGATCAGCGCGGGCGCGGCGTCGAGGTCGTCGACAAGGATCACCGCGCCGTGCGCGTCCCAACTCGCGCGCGCGATGTCGCCGCGCGGCAGGGACTGGAGCTGCGTCTCCACCGCCCGCACCACCGCGTCGGCGAAGGCCTCGTCGTCGGCGATCAGGATCGCCTGCGCCGCCGCATCGTGCTCGGCCTGCGCCAGCAGGTCGGCGGCGATCCACGCCGGGTCGTTGGCCCTGTCGGCGACGACCAGAACCTCCGACGGGCCGGCGACCAGATCGATGCCCACCGCGCCGAACACCTGCCGCTTGGCCGCCGCGACATAGGCGTTGCCGGGGCCGACGATCTTGTCGACCGGCGACAGGGTGGCGGTGCCGAAGGCGAGCGCCGCGATGGCCTGGGCGCCGCCGATCCGGTAGACCTCGTGAACCCCGGCGATCTCCGCCGCGGCCAGGACGAGCGGGTTGAGCACGCCGTCCGGCGCCGGCACCACCATGACCACCCGCTCGACCCCGGCAACGCGCGCCGGCAGGGCGTTCATCAGCACCGAGCTCGGATAGGCGGCCGTGCCTCCGGGCACGTAGAGCCCGACGGCGACGACCGGCCGCCAGCGGGCGCCGAGGCGCACCCCGGCCGCATCGCGGTAATCGAGGTCGGCCGGCATCTGCCGACGGTGGTAATCGTCGATGCGGGCAGCCGCGAAACGCAGGGCCGCCAGGGTCTCGGGCGCGCAGCGTCCGGCCGCGGCGCCGATCTCCGCCGCCGGGACGCGCAGGGTTTCAGGCGTCAGGGCGACCCGGTCGAAACGCCGCGTGTAGTCGATCAGCGCGGCATCGCCGCGCGCCCGCACGTCGGCGATGATTTCGGCGACCGTCCGGTCGACGTCGCGTTCCATCTCGCGCTTGGCCGACAGCAACGCGGCGAAACCGACGTCGAAGCCGGGCCGTCGGGCGTCCAGCCTAAGCGGCATCGGCAGCCTCGCGAATCCGCTCGATCCAGCCGCCAATCTCGTCGGGAAACGTCTTCAGCGCCACGCGGTTGACCACCAGCCGAGCGGTCACGTCGGCGATGTGTTCGACCTCGACCAGGTTGTTCGCCCGGAGCGTCGCCCCGGTCGATACGAGATCGACGATACGCCGGCACAGGCCGAGCGTCGGCGCCAATTCCATCGCGCCGCTCAACTTGATGCATTCGGCCTGCACGCCGCGCGCGGCGAAGTGGCGCCGGGTGATTTCGGGGTACTTGGTCGCGACGCGGATATGGCTCCAGCGCAGCGGATCGTCGACGGCGACCATTTCCGCCGGTTCGGCGACGGCAAGTCGGCAGCGCGCGATCTTGAGGTCGACCGGGACATAGACGTCCGGGTAATCGAATTCCATGAGCACGTCGCTGCCGGCAACGCCGAGCTGCGCGGCGCCGAACGCGACGAAGGTGACAACGTCGAAGCTGCGCACGCGGACGATGCTGAAGTTCGGCACGTTCGTC
Source organism: Dongiaceae bacterium (assembly GCA_040881945.1). Taxonomy (GTDB): domain Bacteria; phylum Pseudomonadota; class Alphaproteobacteria; order Dongiales; family Dongiaceae; genus JBBECF01. Next base: position 24,640 of record JBBECF010000093.1, on the reverse strand, counting down.
GCAAAGCGCAGGGCCCGCGAATCGGGATCGGCGAAGGCGGGCTCCGGCTCGATGCCGGCGCGTTTCAGCAGCGGCACGACCTCGGCGAGAATGCGTCCGCTCGGCACCGCGAGGACCAGCCCCTCGACGGCGCGAGGCGCGGCCGCCGGCGCCGTCGCGTTCCCGGGCTCGCGCCGGCTCATGCTTCGGCAGATCCCTCGTCGTCGAAGCGGTGGCGCGGTCGCCAGCGCGTCGGCCATGGCTCGTCGAGATCCTCCAGTCGACAGCGCAGCTCCTCGACCTCCAGGCGGATCGAGACACCGCCGGCGAAGATTAAGTCGACGGCCGGCACCCTGACGACGAGGCCGAGAAGTTCGAGGATCCGGCCGCGCCCGCGAGGGTCGATGCCCTGCATTCGAACCGTCGTCACACCATCGAAGCACAGCCCGGCATGGACGCGTTCGAAGGTCGGCCCGGGCCGTTCGTCCTCGAAGGTCGCGTCGGAGTCGCGCGCCGCAGCTTCGCCGGCCGAGACCGGGTCCGCGGTTTCCCAACGGAAACGGTTGACCACCATGACGAACCGCTTTTCCGCAGGCACGAACATCATTTCGCCCAGCGTCACCAGGGCGTCCTGCACGCAAGCCGCGATCACCTCGAGATCCTCGGCGTCGCGGGCGTGCAGCTTCAAGGGGCCGGCCATGATCAATCGGTCATTCTTTCGATCTCGGCCCCGCAGGCCGCGAGCTTGTCCACCAGGCGTTCGTAACCGCGGTCCAGGTGATAGACCCGACTCAGCACCGTGTCGCCTTCGGCCGCGAGCCCGGCCAGCACCAGCGAGACCGAGGCCCGCAGGTCGGTCGCCATCACCGGCGCCCCGATCAATCGCGGCACGCCGCGCACCATGGCAGAGGCGCCATGGACGTTGATGTCGGCGCCCATGCGGGTGAGCTCCGGCACGTGCATGAAGCGGTTCTCGAAGATCGTCTCGGTGATCATGGCGGCGCCATGGGCGAGCGTCATCAGCGCCATGATCTGGGCCTGAAGGTCGGTCGGGAAGCCCGGAAACGGTTCGGTCATCACGTCGACGCCGACCAGCGTCCCGTCGAGCCGCGTCGCCCGCACGCCGCGCGCCGTCGGCTCCAGGGAGACGCCGGCCCGGCCCAACGTCTCGGCGACCGCGCCAATCAGGTCGAGGCGGGTTCCCAGCAATTCGATGTCGCCGTCGGTGATGGCCGCCGCCATCGCATAGGTCCCGGTCTCGATCCGGTCCGGCAGGATGGCGTGGGTGGCGCCGTGCAGCCGATCGGCGCCGCGGATGCGCAAGGTATCGGTCCCGATCCCCTCGATGTCCGCCCCCATCGCGCGCAGGCAGCGGGCAAGGTCCGAGACCTCGGGCTCGCGCGCCGCGTTGACCAGCGTCGTCTCGCCCTTGGCGAGGCAGGCCGCCATCAGAAGATTCTCGGTCGCCCCGACCGAAACAAGCGGAAAGACGATCTCGGCGCCCGTCAGGCCGCGCGGCGCGCGGGCCTCGATATAGCCTTCGCGCAGCTCGATCTCGGCCCCGAGCTGCGCCAGGCCGCGCAGGTGCAGATCGACCGGCCGCGTGCCGATGGCGCAGCCGCCCGGGAGCGAGACCCGCGCCCGACCGCAGCGCGCCAGCAACGGACCGAGCACGACCACCGACGCCCGCATCTTGCGCACGAGATCGTAGGGAGCGGTGGTTTCCGTGATGTCGGCGGCGGTGAGCTCGACCGTTCGCCCCGCCGAGTCGCCGGCCGAAGATTCGTCGAACCGGACCGCGACGCCCAACTGGCCCAGCAGGCTCGACATGGTGGCGATATCGGCGAGCCGGGGCACGTTGCCGAGGCGGACGGCCTGGTCCGTCAACAGCGCGGCCGCCATCAGCGGCAGCGCCGCATTCTTGGCGCCGCTGATCGGAATCTCGCCGCGCAGCCGGTTGCCGCCGCGAATGCGGATCTTGTCCATCGTCGCCTTGCCATTGGTGGAGCCGGCGACCGTTTCTACTGTAACCGCGCGGCCGCCTCAAGCGCGCCCTGGCCGGGTTCCGGCGTCGGCTGCCGGCTTAACGGTCCGGTTCGGGCCGCGTCGCGCCGCCCGGGCGGCCGGCCACCGCAGCGGGATCGCCGGACGGGTCCTGGGCCACACGGGCGCGTTGCTGCGCCTTGCGCTTCGACAGGTTCTCGCGCAGCGCCCCGGCCAGGCGCCGCTCGCGCTCCCCGGCCGCCCTGTGGCCCTGCTCGGACAGGGTCGGATGGTTCTTTTCCCGCTTCGCCAAGGGTCACCGCCGCCGATAATTGCGCCCGCCATCCTCGTGGATGTCCGGCGCCCCGGTCAAGTCGAGGTTCGGCGAACGGCGAGGCCACGGCCTGGCGACATGCATTGCTTTTGAGAGAAAATAAGATAAACATTTAGTTTTATTATAGGTGGACAAGAATGTATTTGACATCGTTTGCAAGACGGTCCATCATTACAACATGGAGCCTATTCTGAATATCGCGGTTTCCGGACTGCGCGCCGCAGCGAAGCGGCTCGAAGTCTCGGCCAGCAACGTCGTCAATGACCGCAGCACGGACTACGTGCCGCTGCGCGTCCAACAGACGGCCTATGCGGACGGCGGCACGCGGGCCGACACGGTCCCGGTCCGGCCGGCCTCGGTGCCGTTCGTCGATCCGAACGACCCGGAGGCGGCGGCCACGCGGCCGAACGTCTCGGTGGAAGAGGAAATCGTCGAGCAGATGCTCGCACGGCGGGCCTTCGAGGCCAATCTGCGCACCGTCGAGACCGCCGACCGGATGACCCGGACGCTGCTCGATACCTTCGCCTGAACCTATCCGCCTGCCGCGGACTCGCGACGGGCCACCCGTTCTCGGCTATCCCCTGCGTCGACGCACAGTGTAGTTGGCGGCCGCCACGCTACGCGCGGCAGTACTCGCCTGTCCACGGCCGACGGTCCTGGGTGTATCGGTCGCGTTCGCCCAGGGCTATCGCATTTGACCGCTCTGCGGTCGTCCAAGGAGGGCCGGATCGGCGTTCGTGCGTGCTTCGACAGGCTCAGCATGAGGTTTTTCTTTGTGCCACGAAGATTTCCCATCATCCTGAGCCTGTCGAAGGACGCAAGAGCAGTAATGCAGCGCCGATAGGCGATAAGCCCTGCGCGTTCGCCTGTCCGCCCTTGCGGCGCGGGGCGCGCCTGTGGCATGGTGCGCCGCCGTCCGCCGCCGTAGCTCAGTGGTAGAGCGCGCCCTTGGTAAGGGCGAGGTCCGCAGTTCAATCCTGCGCGGCGGCACCAGATCCCCATCCGAGAATCGAATGACGAGCGCGCTGGCGCATTTGACGCGGCAACCCCTGCCCTCGCGGGGAGGGCGGCGCGGGACCGATCATTGGAACAGGCCCTTGATTGTATCGCCGACGCCCTTCAGCACGTCGCCGGTGCCCTCCAGCACCTGCTCGGGCACCGACGTCGGCGCGGCGGGCTGGCCGGCCGCGAGCGCGGCGGCGCAGGGGTTCTCTTCGCCGCTCCCGCTCGCCGCCCCGGTGCCGGTGAGCGCGCCGAGGACGCCGAAAACGCCGCCCGTGGCAAAGCCGACGGCGCCCCCGACCACGCCGGTGACGGTGCCGACGGGATCGGGCGTCACCCGGGGACTCGCCAGGGTGCCGCCGACATTCACCGGGATGGCCAGGTTGACGAGGTTGGTCTGCTTCGCCTTGGGCTGAAAATGCAGGTCCAGCTTCTCGCTGTCCAAATGGATGCGGCCGCTGCCGACCACGGCGGCGCCGGGGGTGTCGAGCACCAAGCCGCGGCTCACCGCCAGGCCGTTCTCGATGTCGAAGCCGCCGACCAGGCAGTTGATGGTCGAGTTGTCGCCGGCGCCGCCGAACGAGATCAACTTCACCAGATCGGCGAGCAGCAGTTCGACGAAACCGTCGTCGATGCGGCCGGAACCCATTTGCAGGCTGGCCGTGCCGTCGAGCCCGGCCATGATGGCGCGCACCGACTCGCCGCCGCCGCGGACGTCGACGTCGAGATCGAGCCGGCCGCCGCTTAAGACCTCGCTGATCCCGAGGGTGCGCAGCAGCGCCCCGGCCTCGACCTGGCGGGCCGTCAGCTTCGTGCCGACGGCGGGCACATCGCCGCCGGCATCCAGATCGACGACCGCCTCGACGCTGCCGCCGGCGAGATCGGCCGCGAAGGGCGCGACCGCCAGCTTGCCGTTCGTGAGGGTCAGCTTGAGCCTGACGTTTTCGAGCGCGACCGGGCCGCGGACGACCGTCTGCGCGTTCAGCTCAACCGTCGCGTCGGCGGCCCGCAGGCCGTCCAGCGGCAAGGGGTCGGCGGGGAACAGCCGCCCGTCGCCCGTCGCCGGGGCGGCCGCGGCCGGCTCGACGCCGAAGTCCTTGAGGTCGAGCCGGTTCGACACCAGGGTGGCGTCGAGGCGCGGGCGGGCGCCGCCCAACGCCACGGTCACGTCGCCGGACAGGTCGCTGTCGCCGAGGCGTGCTTGCAGGCCGACGAGCCGGTAGCCGCCGCCGTCGGCGTCGGTGAGCTTCGCCGACACCGTGTAGGGGCCGAGCGGCGGCAGGTCCTGGCCGAGCAGCGGCCCGAGATCGGCGAGGCTCTGGCCCTGGGCCGAGACGGCCAGCGCCAGCCCCTTGGCCTCGGCCGGCTGCGCGATCTCGCCCTTGATCGCGACGACGGCGCCGCCGGCCTTGGCCTCGACGTCGACCGGGAACGGCGCGCCTTCGAGCAGCCGTTGCAGCGCGCCGATGCTGCCCGACAGGCTGACGGCCGCATCGTTGACGAGACCCTCGAGCACGAATCGGATCGGGCTCGCGGCATCGGCGGCGGTCGCCGACAGGCTCGTCAGCGCCACCGACTGCGTTGCGCCGGAAACGCCGTCGCGGTAGGTCACGCGGGCATCCTCGATGGCGACCTCGTTGACCGTGGGCAGGGTCGTCGGACCGCCGTCGGCCGGCGCGGTCGCCGGCGCCGCCGCGGAGGCGAAGACCCAGTTGCCGCGGCCGTCCTTGTCGGTCTCGAGCAGGATGTCGGCGCCGACGAGGACGATGCGTTTCACCCGCACCTCGCCCGAGAGCAGCGGCAGCAGCTCCATCTCCGCCTCGAGCCGCTTCAGGCTCGCCATCGCCGGGCGCGAGCCGCCGGCGACGTTGGCGAAGGTCACGTCGTTGACCGCCGCCGTCGGGGTCAGCGACACGGCCAGCTCGATATCGCCGCCGATGACCAGCTTGCGGCCGGTCGCCGCCTCGACGCGCTCGGCGATCAGGCCGCGATAGCTGTTGAAGTCCATCGACTTCAGGATGGCGACGACGGTGACCGCCGCGGCCGCCAGCAACACCACCAGCGCGATGGCGATCGTCCTCAGGCGCATGCCGGATCCTCCTTCAGCGATTGCAAGGCGGCCGGTAGGTCGGCCGGACACGCGACGACCCAATCGGCGCCGGCCGACCGCAGGGCCGCCGGCTCATGATAACCCCAGCCGACGCCGATGGCAGCCGTTCCGGCGTTCGCCGCCATCTCCATATCGAAGGTCGTGTCGCCGACGAGCACGGTCTCGGCCGGCGCCGCCCCGGTCTCCGCCATCGCCCGGTGCAGCATTTCCGGATGCGGCTTGCCGAGGCAGGCGTCGGCGGTCTGCAGGGTGGCGAAGCGATCGACCAGCCCGTGCCGTTCGAGCGTGGCGAGGAGACCGCGCCGGCCCTTGCCGGTGGCGATGCCGAGCCGGACTGCCGGGTGGTCGAGCGCGGCAAGCGCCGCGCAGACGCCGGGGAACAGCGGTTCCTCGTGCTCGGGCCGCGCGCGCAAGGTCCGGAAGGCGGCACGGTAGGCGGCCGCCAGACGACCGTGCGTCACCGCGTCGCCGGCCGGCAGCAGCGCCGCCACCGCCGTCTCCAGGCTGAGGCCGACGACCCTGCGCACCGCCGCCGGGTCGGGATCGGCGAGACCGTGCGCGCGCCAGGCGGTCGTCATGGCGGCGACGATGCCGTGCTGGCTGTCGACCAGGGTGCCGTCGCAATCGAACACGATCAGGCGGAAGCGGTGCGGCGGCGGGGTCTCGCGCGGCTGGGCCTGCATGCGGTTAGAAATCGAGTGCCGTCGCCGATTCTTCAAGCGTCTGCGGGTCGAAGCCGAAGAACCGCCAGGTCGCGGCCATGTGCGGCGGCAGCGGCGCGGTGACGCGGATCGTGCCGCCGCCGGGGCGCGGCAGCTCGATGGCGCGGGCGTGCAGGTGCAGCCGGCGCGCCAACTTTTCCCCCGGCAGGAAGGCGCCGGCGCCGCCGTACTTGCCGTCGCCGAGGATCGGCGTGCCGATCGCCGCGCAGTGGGCGCGGAGCTGATGGGTGCGGCCGGTGAGCGGCAGCAAAGCGAGCCATGCGACCCGCTTGCCGGCGTGTTCCACGACCCGATAGAAGGTGACCGCCCGCTTGCCTTCGGCCGCGTCCGCGACGACCCGCTCAGCCAAGCCGTGGCCCGGCTCCTTGCCGAGCGCCAGGTCGATGCGGCCGCGCTCGGGCTTCGGCACGCCGACGACGATCGCCCAGTAGAGCTTGCGCGTCTCCTTGCGGCGGAATGCCGCGGCCAGCCAAGCCGCCGCCCGGGCGTGCCGCGCCAGGAGCAAGACCCCGCTGGTATCCTTGTCGAGGCGGTGGACGAGGCGCGGTCGCTCGGACCCGCCGAAGCGCAAGGCCTCGAGCATGGCGTCGAGATTGCGGCTGAGCCCGCTGCCGCCCTGGACCGCCAAGCCGGGCGGCTTGTCGATCGCCAGGACATCGGCATCCTTGTAGAGAACGGCGCCGCGCAGCGCCGCGGCGTCGCGTTCGGCGACCGGCGGGCGGGGCGCCGTCGGCCGGGTGCGTTCGTCCCCGCCCGGCGCCGCCGCGATAGGCGGCACGCGCACGACCTGGCCCGGCGACAGCCGCGCGCCGGCGCGCACACGCCGGCCGTCGACGCGGACCTGCCCGGTACGCAGCAGCTTTTCGAGCCGGCCGTGGTTCAGCTCCGGGAAATGCCGCTTGAACCAGCGGTCGAGGCGCAGCTCGCCTTCGGCGGCCGTCACCTCGATGCTGCGCACCTCGCTCATCGAGGGCGGCGGCGGCGCGCGGCGCGCCTCAGGCCGCGGCCCGGCCGTCGCGCGCCAGCCAAGTGCGGCACTGCTCGCTGGTCATCAAATAGACGCCGATCTGGCCGAGCTCGGCCAGCCCGGACTCGGAGGCGCCGGAGACCGCGTCGGTGGCCAGGACGACGCGGAAGTCGCGGCTGCTCGCCTCGTACACCGTCGCCCGCGGCCCGTGCGGGAAGTTGCAGCCGCAGACCATCAGCGTCGTCACGCCGAGATCGCGCAGGTGACCTTCGAGCGCCGTCCGGTAGAAGGCGCCCCAGCGCGGCTTGTACATGATCCATTCCTTTTCGCCGAGGCGTTGCAGGTGGTCGGCGAGCAGGAGCTCGGGATCCAGGCGCGCCGCCACGTCCGGCTTCAGCGCGTCGACCAGCTCGGCGCCGCGGCTGCCCGGCATGACGACGCGCAGGCCTTCCTCGATGGCGGCGCGGTGGCACAGCTCGACGTTCGAGCCGTCGCAACGATAGAGCCGCACGGCATGGACGATCGGCAGGCCCTTGTCGCGGAACGCGGCGGTCAGGCGTTGCATCGCCGGCACCGCCGCCATCGTGCCGCCGATGCGGGCGGGCGAGCCGGGCAGCGCGAAGTCGCGCTGCGCCTCGATCGTGATGAGCGCCGCCCGCTCGCGCTCGGGCGACAGGTAGTCGTGCATCGGCCTCTCCCCGTCCGGCGCGGCTTGTCTCTGCCGCGGTCTCTTTATCCCGAGACGGTACGACCGGGCGCCGCCGCCGGCAAGCCCCAAGGCGGCATGGCCGGGCCGCGACGCGCGCAGGGCTACTCCGCGTCGCCCGTCCGTTGGCGCCGCAACTTCGCCCAATATTCGAGCCGCTTGACGATCTCGCGTTCGAAGCCGCGATCGACCGGGCGATAGAACGCTGGCCGCGCCATGCCGTCGGGGAAGTAGTCCTGACCGGAAAACGCCTCGTCGGCGTCGTGGTCGTAGGCGTAGCCGGCGCCGTAGCCGAGGTCGCGCATCAGCCGGGTCGGCGCGTTGAGGATGTGCTTGGGCGGCATCAGCGAGCCGGTCTCCCGCGCCGCCTGCATGGCGCCGCCGAAGGCCCGGTAGGCGGCGTTGGATTTCGGCGCGGTGCCGAGATAGATGACGCACTGCGCCAGACCCAACTCGCCCTCGGGCGAGCCGAGACGCTCGTAGGTCTCCCACGCCGCTAGCGCCTGCACCAGCGCGGCCGGATCGGCGAGGCCGATGTCCTCGACCGCGAAGCGCACCAGCCGGCGCGCGATATAGCGCGGGTCCTCGCCGCCGGCCAGCATGCGGGCGAGCCAATAGAGCGCGGCGTCGGCGTCGGAGCCGCGCAGCGACTTGTGCAGCGCGCTGATCAGGTTGTAGTGGCCTTCCTGCGCCTTGTCGTAGAGCGGCGCGCGCCGCTGCACGGCCGCCGCCAGGGCCGCGGTGTCGAGCGCGGCCGGCCGGCCGTCGGTTGCCGGCGGCAGGACGAACAGCTCCTCCGCCATGTTCAGGAGGTAGCGGCCATCGCCGTCGGCCATGGCGCGCAGCGCACCCCTGGCGTCGTCGTCGAGCGGCAGCCGGCGGCCCTCGGCCGCCTCGGCGCGTCGCACCAGCTTCTCCAGCGCGGCGTCGTCGAGGCGGTGCAGCACGAACACCTGGGCGCGCGACAGGAGCGGCGGATTGAGCTCGAAGGACGGGTTTTCCGTGGTGGCGCCAATGAGGATGACGGTGCCGTCCTCGACATAGGGTAGGAAGCCGTCCTGCTGCGCCCGGTTGAAGCGGTGGATTTCGTCGATGAAGAGCAACGTGCCGCGGCCGGTGGCGCGGCGTTCGCGGGCGGCCTCGAACTCGCGGCGCAGATCGGCGACGCCCGAGAACACCGCCGATAGCGGCACGAACTCCAGGTCGGTGTGCGCCGCCAGCAGGCGTGCCAGCGTCGTTTTGCCGCAGCCGGGGGGCCCCCACAGGATCATCGACGACAGCCGCCCGGCGGCGATCATGCGGCCGACCGGGCCGGCGGGGCCGAGCAGGTGCTCCTGGCCGACGATCTCGTCCAGGCGCTGCGGCCGCAGGCGGTCGGCGAGCGGCCGCGGGGCCAGGGAATCGAACAGCTCGCCGGCCGCCGGCGTCTTCCCGGCGCCGCGGCCGGACCGCGCCATCAGCCGACCACGACCACGCGCGTCTCGCCGGCGCGGCGAAAGGCGATGCGCCAGCGACTGATCGGTCGATCGAGCGCGTCGCGCAGGGCGGCGACGCTGTCGATCTCGCGGTCGTTGACGCGCAGCAGGATGTCGCCCGGCGCCAGGCCGGCACGGTGCGCGATGCTGCCGCGGCGCAGCGTGACGATGATGACGCCGCGCCAGGCGCCGTCGACCGACAGCTCCTCGGCCAGGGCCGGTGATAGGTTGGCCACCGTCGCGCCGGTCAGCGGATGCGGCCCGTCGAGGACGGTCTGATCGCGCGGCGGATCCTCGGGCGCCGCCACGAGGTCGACCGCGATCTCGAGGTCGCGGCCGAGCCGGTGCACCAACAGCGCCGTTTTCCCCCCCACCGGCAGGGTGGCGAGGCGAAAGCGCAGCGCCGCCGGATCGTCCACCGCGCGGCCGTCGACAGCCAGCACCACGTCGCCGACCCTGAGGCCGGCGCGTGCCGCCGGTCCGGCGGGATGCAGGTCCTTCAAGATCACGCCGCCCGGCCGGTCGAGGCCGAGACCTTCGGCGAGGTCGGCGGTCACGCCCTGGCCGGTGGCGCCGATCCAAGGCCGCACCAGGCGGCCGCCGGTGCGTTCGGCGGCGATCACGGTCGCCACCATGTTCGACGGGATGGCGAAGCCGATGCCGATCGAGCCGCCGTTGCCGCGCGAGAAGATCGCCGTATTGATGCCGACCAGCCGGCCGTCCATGCCGACCAGGGCGCCGCCGGAGTTGCCGGGGTTGATGGCGGCGTCGGTCTGGATGAAGAAGCCGAAATCGCCGATGCCGACGTGGGTGCGCGCCAACGCCGAGACGATGCCGCCGGTCACGGTCTGGCCGACGCCGAAGGGATTGCCGATCGCGAGTACCAGATCGCCGACCTCGATCTCGTCGGAATCGCGAAGCTCAAGAACGGGCAGCGGCTGGGCCGGCGGGTCGATGCGCAGCAGCGCCAGATCGGTGCGCTCGTCGCTGGTGACGATGCGGGCATTGAATTCGCGCCGGTCGGCCAGCACCACGGTGATCTCGTCGCTGTCCTTGACGACGTGGTGGTTGGTGACGACGAGGCCGTCCGGAGCGACGATGACGCCCGAACCGAGCGAGTTCTGAATGCGCTCCGCCGGCCGGCCGAGGCCGAAGTCGTCGCCGAAGAAGCGCCGGAAGAAGGGGTCGGAGGCGAACGGCGAAGCGGCGCGCGTCTGCACGACCTTGCGCGTGTAGATGTTCACCACCGCCGGCGCCGCCTTCTTGACCAGCGGGGCGAAGGACAGTTCGATCTCGGTCCGCGATTGCGGCACCGCCTCGGCGGCGGCGGCCGCCGGCGTCAGAAGCATCAGGACGGCGAGCGCGCGCGCCGCCAGTCCGCCGCCCGCACACGACAAAGGCAGCCGCAAGGGCTGCCTTCGCGTGCGACCAACCGCCGGCGTTGCCGCCGTCACGCCGCCGCCGTCTCCTCGGCGGCTTCGGTCGCGCCGGAGTCCTGTCCCTTGGCCGCCGGGTCGCGATCGACCAGTTCGATGATCGCCATCGCCGCCGCGTCGCCGTAGCGCATGCCGGCCTTCAGCACCCGCGTGTAGCCGCCGGGCCGCTCGGCATAACGCTCGGCGAGCGGACCGAGCAGCTTGCGCGCCAGGATGTCGTCCTTGAGCACGGCCAGAACCTGGCGCCGCGCGTGCAGACCGCCGCGCTTGCCGAGCGTGATCAGCCGTTCGACGATCGGCCGCAGGTCCTTCGCCTTCGGCAGGGTGGTGCGGATCTGCTCGTGCTTGACCAGGGCCGCGGCCATGTTGGCGAACATCGCCTTGCGATGGCTGCTCGTCCGGTTCAGCTTGCGGCCGCTCATTCGATGGCGCATCGCTCCTGACTCCTAATACGGCTCGTCCAAACGGCGCGCCATGTCCTCGATGTTCTCCGGCGGCCAGTTCGGGATCTCCATGCCGAGATGCAGCCCCATCTGGGCCAGCACCTCCTTGATCTCGTTCAGCGATTTGCGGCCGAAGTTCGGCGTCCGCAGCATCTCCGCCTCGGACTTCTGCACCAGGTCGCCAATATAGACGATGTTGTCGTTCTTCAGGCAGTTGGCCGACCGTACCGAGAGCTCGAGCTCGTCCACCTTGCGCAGCAGGTTCTTGTTGAAGGGCGGCTCGGCGGCCCGTTCCTCGGCGCCCGCCGCGCGCGGCTCCTCGAAATTGACGAACAGCCGGAGCTGGTCCTGGAGGATGCGCGCGGCGAGCGCCACCGCATCCTCGGGCGTGACCGCGCCGTTGGTTTCGATCTGCATCGACAGCTTGTCGTAGTCGGTCACCTGGCCGACGCGGGTATTGTCGACCTTGTACGTGACCTTGCGCACCGGGCTGAACAGGGCGTCCACCGGAATCAGGCCGATGGGCGCGTCCTCCGGCCGGTTCTGCGACGCCGGCACGTAGCCCTTGCCGCTCTCCACGGTAAATTCCATGTTGAGCTTCGTGCCCTGGTCGAGCGTGCACAGCACGAGGTTCGGGTTCATGATCTCGATATCGTGGCCGGCCTCGATCCGCCGGGCCGTGATCTCGCCCGGCCCTTCGGCCCGCAGCCGCATGCGCTTCGGCCCCTCGCCGTGCATGCGCAGGCCGATCAGCTTGATGTTGAGGACAATGTCGGTGAGGTCCTCAAGCACGCCGGGGATCGAGGAGAACTCGTGGAGCACCCCGTCGATCTGCACCGCGGTGATGGCAGCGCCCTGCAGCGACGACAGCAGCACCCGGCGCAACGCGTTGCCGAGCGTCAGGCCGAAGCCGCGTTCGAGCGGCTCGGCGACCACGGTCGCCTCGCGCGCCGGGTCTGAGCCGGACTCCACGTTGAGCTTGTTCGGCTTGATCAGTTCAGTCCAGTTCTTGTGAATCACGGCGTGTGACCTCATGCCTGTCGATGGATGCCCGGATCCGCTCGCTTTTCGTCACGCGCGCGGCCGCCGGTCGATCCGGCCGCCGGATGGTCGCGGTCGCGACGCGTAAGCCTAGACGCGACGGCGTTTGGGCGGACGGCAGCCGTTATGCGGGATCGGCGTCACGTCCTTGATCGAAGTAATCGTGAAGCCGGCCGCCTGCAAGGCGCGCAGCGCCGATTCGCGCCCCGAGCCCGGCCCCTTCACTTCGACCTCCAGCACCTTGACGCCGTGCTCCATTGCCTTGCGCGCGGCGCCGTCGGCGGCCATCTGTGCGGCATAGGGCGTGGACTTGCGCGACCCCTTGAAGCCCTGGCTGCCGGACGACGACCAAGCGATGGTGTTGCCCTGGGCGTCGGTGATCGTGATCATCGTATTGTTGAAGCTGGCGTTCACATGCGCCACGCCGGAGGTGATGTTCTTGCGCTCCCGGCGCCGCACGCGCGGCGTAGCTGCCTTGGCCATAATCGAGTCCGCCTTCCGTGGAGGCCGAAGCCTATTTCTTCTTGCCGGCGATCGGCCGCGCCTTGCCCTTGCGGGTGCGCGCATTCGTGTGCGTGCGCTGGCCATGCACCGGCAGGCCCTTGCGGTGGCGCAGGCCCCGGTAGCAGCCGAGGTCCATGAGCCGCTTGATGTTCATCGCCACCTCGCGGCGCAGGTCGCCTTCGACCCGGTAGTCGCGGTCGATCACCTCGCGGATGCGCACGATCTCGTCTTCGGTGAGTTGATTGACCCGCCGCGATTCCGGGAGACCGACCTTTTCGCAGATCTGCCGGGCTTTCGTCCGGCCGATCCCATGGATATAGCTGAGGCCGATCAGCGCCCGCTTCTGCGTGGGGATATTGACGCCGGCTATACGGGCCACCGCACGGACTCCTCAAGTTTCATCAGGACACACAAAGACGCCCGGTCTCCGAGACAGAGCCGAGGGGGCGCATTATAGGAAACGCCGCCCCCGAGTCAACAGGTTAGGCGGCCTTCAGGGCCACCTCGATCTGCCGCGTGACCTCGTCGACATCCGCCATGCCGTCGACACGCTGCAGCAGCCCCTTGGCCTCGTAATAGGGCAGGATCGGCGCCGTCTGGCTGCCATAGGCCTCGAGCCGCGCCCGCACGGTCTCTGCGTTGTCGTCCTTGCGGCGAACGAACTCGGTCGACCCGCACTGGTCGCACACCCCGTCCACCTTCGGCCGTTTGAATTGGTCGTGATAGCCGGCCCCGCAATTGGCGCAACTGAACCGGCCGGCGATGCGTTCGATCAGCGCTTCCTCGTCGACCGCCAACTCGACCACCGCGTCCAGCCGTGCTCCCTTTTTCGCCAGCATGGCGTCGAGCGCCGCCGCCTGGCGGGTCGTCCGCGGAAAACCGTCGAGGACGAAGCCGTTCCGGCAATCGGCCTGGTCGATGCGCTCGCCGATCATGTCGATGATGATGTCGTCCGGCATCAGCTCGCCGGCCTCCATGACCCGCTTGGCCTGGCGGCCGAGAGCGCTTCCCGCGGCCACCGCGGCGCGCAGCATGTCGCCGGTCGAGAGCTGCACCAGGCCGTGCGTGTCCTCGAGCCGTTTCGCCTGCGTACCCTTGCCGGCGCCCGGCGGCCCGAGCAGGATCACCCTCATCCCCGACGTCCCCGGAGCTTCGACTTCTTGATCAGGCCTTCATACTGGTGCGCGAGCAGGTGCGAATGGATCTGCGCCACCGTGTCCATGGTCACCGTGACGACGATGAGCAGGCTGGTGCCGCCGAAGTAGAAGGGCAACGCGTATTTCGAGATCAGAATCTCGGGCAGGATCGAGATCACCGAGAGATAAGCGGCGCCGACCACGGTGAGACGGGTCAGCACGTAGTCCAGGTATTCGGCCGTGTTCTTGCCCGGCCGCATGCCCGGAATGAAGCCGCCGTACTTCTTCAGGTTGTCCGCGGTGTCCGCCGGATTGAACACGACCGCCGTATAGAAGAACGCGAAAAACACGATCAGCGACACGTAGAGGAGCATGTAGAGCGGCTGGCCGTGGCCGAGATAGGCGGTCGCGGTCTGCAGCCAGTCCGGCCCCTGCGCGCCGCTGAACCCGGCGACGGTCAACGGCAGGAGCAGCAGCGAACTGGCGAAGATCGGCGGGATGACGCCGGCGCTGTTCAGCTTCATCGGCAGGTGCGAGCTGTCGCCGCCGAACATCTTGTTGCCGACCTGGCGCTTTGGGTACTGCACGACGAGCCGGCGCTGGGACCGTTCGATGAACACGATAAAGGTGATGACCGCCACGGCCATGACCAGGATCCCGACGATCAGCAGCGTCGACAGCGCCCCGGTGCGCCCCAGCTCGAGCGTGCTGACCAGCGCGCTCGGCAGATTGGCGACGATGCCGCTGAAGATGATCAGCGAAATGCCGTTGCCGACGCCGCGCGCCGTGATCTGTTCGCCCAGCCACATCAGGAAGATGGTCCCGCCCGTGAGCGTGATCACCGTGGTCATGCGGAAGAACAAGCCGGGGGCGGCCACCGCCGCCGCGGCGCCGGCGCTCATGCCTTCCAGCCCCACGGCGATGCCATAGGCCTGGACGGCGGCCAGTACCACCGTGCCCATGCGGGTGTACTGATTCAGTTTCTTGCGGCCCGACTCGCCCTCCTTCTTCAGCGCGTCGAGAGTCGGCGAGACGCTGGTCAGGAGCTGCATGATGATCGACGCCGAGATGTACGGCATGATGTTCAGGGCGAAGATCGTCATCCGGCCGAGCGCGCCGCCGGAGAACATGTCGAACATGCCGAGGATGCCGCCGCTCTGCTGCTCGAACACCTGTTGGAGCACGAACGGATCGATGCCGGGGAGCGGAATGTAGGTGCCGAGGCGATAGATGATCAGCGCGCCAAGCGTGAACCAGATGCGCCGCTTCAGTTCGTGCGCCTTGGCGAAGGCGCCGAAATTGATATTGGCGGCGAGTTGTTCGGCGGCGGAGGCCATGTCCCGGGCCGCTCCTAGCTTGGCGCTTCGACCGGCGCCGGCGGCGCCGGGAGCACGACCTTGCCGCCCGCCCGTTCGACCGCGGCGATCGCGGCCTTCGAGGCGCCGACAACTTCGATGGTCAGCTTCGTTTTCAGCTCGCCCTTGGCCAACAGCCGCACCCCGTCGTGCAACCGGCCGACCAAGCCGGCGGCGCGCAGCGCGACGCCGGTCACCGGCTGTGCGGGGTCCAGTTTCCCCGCTTCGACCGCCGTCTGCAATCGGCCGAGATTGATCACCGCGAAGCGCAGCCGGAAGATGTTCTTGAAGCCGCGCTTCGGCAAGCGGCGGTGCAGCGGCATCTGCCCGCCCTCGAAGCCCTTGAGGCGGACGCCGGTGCGCGAGGTCTGGCCCTTGACGCCGCGGCCGGCGGTCTTGCCCTTGCCCGAGCCGATGCCGCGGCCGACGCGCATGCGCGCCTTGTGCGACCCCGGATTGTCGGAGAGCTGGTTCAGCTTCATGTCGCTCGTTCCTTGCTGTCGCCGACGCCTCAGCCCGCCGAATCGACGCGAATCAGATGGCGGACCTTGTCGATCATGCCGCGCACGGCGGGCGTGTCCTCGAGCACGCGGCTGCGATGCAACTTGTTCAGGCCGAGACCGATCAAGGTTTCGCGCTGATCCCTCTTGCGGCCGATCGGGCTGACGACCTGGGTCACCTTCACGGTCGGTTTGTTCGGCGCGGTCATCGGCTTACTCCTTGGCCTCGGCGGTTTCGCGGCGGCCAAGCACCTCGCTCACCTTGCGGCCGCGGCGCGCGGCAACGGCGCGCGGCGACGTGGCATGGGCGAGGCCGTCGAAGGCCGCCTTGATCATGTTGTGCGGGTTCGAGCTGCCGACCGACTTCGCCACCACGTCGTGCACGCCGAGCGCCTCGAAAATGGCGCGCACCGGCCCGCCGGCGATGATGCCGGTGCCCGGCTTGGCGGCGCGCAGGACGATTTCGCCGGCGCCGTAGTGGCCGATCACGTCGTGATGCAGGGTGCGGCCTTCGCGCAACGGCACGCGCACCATGCTGCGCTTGGCCTGCTCGGTGGCCTTGCGGATGGCTTCCGGCACCTCGCGCGCCTTGCCGGCGCCGTGGCCGACCCTGCCCTTGCCGTCGCCGACGATGACCAGCGCGGCAAAGCCGAAGCGCCGGCCGCCCTTGACCACCTTGGCGACGCGGTTGATACCGACCAGCTTCTCGACCAGATCGCTGTCTTCGCGGCTCCGCTCGCGTCGGTCGCCGCCCCGTGGGGATCTTGCCATCTTGCCCGGCTCCCTAAAACGACAGGCCGCCGGCGCGGGCGGCTTCGGCCAGGGCCTTCACCCGGCCATGAAACAAATAGCCGCCGCGGTCGAACACGACCTCCTTGATCCCGGCGGCAAGCGCCCGCTCGGCAATCAGCCGGCCGACTTCGGCGGCCGCGGCGACGTTCGTCCCCGACTTCAAGCTGCCCTTCAACCCCTTGTCGATGCTGGAGGCGGCGGCCAGAGTGACGCCGCCCCGGTCGTCGATCACCTGCGCGTAAATGTGCAGGCTCGACCGAAAGACCGACAGGCGCGGCCGGCCGCCGGCCCGACGGCCGATCGCCGTGCGGAGCCGCCGGCGCCGACGTTCGCGACGTTCTCTAATCACGGACATCCTACTTCTTCTTTCCTTCCTTGCGCACGATCGCCTCGTTCTCGTACTTGATGCCCTTGCCCTTGTACGGCTCGGGCTTGCGGAAGGCGCGGATCTCGGCCGCCACCTGACCGACCCGCTGCTTGTCCGCGCCCGAGACCTTGATCAGCGTCGGCCGTTCGCACTTGATCGAGACGCCGGCCGGGATCGGGTAAACGACGTCGTGGCTGTAGCCGAGCTGGAGCTGCAGGTTATTGCCCTGCACCGCGGCGCGATAGCCGACGCCGTTGATTTCCAGGGTCTTGCTGAAGCCCTGCGCGACCCCGGACACCAGATTGCGCACCAGGTTGCGCGTGGTGCCCCACATCATTCGCGCCTGCTTCGAGTCGTCATCCGGAGTCACCCATACCTTGCCGTCATCGAGGCGCACCGAGACCCTGTCGCCGAGCCTCAGGGCGAGCTCGCCGAGCTTGCCTTTCGCCGAGACGCGGCGGCCGGCGATCTCGACGCTGACGCCGCTCGGGACGGACACCGGATTCTTGCCAACGCGGGACATGATCGCTCCTCAGAACACGCGACAGAGGACTTCGCCGCCGACATGGGCGGCGCGTGCCTCGTTGTCCGACATGACCCCGCGCGGGGTCGACAGGATGGAAATGCCAAGGCCGCTATAGACGCGGTGCAGGTCGGCGATCTTGGAATAGACGCGGCGCCCCGGCTTCGAGATGCGGGCGATCTGGCGAATCACCGGTTGGCCCTCGTGGTATTTGAGCTCGATCTCGAACATCCCGGCGCCGGGCGCGTCGTCGCTGTGCCGGTAGCCGCGGATGTAGCCTTCGCGCGCCAGCACCTCGAGCACGTTGGCGCGCAGCTTCGAGGCCGGGCTCGCGACAGTTGCCACGCGCGCCTTCTGAGCATTGCGAATTCGGGTCAGCATATCCCCGAGGGGATCGCTCATCGTCATAGCATCGAGTCTCCCTTACCTGCCGCTACCAACTCGACTTCACCATGCCCGGAATCTGGCCGGACGACGCCAGTTGGCGCAACGCGATCCGCGACAGCTTGAACTTTCGGTAGTTGCCGCGCGGCCGCCCGGTCAGTTCGCATCGATTGCGCACGCGCACCGGCGACGAATTGCGCGGCAACTCGGCCAGCTTGAGGCGCGCGACGAAGCGCTCCTCCGGCGGCAGCGCCTCGTCGGCCGCGACCGCCTTCAGCCGCGCCCGCCGTCCGGCGAACCGCTTGACCAGCCCACGCCGCTTCTTGTTCCGTTCGATGGCGCTCGTCTTTGCCATTCTTCAGTCCTCTGTCCGGTCCGTCAGCCCGCAAACGGCATGTCGAAGCCCTTCAGCAGGGCCTTAGCCTCGGCGTCGCTTCGCGCCGTGGTCACGATGACGATGTCCATGCCGCGGACTTCGTCGATCTTGTCGTAATCGATCTCCGGGAACACCAGCTGCTCCTTCAGGCCGAGCGCGTAATTGCCGCGCCCGTCGAAACTCTTGGCCGCCACGCCGCGGAAGTCGCGCACCCGCGGCAGGGCGATCGTGACCAGGCGGTCGAGGAATTCGAACATGCGCGCCCCGCGCAGCGTCACCTTGCAGCCGATGTTCATGCCTTCGCGCAGCTTGAACGTGGCGATCGACGTGCGCGCCTTCGTGATCACCGGCTTCTGGCCGGTGATCAGGCTCAGGTCGTTCACCGCGGCGGCCAGCTTCTTGCTGTCCTGCACGGCCTCGCCGACGCCCATGTTGACGACGATCTTCTCGAGCCGCGGCGCCTGCATCGGGCTCTTGTACTCGAACTCCGTCATCAGCGCGGGTCGCAGCACGTTGACGTAGCGTTCCTGGAAGCGGGTCATCGCCGGGCCTATAGGTCTATCGATTCGCCGGAACGGCGGGCGACGCGCACCTTGCGGCCGCCTTCCAAGGTCTTGAAGCCGACGCGCGTCGGCTTGCTCGTTTTCGGGTCGATATGGGCGACGTTCGAGATGTGGATCGCCGCCTCTTGTTCGACGATGCCGCCGGGCGTGGCCGCGCTTTGTTTGGTATGCCGCTTCATCATGTTGACGCCCTGCACCAGAACGCGGTTCCGGGTCCGCAGCACGCGCAGCACTTCCCCGGTCCGCCCCTTGTCGCGGCCGGTGATGACGATCACCTTGTCGCCCTTCTTGATCTTGAACTTGATGGCCATGCTCGTTTCTTGCCTGTCGCTTCGCGTCGCCGGCCGATGTCCCTAGAGGACTTCGGGCGCGAGCGAGATGATCTTCATGAACTTCTTGCCGCGCAGTTCGCGCGTGACCGGGCCGAAGATGCGGGTCCCGATCGGTTCGCCCTGCTTGGTGATCAGTACCGCCGCGTTGCGGTCGAAGCGGATCGAGCTGCCGTCCGGACGGCGGATCTCCTTGGCGGTGCGCACGATCACGGCCTGGTGGACGTCGCCTTTCTTGACGCGGCCGCGCGGAATCGCCTCCTTGATCGACACCACGATCACGTCGCCGACCGAGGCGTACCGCCGCTTGGAGCCGCCCAGCACCTTGATGCACTGCACGCGACGGGCGCCGGAATTGTCGGCGACCTCCAGGTTGGTCTGCATCTGGATCATGGTTGCGGCGCCTCCGGTCCGGCGGCACCGGCAACGATCTCCCAGCGCTTGCGCCGGGAGATCGGCCGGCACTCGCGAATACTTACCGAGTCGCCGATCTTGTGGGCGTTGACTTCATCATGCGCGGCATATTTCTTCGACCGCCGGATGAATTTTTTGTACAGCGGATCCATGACGCGACGGTCGACCCGGACGATCACCGTCTTGTCCGATTTGTCGCTCACCACGACCCCGTGCAGGATGCGTCTCGGCATGCGTTCCTCTCCTTAAGACGCGGCGCGCCGCTTGGCGTTCATGAACGTCAGGACGCGGGCGATGTCGCGCCGCACGTGACGCACGCGCACGGTGTTTTCGAGCTGGCCGCTCGCCTTCTGGAAGCGCAGGTTGAACGCCTCCTTCTTCAGGTTGAGCAGCAGGGTATGCAGCTCGTCCGGCGACTTTACGCGCAGATCCTCGGCCTTCATCGCTCAGACCCCCTCGCCCAGGCGGATCACGAAGCGGGTGCGCAGCGGCAGCTTCGCCGCCCCCAGCTCGAACGCCCGCTTGGCCAGCTCGCGCGGCACGCCGTCGATCTCCATGACGATGCGGCCGGGATGGACCCGGGCGACCCAGAACTCCGGCGCGCCCTTGCCGCTGCCCATGCGCACCTCGGCCGGCTTCGTGCTGACCGGCACGTCCGGGAAGATACGGATCCACACCTTGCCGAGCCGCTTCATGTGGCGCGTGACCGCGCGCCGCGCCGCTTCGATCTGGCGCGCCGTAATGCGGCCGGGTTCGACCGCCTTCAGGCCGTAGGCGCCGAAATTGAGCGACGTGCCGCCCTTGGCGGCGCCGTGGATGCGCCCCTTGTGGGCCTTGCGATACTTGGTGCGCTTCGGCGCGAGCATGCCGGGGTCTTCCTCGTTCGGGGCCTAGCGGGCGATCTGCTGTTCTTGGGCGCGCTTGTCCTGGGCCATCGGATCGTGGCCGAGAATTTCGCCCTTGAACACCCAGACCTTGACCCCGCAGGTGCCATAGGTCGTCTTCGCCGTCGCCTCGCCGTAGTCGATGTCGGCGCGCAGCGTGTGCAGCGGCACGCGCCCCTCGCGGTACCATTCGCTGCGCGCGATCTCGGCGCCGCCCAAACGGCCGCCGCAATTGATGCGGATACCCTGGGCGCCGAGGCGCATCGCCGACTGCACGGCGCGCTTCATGGCGCGGCGGAAGGCGATGCGGCGTTCGAGTTGCTGCGCGATGTTTTCGGCCACCAGCTTGGCGTCGATCTCGGGCTTGCGGATTTCCACGATATTGAGGTGGACGTCGCCGCCGGTCATCTTGGCCAGCTCGGCGCGCAGCTTTTCGATGTCCACGCCCTTCTTGCCGATGACGACGCCCGGCCGGGCCGTGTGGATGGTGATGCGCGCCTTCTTGGCCGGCCGTTCGATCACGATCCGGCTGATGCCGGCCTGGCTGAGGCGGTCCATCAAATAGCGCTTCAGGCGCAGGTCCTCGTGCAGCAGGCCGGCGTAGCCGGCTTCGGCATACCAACGGGAATCCCACGTCCGGTTGATGCCGACGCGCAGCCCGATCGGATTTACTTTTTGGCCCATTCAGGCTGTCTCCTCGCGCTCTCGCACGACCACGGTGAGGTTGCTCCACGGCTTCAGGATTTGGGCGCCGCGGCCGCGCGCGCGGGCATGGAACCGCTTCATCACGAAACTGCGCCCGACGAAGGCCTCGGCGACGTAGAGCCGGTCGACGTCGAGCTGGTGGTTGTTCTCGGCGTTGGCGATGGCCGCCTGCAGCACCTTCTTCACGTCGCCGGCGATGCGCCGCTTGGAAAAGGTGAGCACGGCCAGGGCCGGCTGCGCGGCCTTGCCACGGATACTCGCCGCGACCAGGTTGAGCTTGCGCGCGCTGACCCGCAGATTGCTCGCCACGGCCTGCGCCTCGGTCTCGGTCAGGCGCCGCGGTGTCGCTGGCTTGCTCATGGCGCTTAGGCCCTCTTCACTTTCTTGTCCGCGGAGTGCCCGTGGAACGTCCGGGTCGGCGCGAACTCGCCGAACTTGTGGCCGATCATGTTTTCGGTCACCAGAACCGGCAGGAACTTATGGCCGTTGTAGACGCCGAAGGTGAGACCGACGAACTGCGGCAGGATCGTCGACCGTCGCGACCATATCTTGATCACCTCGTTGCGGCCGGAGGCGCGCGAGACATCTGCCTTCTTCAGCAGATAGCCGTCGATGAACGGGCCTTTCCAAACGGAGCGGGACAACGATCGCCCTCCTCTACTTTTTCTTTTGCCGCCGGCGCACAATCAGCGAATCGGTCTTCTTGTTATGTCGCGTCTTCTTACCCTTGGTCGACTTGCCCCAGGGGGTCACCGGGTGGCGGCCGCCCGAGGTGCGGCCCTCGCCGCCGCCGTGCGGATGATCGATCGGGTTCATGGCGACGCCGCGCACCGACGGCCGCCGGCCCAGCCAACGGTTGCGCCCGGCCTTGCCCAGCTTGATGTTCTGCTGATCCGGATTGGACACCGCGCCGATGGTGGCCATGCACTCGGTTCGCACCATCCGCACTTCGCCCGAGCCGAGCCGCAGCAGCGCGTAGCCGGAATCGCGGCCGACCAACTGGACGTAAGTCCCCGCGGCCCGCGCTATCTGCCCGCCGCGGCCGACTTTCATCTCCACGTTATGGACGATGGTGCCGACGGGGATGCTCTTCAGGGGCAAGGCGTTGCCCGGCTTGATGTCGACGCGTTCGCCCGAAACCACCGTGTCGCCGGCCTTGAGCCGCTGCGGCGCCAGAATGTAAGCGAGCTCGCCATCGTCGTAGCGCAGCAGCGCAATGAAGGCGGTGCGATTGGGGTCGTACTCCAGACGCTCGACCGTTGCCGCCACGCCGAACTTGCGCCGCTTGAAATCGACCAGGCGATAGCGGCGCTTGTGGCCGCCGCCCATGCGGCGTGCGGTCATGCGGCCGCGGTTGTTGCGCCCGCCGGTCTTGCGCAGCCCCTCGGTCAGCGCCTTGACCGGCGGCCCCTTGTGCAGCTCGGACCGGTCGACGATGACGAGTTGGCGCTGGCCCGGCGTGGTCGGTTTGTAGCTCTTCAGTGCCATCGCTCAGATTCCCGTCGTCACGTCGATCGATTGGCCGGCGGCCAGCGTGATCATCGCCTTCTTGTAGTCGGCCCGGCGGCCCTCTCGGCCGCGGAACCGCTTCACCTTGCCGCGCTGACGCAGGGTGTTGACCGCCTCGACCTTGACCTTGAAGAGACCCTCCACCGCCGCCTTGATCTCCGGCTTGGTGGCGTCGCGTGGGACGCGGAACGTCACCTGATTGTGCGCCGAGCCCAAGGTCGACTTCTCCGTCACCACGGGGGAGCGGATCAAATCGTACATGCGCACCTGGCTTACCTGCACCTGCGGCCGGCCGGTCGAGCGTGCCCTGCTCATTTCAACCGCGCCTCCAGATGCTGGACCGCGTCCCTGGTCAGCACCAGGATGTCGCGGCGCAGGATGTCGTACACGTTGGCGCCCTGTTGCGGCAACACGTCCACGCCCGGAATATTCGCGGCGGCGCGGCAAAAATTATCGTCGAGCTCCGGCCCGTCGATCACCAACACCGAGCGCCAGCCGAGCTTGTCCAGCTTGCCGGCAAGCGCCTTGGTCTTGGCCGCCTGGGTCCTGGCCGCGTCGAGAATTACCAGCTTGCCGTCCGCCTGCTTGCTCGACAACACCGTCTTCAAGGCGAGCCGTCGTACCTTCTTCGTCAGGTCGTGGGCATGGCTGCGCACGACCGGGCCGAAGATCACCGCGCCGCCGCGGAACTGCGGCGAGCGCAGGCTGCCTTGGCGGGCGCGGCCGGTGCCCTTCTGGCGGTGGGGCTTGCGCGTGGTGCCGCTGACGTCGCTGATCCCCTTGGTCTTGTGCGTGCCGGCGCGGCGTTTCGCCAGTTGCCAATTAACCATGCGGGCGAGGATGTCCGGCCTAAGCGGCAGGCCGAACACCGCCTCGTCCAGGTCGATGTCGCCGACCTTCTTGTTGTCGAGGTTGGTCACCGGACACTTCATCGCGCGCTATTCCCCGCTCTCTGCGCCTGGGGCGGCGACCGCCGCCTCGGCAGCCGCAGCGCCGCGCACGGCCGCCGGGAACGGCAGCCCGTCCGCCGCCTTCCGCTTGACCGCGTCGCGCACCAGCAAGTACCCACCGTCGGTGCCGGGAACCCCTCCCATGACCAGGATCAGGCCGCGCTCGGCGTCGGTCGAAACCACCTTCAGGTTCTGCACCGTCACCCGCCGGTCGCCCATATGGCCGGCCATCTTCTTGCCCTTGAACACGCGACCGGGGTCCTGCCGGTTGCCGGTCGAGCCGTGGCTGCGGTGCGACACCGACACGCCGTGCGTGGCGCGCAAACCCCCGAAATTGTGCCGCTTCATCGCCCCGGCGAAGCCCTTGCCGATGCTCGTCCCGGTCACGTCGACGAACTGGCCGGCGACGAAATGCCCGGCCGTCAGCTCGGCCCCGACCTCGACGACGGCGTCCGCGGGGACGCGGAACTCGGCCAGCTTGCGCTTCGGCTCGACCTTCGCCTTGGCGAAATGGCCGCGCATCGGCTTCGTCGTATTGCGCGGCTTCGCCGTGCCGACGCCGAGCTGCAGCGCGGAATAGCCGTCGCGCTCCGCCGTGCGCACGGCGACCACCTGACAGTTGTCGATCTGCAGTACGGTCACCGACACCTGCGCCCCTTCCTCGGTGAAGACGCGGGACATGCCGACCTTGCGGGCGATCAAACCGGTACGCATCGCGGGCGCTCCCTAGCTCTTCAGCCTGATCTCGACGTCGACGCCGGCGGCGAGATCGAGCTTCATCAGCGCGTCCACCGTCTGCGGCGTCGGATCGACGATATCGAGCAGCCGCTTGTGGGTGCGGATTTCGAACTGCTCGCGGCTCTTTTTGTCGATGTGCGGCGAGCGCAGCACCGTGAATTTCTCGAGCCGCGTCGGCAGCGGAATCGGCCCGCGCACCCGGGCGCCGGTGCGCTTCGCGGTGGTCACGATCTCGCTCGTCGACTGGTCGAGGACGCGATGATCGTACGCCTTGAGGCGTATCCGGATGTCTTGGCTTTCCATTGTTCTTGCCTATTCGGCGGCCGGCGGCCGCGTTTCGTTGTTGTCGCGACCGTTGTCGCCGCTATTCGATGATCGAGGCGACGACGCCGGCGCCAACCGTGCGGCCGCCC